>USPF01000006.1 GCA_900556555.1 uncultured Blautia sp.
TCTTTTCAAAGTGGAATTTAATCTTGCAAAGCGGAATTTACTTTTTCAATTCACCTAAAATATGTTTTCGATATAGAAAGTATTAGGAGTAAATAATCATGCAAGTTACATGGATTTTTTTACCACTTGCCAGAATTTGTGAGACGAGGGGATAGGAATTGGTATAGTATATGAATTATAAAATATAGATATATTTATCAAAGTAAGAAAGGGGAATTACAATGTATAGCAAAATTTTAGCATACACAATCTTGAATATGAAATCTCTATTGAAAGACAAAATTCCTTTTGTATGGTCGATTTTATTGCCTATGGTTATGTTCATGATGAATTTTCATAATATTAAAACCGAAAAAGATTTAACACCATGGTGGGTATATATGTCTTTATGTTCTTTTATTTACGGAATAGGCGTGTATGCTTTGGAATTAAAGGAATCTGGTTGTTTAAGGACAATTTTTTCCATCTCTTATTCTCCAACTGCATTTTTCCTGGGGAATTTGGTAACACAGATTATTTTCTCGGTGATAAGTATATATCTGTTTGATATTGTAGTGGGAATTTTTAAGCAGTTTTCAATTCCTCATTTAATGGTATATAGTTTTGAAACCATTGTTTTGTGCATACCGTTTGCCTTTTTGGGATATGGGGTGACTTTATTAAAGAAACTTCATGTAAATTCCATCAGAACAATTTTTACAATTGTTATGTTCGGAATGTTTTTGATGGTAGGCAGAGATACAAAATTAAACATATATCATCCCTTTTATTGTGTTTTTGTAGTTTTATCTTTTGTCTTGGGTGGAATCAGTATTTTGCGTTTTGAGCCTAATTCTAATGAAAGGAGATAAAAAATATTATGGATAAAGATATCTATATTAAAAACTTACAATTGCCTTATATTGAGAAACATGTAAATCTGTGTATAAAACGTGGATTGAATTATCTGAAAGGTAACAATGGAACAGGAAAGACTTTGATGTTAGATTATATATCTGGAATACGAAAAGATAAGAAAGCTGTGATTAGAGGAAATGAAAGCATTCTTTATATTAATCAAAGTATCTTTTTTTCGGATAGGCTTTTGTGTGAAGATTTCTTGAAATTTGTTTATAGAATGGAAGGGAATATCAGAGAAGTAAACATGTTTGAACAGTTTATAGAAAGATTTACACAGGAAAATCGAAGCGTAGACAATGTAAAAAAACTACTGAAAAAGCAATGGGGAATGTTGTCGGGAGGAGAACGGAAGTTGATATACATTCTTATTCTTATGTCAATAGATAGGGAATGGTATATTTTGGATGAACCCTTTGCATTTTTAGATACAATGAAGAAAAATATAATTTGGGAAGTGATTGACGAAAAGATAGGAGAAGGAAAAGGGATTATTCTTGTTTCACATGAGGATGATCAGGACAGACTAAAACATGCATCTCAAATTATTTCTATGTGAGCTTGAAATCTTATTTTGAGAATCATATACTTAAAAAGAGTAGAAATATCAATAATAAAAGGAAAAATTATAGTATGGATGTTGAAATAAAAATCATAAAAAACCTGGAGAAACCCTATGCGGTCATCTATACAAACCAGATTGATGAGGAAACACAAAAGATTGTTTCTATGCTGGAGTCAGCCAATGATATTATTACGGCTGTTCATAATGACAGGACAATGATACTAAAAGGAGACGATATTTATTTAATCAGAATTGAAAATGAAAAAACAGTCCTGTATGGGAAAGAGAAAAGCTATGTGAGCAAAAAACGGTTGTGTGAGTTAGAGAAAGCATTAAAACCCAATTTTATGAAAATCTCAAAGACGACCTTGATAAATTTGAAATACATAGAAGGAATGGAAGCATCTTTCGGAGGGATGATGTTGTTAATCATGAAAAATGGCTGTAAAGATTATGTGTCCAGGAAGTATCTTCCGGATTTAAAGAAATATTTGGGATTATAAGGAGGTTTGTATGAAAAAATTGATTCATCTGTCAATAAAAGGTGTAAGCACTGCCCTGGTCTTTTTTTCACTGTTTGGTGTGATTTGGAATCTTTTCAATGGCGGTGATTATATTTTAATAAATTATACCTATACAAAAATGGTGCTGGGAGCAATTGTCGTAGGATTAGGTTTTTCCATTCCCGGAATTGTATATGAGAGTCCCAATCTTCCTTATGTAATGAAAATCGTGATTCATATGGGAATTGGCTGTGCCATATGTCTAGTGACATCTTTTGTGGTGGGATGGATTCCTGCATCTTTGGGTATCAAAGGATGTGTTGCTGTAGTTGCAGCAGAAATTGTGACAGCATTTGCCTTGTGGTTTGGATTTTCCCTGTATTATAAAAAACAGGCAAAGAAAATGGATGACAGGATAAAAAATAAATTAAGAGAAGAGAAATAAAGAAAGGTATGATGTATATGAGCCTGCGGCATGAATATTCGTGCTGCAGGCTCATTTTCTATAGTTATTTCTCTGCCAAAGCCTTATTATGCTTCTGCACCAGTTTATTGATTCTTTCCACTGGATTCAGCAGTGTGCTGATGGAACCGTCGTGGTTCAGGGTATCAATGATCAGTGCAATATATTTGCTCATATCACAGTTTACATAATATGGTTTTGCCAGTAATTCTTCCGGCTGATATACCAGGTTTGTAGTGAGCAGTCTATCGAAGCTGCCTTCTGCGTATGCTTTATCAAAACGTTCCAGTCCATTTGTGAATAAACCGAAGGTGGAGCACATGAAAATTTTGGCAGCACCACGTTTTTTCAGAAGAGCAGCAACTTCCAGCATACTGTCACCGGAGGAAATCATATCGTCAATGATGATCATGTTTTTGCCTTTTACATCAGCACCCAGGAATTCATGGGCAACAATAGGATTTCTTCCGTTAATGATGGTAGAATAATCACGTCGTTTGTAGAACATACCCATATCGACACCAAGAACGTTGGCCAGATAAATAGCACGTCCTGTTCCGCCTGCATCCGGGCTGATGATCATGAGATGATCGCTGTCAATTGCCAGGTCAGGTTCTGCTTTAAACAATCCCTTGATGAACTGATAAGCAGGCTGTACGGTCTCAAAACCGTGAAGTGGAATTGCATTCTGTACTCTTGGGTCATGGGCATCGAAGGTAAGGATATTGTCAACACCCATGCGGGTCAGTTCCTGAAGTGCCAGGGCACAGTCAAGAGATTCTCTTCCGGTTCTCTTATGCTGGCGGCTTTCGTATAAGAATGGCATGATAACATTTACTCTTCTGGCTTTTCCTCCTACAGCCGCAATAATACGTTTCAAATCCTGAAAATGATCGTCAGGGGACATGTGGTTGGTCTGTCCGCATACGGTATAAGTCATAGAATAATTGCAGACATCCACCATGATATAAAGGTCATCACCCCGGACAGATTCGCCAAGAATCCCTTTCGCTTCTCCTGAGCCAAAGCGGGGAGCTTTTGAATCAATCAGGTAAGAGTCACGCTCATAACCTTCAAATTTCAGAGAATCTTTTTCGTCGTGGTCACGTTCCTTTCTCCATTTGACAATATAGTCATTTACTTTCTGACCCATGTCCTTGCAGCTCTTCAGAGGGATAATACCCAGTCGCCCTACAGGAAGAGTGTTTAAATTGTTTGTGGATGATGATGCCATTTTTCTTTTCCTCCTAAAAGTTTTTTTTGAATTCTTATATCATTACCAACCAGTTTCAGCATGGTGTAATTGCTGGTTACCCTGGAAAATGTTCTTTCGGAATATGTGTTCAGAAAATCTTCCATGGTCAGGTTGGTAGAAATGATGGTTGCTTTTTGGTTTAAAATTCTTTCATTGATACAGCAAAATAGCTGGGATGAAATAAAACTATTGGTGAGCTCTGTGCCTAAATCATCAATAATCAACAGATCGCATTCATAAATAAAAGAGGCCATGTCAGCAGATTCTGCATCTTTTTGAAAGGTATTTCTGGACAGCAGATCAAAGAAATCGAATGCTGTAAAATACAATACAAAATACGAAAGATCCAGAAGCTCCTTTGCGATACAGTGGGTAAGAAAGGTTTTTCCAACACCAGTATCACCATAGATCAGCAGATTATCCTTTTCACTGCCGAAATTGTGAATAAAATTCCAGGATTTTTCCACTGCATTCTGGGCAGATTCCAGTGCTGTGATGCCGCTGGATTCATCCAGAAATTCTGGGGAATAGTAGTCAAAGGAAAAATGCTGGAAGTTTTCTGATTCCAGTATATCCCGGATATTGGACTGGGTATATAATAAATCCACTGCGGCTTTCCGGAAACAGGGACATTTTTCCACTTCTGTGGTCTCCTGATTTTCTGTGAGGATGAAACCAGTATCCTTACAGAGCGGGCAGTCATAGTGGAGCTCCAGATAATCCGGTGGATAGCCATGGTCTTTTAGAAGCTGTGCCCTTTCTTTGGATAAAAGGCTGATTTTTCCGGATAAATCAAAGTCCTCACCCTTAGACGCACCAAGAACCAGCCGGGCTTTCTGAAGTCCTAAAGCAGCAATTTCCTGACGGATTTCTGCCAGTCTTGGAATCTCTGTCTCTGCCTTGTGGATACATTGGTCCTGCTGGTGTTTGTGTAAAAACTGTTTTTGATTGTAATTGCGCATCAGCGCATCATATTGAAAATTTTTTAGTGGCACGGTTTGTCTCCTTACCTATTTTTTTCCAAGAAGCTGTTTTTCCAACTCTGCCATATTGTAATTCCGTTGATGGAAATTGTTGAATTTGTTTTGGGCTGCTGCGGGTTTTGGCCTGGATTCATTATCCTTTGCAGCCTTTGCAGCTTTTCTCTGCTGGAAATTCTTATCTAGGGAATCCACATCTGACAGATGATGAACACCTTTTTTGAACCAGTTTTCCAGAATGCTGTCAGCATAAGAAAAACTTGCCTTACCTGTAGAGAGCACGGTTCTGCTGCAGGCTTCTGATATGATATCTAAGGTAAAGCCATACTGGTTCATCCAGAGATTCATATATTGGATTTCTTTCTCCAGAGGATTTCGGTTTTTGATTCCAAAAGCCCTTAATATCGTAAAATAATTCCGGTTGTAAAGGTTCGTCTCTTCTTTTGCCTGATTGACCGTGGCAATTTTCTGTTCAGCCCAGGCAAGCCCTACTTTTTTGATATAGGCCATACTGGTACTGCCCTTGGAAACACAGTATTCAATGAGATACTCCATCAGTTCCCCAGAAAGTCCCACCTCATCATAGAGATAAAGCAGGGTTTCCATATCCGTAGGTGTCAAAGTCTTTCCAAGATACTGTTCTGCAATGAACAACAACTGCCGCACCTCGTCATTGCCCTTCAGTTCCCTGATTTTGTCAGGGGTAAGTCCAGGAGTTGGCGGTGTTTCTTTTTCAGCGGTTGGTATTCTGCTGGCGGCTGCTTCCCGGAAACGGTCTCTGTCATAATCAGAGACAGAAGAGGAAGGCTGCACAGGATAGAAGACTACTTTGTTCAGATTTCCGCTGGTGTCAAAAACCACATCCAGAATCCCTGTTTTTTTCCAATAGCGCAGTGCTCTTTGAATATCAGCTTCCGTGCAATTAAAAACGTCTGCAATAGAGGAAAGCTCCAGACGGGTTTTCTCCTGACAGGCGTGCCTTAGCAGATAGAGATAAATTTTTACAAATTCACCATTTGCGGAAGGCATATAGCAATCCAGGAAATGGTTGGAGATGAAAGTGAAATCTCCGGGAAAGCTATTATATACTTCAAACTGCCCCATTTCAAACATCCTTTACATCATTATTTTCTTTCTCTTGAATCAACCTCAGTATAGCACAGAATATCTGAAAAGAGAACCTGATTTTTTTTCGACAGCGAAATCCACAAAGTGAACAGAAGATGCTGTGGGAAATGTGGATAATGTGGATAAAAAAGTGGACTACTATTTATGGGAAACCTGAAATTGTAGAAATAATAAGGAAAATAGCGGTTTTTTAAAACAAATGCTGTCGTATTATGTAAACTTTATAAGATGAAAAAAATCCACATGCTCAGTGGAGAGAACATGTGGATGGTTTGGTGGATAGTGTGGATAACTTTACATTCCTAAGAGGTTTTCGCCGATTTTATACACATCTCCGGCACCCATAGTTATCAACACATCTCCGTGGATACAATTTTCTAATAAAAATGCTTCAATCTCATCAAAGGTAGGGAAATAATAGGTATCTACCCCTTTTTCTATGAGTAAATCCCTCAAATCCGCAGAGGAAATTCCCAGATTGTCGGTTTCTCTGGCAGCATAAATGTCAGCCAGTATGACCTTGTCAGCCAGGGACAATGCCTGGGCAAATTCCTGCATCAGAGCTTTGGTGCGGGTATAAGTGTGAGGCTGGAACACACACCAGGTAGTCTTATGAGGATAATTTGCGGCAGTTTTCAAGGTTGCCTCAATCTCAGTAGGATGGTGGGCATAATCATCAATGACAGTCACGCCTCCTACCTTGCCTTTGTACTGGAAACGGCGGTCTGTTCCGCCAAAATGCAGCAGGCCCTTTTGTACTGTTTCCAGGTCAATGCCCACTTTTTCAGCAAGAGCAATAGCAGACAATGCATTGGATACATTGTGCATACCTGGAACGGACAGAGTAAATCTGCCAATATTTTCTCCTTTTCTGATACAGTCAAAAGATGCATGTGCAAATTCATCGAAGACAATGTTTGCGGCACAGTAGTCTGCATCCTGCTCCAGAGAATAGGTAATCACTTCACAGGGCAAATCCTTGGTGATTTCTTCAGAGTCAGGAATATCTTTATTGATAATCAGAGTTCCGTCTGAAGGAAGCAGGCAGGCAAACCGCCGGAAGGAATGGCGGATATCCTCTAAATCCTTGAAGAAATCAAGGTGATCTGCATCAATATTCAGAATAATGCTGATCTTTGGGAAAAAGCTTAAAAAGCTGTTGGTGTATTCACAAGCCTCGGTAATAAAGGTTTCAGACTGTCCCACACGGATGTTTCCGTGAATCGCAGGAAGGATTCCTCCTACGGAAATGGTAGGGTCAGTCTCTGCTTCCAGAAGGATGTGTGAAATCATGGAAGTTGTGGTGGTTTTTCCATGAGTTCCGGACACGGCGATTGGAAGCTGATAATTTTTCATAATCTGTCCTAAAAGTTCAGCTCTGGTAAGCATAGGAATATTTTTTTCTTTGGCACAGGCATACTCTGGATTGTCAGGGTGAATGGCTGCTGTGTAGACAACAAGCTCTACATCATCTGTAATATTGGAGGCTCTCTGGCCGATATAAATTTTGGCACCTTGTTCCTCTAATTGTCTGGTGAGTGCTGACTCCCTGGAATCAGAGCCGGACACAGGGAAGTCTTCCCCAAGAAGGATTTCAGCAAGTCCGCTCATGCTGATTCCTCCGATGCCAATGAAATGAATGTGTAATGGTTTATGAAAATCAATCTGGTACATATGACAGAATCCTTTCTATATTTTAGGTAAATACAATATCTGAGCTGTATATTATGCAGTTCAAGTCTTTCTGCTACTATTAAATTATACCCAACATTGCAGAAAATGGAAACCCTTTCTTGATAAAATACCGCTGGAATCGTAAAAAACAGGTAAAATGTCACAAAAACTTGTAAAATGTCGAAAAAAATTGTTTAAAATGTTCACTTTTTTGAGGCGGTATGTTATAATGAAAAAACCATAGATTATACAAGAGGTGATGGGCATGATAAAGAAGGAAATGATTGCAATGTTGCTGGCCGGCGGACAGGGCAGCAGGCTTGGAGTTCTCACAGCCAAAGTCGCAAAACCAGCGGTAACCTTCGGAGGAAAATACAGAATCATTGATTTTCCACTGAGCAACTGTATTAATTCAGGTGTAGATACGGTAGGTGTATTGACACAGTATCAGCCTTTGAGGCTGAATACCCATATCGGTATCGGTATTCCCTGGGATTTGGATAGAAATGTAGGCGGGGTATCCATTTTGCCCCCATATGAAAAAAAGACCAATACAGAATGGTACACCGGAACGGCAAATGCCATTTATCAGAATCTGGCATATATGGAGACTTTTAATCCAGACTATGTCCTGATTTTGGGCGGTGACCATATTTATAAAATGGACTATGAAGTAATGCTGGATTTTCACAAAGCAAATAAGGCAGATGTTACTTTAGCATGCATGCCGGTGCCGTGGGAGGAAGCCTCCAGATTTGGCCTGGCTATCACAGACGAAACAGGAAGAATCACAGAATTTGAAGAAAAACCGGCACAGCCAAAGAGTAATCTTGCATCCATGGGTATTTACATCTTTAGCTGGCCTGTTCTGAGAGAAGCACTGATTGCACTGAAAGACCAGTCAGGCTGTGATTTCGGAAAACATATCCTGCCATATTGCAGAGAAAAAGGACAGAGGCTGTTTGCTTATGAGTATAATGGTTATTGGAAAGATGTAGGTACACTTGGTTCTTACTGGGAAGCCAATATGGAATTGATTGATATTATTCCTGAGTTTAATTTATATGAAGAATTCTGGAAGATTTATACCAAAGGTGATATTATTCCTCCTCAGTATGTAGCAGAAGATGCAGTAGTGGAGCGGAGCATTATAGGAGAAGGTACAGAGATTTACGGAGAAGTACATAATTCTGTAATCGGAGCCGGAGTTACTATAAAAAAAGGTGCGGTTGTCCGTGACTCCATTGTCATGAAACAAACTGTGATAGGAGAGAATGATATTATAGACAAGTCCATTATCGCAGAGAATGTAACGGTAGGTGATAATGTTGTCATGGGGGTAGGTGAAGATATTCCAAACAAGGAAAAACCAGATGTATATTCGTTTGGACTTGTAACGATTGGGGAAAATACCGTCATTCCGTCTAATGTAACAATAGGAAAGAATACAGCCATTGTGGGACAGACCTGTGCCGGAGATTATCCGGGCGGTGTTCTGGAAAGCGGTGAAACATTGAACAAGGAAGGTGAGACAGAATGAGAGCAATAGGTATTATTCTTGCCGGCGGCAATAATCACAGAATGAGAGAGTTATCACAGAAAAGGGCCATTGCAGCGATGCCCATAGCGGGAAGCTACCGAAGCATTGATTTTGCACTTAGTAATATGTCAAACTCCCATATTCAAAAAGTGGCAGTGTTTACACAATATAATGCAAGATCCTTAAATGAACATTTAAGTTCTTCAAAATGGTGGGATTTCGGAAGAAAACAGGGGGGACTTTATACCTTCACACCTACTATTACACCGGATAATAGTTTCTGGTATCAGGGAACAGCAGATGCAATCTATCAGAATCTGGAATTTTTGAAGGCCAGTCATGAACCGTACGTGGTAATTGCTTCCGGAGATTGTGTATACAAACTGGATTATAATAAAGTCCTAGAATATCATATTGCCAAGAGAGCAGATATCACGGTGGTATGTACAGATATTCATGGTGAGGACGCTACCAGGTTTGGTTGCTTGAAAATGAATGAGGACTGCAGAATCGAAGAATTCGATGAGAAACCTATGGTGGCTCAGTCCAATACCATTTCTACAGGTATTTATGTGATCAGAAGAAGACAGCTGATTGAACTGATTGAGAAATGTGGACAGGAAGACAGACATGATTTTGTAAGGGATATTTTAATCCGTTATAAAAATCTGAAAAGAATTTACGGTTATAAAATCAATACATATTGGAGCAATATTTCAACCGTGGAATCCTATTATAAAACAAATATGGATTTCCTGAAACCGGAGATCAGAGAGTATTTCTTCCGTCAGTATCCGGGAATACAGTCTAAGATTGACGATTTACCACCGGCAAAATATAATCCAGGAGCAGCAGTGAAAAACAGTCTGGTATCCAGCGGCTGTATTATTAACGGACAAGTAGAAAACTCTGTATTGTTCAAGAAAGTTTTTGTCGGAAATAATTGTGTGATAAAGAATTCTATTATATTGAATGATGTATATCTTGGAGATAATACACATATTGAAAACTGCATTGTAGAAAGCCGGGATACAATAAGAGCAAACTCCTACTATAGCAGTGAAGAAGGCATCAAAGTCGTCATCGAAAAGAACGAGCGTTATGTTCTTTGAAAAGCGGACAGAAAGAAGGACTGCATAAGCTGGCAGTAAAGGTTACAAAAGGCATGAAAGGGGAAAGGTTGTATGAATATCACAGATGTAAGAGTAAGATGCGTAGCAAAAGAGGGAAAAATGAAGGCGGTAGTATCCATTACCATTGATGAGGAATTTGTAGTACATGACATCAAGGTGATCGAGGGAGAAAAGGGATTATTTATTGCTATGCCAAGCCGTAAGGCAACGGACGGAGAATATAGAGACATTGCTCATCCGATTAATTCTGCAACCCGTGAAAGAATACAGAACATTATTCTGGAGAAATATGAACAGGTACTTGCGGAGGAACCGCTGGAAGGTACAGAATGAGATAAAACAGAATAACAGAAAATAACGAAGCTGCTGCCAATGCGGTGAAAACCGTGAGGCAGCAGCTTCCTTTTTGTTATCTGAGGAAAAGCGGAGTCTAATAGGACTGGCGCCATCCAGAAGGGTATTTATTTTTTAAGGTATTTCCCACGGCCTTTCCCCATCCAAGTGGGTACTGGCCAGCACATATCAGCTTCCATCCCTTCGTACAAGGAGTTTCTCCTTCTTCCAGACAGAAGCTTTCACCACGCAGATAGGCGGAAATTCTAGAATCCAAAGGATCCAGGCAGATTTTGGCATCTGCAGGCACATTTCTAAGAGCCATAGCAAAAGGCTGGCTCGGCTCGAAACGGTTCTTTTTTAATTCTCCCAGAAAAAGCCCATGACGAAGAAATTTAATTCCCTTTAAAGAGCCCGTATCAGCGTCAGGAAGACGGTAAACAAATCCATTGCGTACTTCTATTCCCTGTGAGTGAAAAGGCAGGGAGAGAGAAGAAAAAAACTCTTCAAGAAGTTTTTGGTCTTCTTTTTTCAGACGGCAGGAAACAGGGCTGGAAGAGGAAGGCACTAAAGTTCCTTTTTTTTGAAGAAGAGCAAGAAAATGCCCTTCACCTTCCATATGATGAGGGAAAATACGCCGTGTCCTGGTAAGCCGGGCATCTGTGTTCCCCCATTTTGGATTTCCTTTGGAAAAGCCTTCATAATCCTCCATTTCCAGCAGTTCCATTTCAGGAAAATGTTCCAGAACATACGAAATAAGACCTTCATTTTCCTCAGGAGAGAAGGTACAAGTGGAGTACATGAGTTTACCACCGGGTTTCAGCATGGAAATGGCCTGTTCTATAATGTCTTTCTGAAGCTTACTGAAATATCCGGGACGGCTCTCATCCCAGGTCTTTGCTACGTCCGGGTCTTTTCGGAACATACCTTCCCCGGAGCAGGGGGCATCCACCAGAATTTTGTCAAAAAATTCCGGAAAATATCCTGCCAGATGTTTCGGAACCTCGTTGGTCACTAGGGAATTGGGAATACCGAAAAGCTCCAGATTACGAAGAAGTGCTTTTGCCCGTGAATTACTGATATCATTGGCTACCAGAAGCCCTTTTCCCTGAAGTCTGGATCCAAGTTCAGTTGCTTTGCCACCGGGAGCGGCACATAGATCCAGAACATAATCACCTGGAGTAATATCAAGGCGGCTTGCAGGAGTCATGGCACTTGGCTCCTGAAGATAATAAAGTCCTGCGGTATAAAAAGCATGTCTGGAAGGCCGTTCCTCCTCCCCATAGAAAAACCCATTGGGAATCCAGGGGATGGGGGTTAAATGAAACGGTGCGGTTTCCAGAAAATCTTCTACAGATGTCTTCAGAGTATTCACTCTAAGACCAAACTGGCGTGGGGAATCGTAACTGTCCAGGAAGTCCTGGTATTCTTCCCCAAGCATTTCTTTCATTCGGGATAAAAAATTTAAAGGCAGTTGTTCCATGTTATCTCTCTTTCTTAGAATTTCCGTATGGTGTAAGGCCATTGGCAAAAATCTGCTGGAGCAGATATTCAACGGTCTGGTTTGGTGCCTGGTCGGCGAAGTCATTCAGCCAGCCGAGAGCTTTATCAAGCATTGCAGGAATATTCTGATCTTGTTCTTCACATTTCTGATAAACAGATTCTATCTGATCCATGTAGCGGTGGGCGTGTAAATCCCAGATGAATTTGTGCAGTGCTTCCAGATCAAGATAATCTGTGAGAAGAGAGAAGCGGCGGAAGTCTTCAAAAGACATTTCACGCTTCCCTATAATTTTTTCTCTATCTTCATCGCTGCAAATACTGTAAAACATAATTTCATCTAAAATAAGTCTTTTTTCTCCTGATTTAAGATTTCCCATAATTTATTCTCCTGTTCAAAAAGTTTACTTGTAGTTACATTATAAAGCTATTGTTTTATCTATTTCAACTGTAATAAGAGAAAAAATAAGATTTTAGAACATGGAGAAAATCAGAAAAAGATGCCGGAAAATCTATAACAACAGACTTCCGGCATCTCATACCATTCATCGAAGCGACGTGATTCGAACACGCGACCTCTGCGTCCCGAACGCAGCGCTCTACCAAACTGAGCCACGCTTCGCCAAATATGCTTAACAAATTGTATTATATAGAATCCACATAAAAATGTCAACAAAAATTTTATTTTTATTTTATTGACAAACTGTGCACATGCACATTAAAATAAAGTTAGATTATGTGCATGTGCACAGTTTTTATGGAGAAATGAAAAATGGAAAAAGAGATAGTAGATAAAAGGACAGAGAAGACAAAAGCCAGCATTTTAAATGCTCTGGTGATTCTCTCCAGAGAAAAAGAATTAAATGAAATATCTATCCGTGAGCTGACAGAGACAGCTCATATCCACAGAAATACCTTCTATCTGCATTATGCGGATGTGGATTCTGTCCTGGCTGAACTAGAAGAAGAGATGTGCAGTGTAGTGAAAAATATGGCAGAACAATTTACACCACAGGAACTTTTAAGTCATGTGGGGCTGCTTTTGAGAGAAGTATTTCAGTATCTGTATCAGGAGCGGGAGAAGTGTGTTCTTATGATGAAAGGAAGAGGCAAGGTTTCCAGCGGAAAAACCTTGCTGGAGTCTGTGTTTGAGAAGTATCTCCAGAATTTCCCTGTGGAGATAAACCATGATTCCTTTGAATTTCAGGCACAGTTTTATTATTGTACAGCAGGGGCACTGGGGATTATCCGTTACTGGATGGAGCGTGGATTTGAAGAAACACCGGAAAAAGTAGCAGATGTTACTCAGAAATTATTACTTCAGGGTATTCAGGGGCTCATATCAGCAGGCTGAGGAAAATGATAACTTAAAAGAGAGGAAATGCAGATGGGAAGCAGAGAAAATACAACAGAGGATTTTGTAAAGCTGGAACAGGTGACAAAGGTTTACCAAATGGGTGAAGTGCAGATCAGAGCAGTAGATGGCATTGATTTTACAATTTCAAAAGGCGAATTTGTTGTGATTGTTGGACCGAGTGGTGCCGGCAAAACAACGGTTTTGAACATTTTAGGCGGTATGGATACTGCAACCAGCGGTAGTGTATGGGTTGATGGGAATGATGTGGCAAAGTACAGCCCCAAAAAACTTATAGGATACAGACGGGATGATATTGGTTTTGTATTTCAGTTCTATAATTTGATTCCGAATCTTACAGCATTGGAAAATGTAGAGCTGGCTTTGCAGATTTGCAAAGACCCTTTGGATGCCCGGACTGTTTTGGAGGAGGTTGGACTTGGAGAACGTCTGAACAATTTTCCGGCACAGCTTTCCGGTGGAGAGCAGCAGAGAGTTTCCATAGCAAGGGCTTTAGCTAAGAATCCGAAGCTGCTTTTGTGCGATGAGCCTACAGGTGCACTGGATTATAATACAGGAAAGGCGATTCTGAAATTGCTCCAGGATACCTGCCGGGAAAAAGGAATGACAGTTATTGTGATTACCCACAATTCAGCCATTGCACCTATGGCTGACAGAGTGATTCATATTAAGAATGGTAAAGTTTCAAAAATGGGGCTGAACGAACATCCAGTTCCGGTAGAGACCATTGAATGGTAGGGGGTACATATGAAAAAACGTGCACTGAGAAAAGATTTTTATATGGAAATCAGAAAGAATCTGGGAAGATTTCTGTCTATTTTTTTCATTGTTGCTATGGGAGTGGCTTTTTTCTCTGGTATCCGTGCAGCAGAACCGGATATGAGGTATTCCGGGGATGCCTACTTTGACAGAAATGAATTTATGGATATTCAGGTTATGGGAACCCTGGGTATCACGGATAAGGATGTAGAAGCTATCAGAAGGGTAGAAGGGGTGGAAAAGGCAGAGCCAGGGTATTTTGCAGATGTACTGGTGGATTTGGATGGAAATCAGAAAATTCTTCATGTGTCTTCCATTGTGGAGAATATGAATCATTTTACCCCGGAAGAAGGAACTATGCCAGGTAATCCAGGGGAGTGTCTCATCGACCAGGATTTAGCAGAAAGTGCGGGACTTGAAGTTGGAGATTTTATTACGCTTTTAAGCGGAAATCAAGATCCTGTCACTGATACCTTACGGACAGATAAATATAAAATCACAGGTTTAGGAAACAGTGCCTCTTATATTTCTTTTGAGAGGGGAAGCAGTAATATCGGAAATGGTGAAGTAAATGGATTTCTGGCAATTTTGCCAGAGGATTTTGCGTTGGATGTATACACAGAATGTTATGTTTGTGCGGAAGGTGCAGCACAGCTTACGGCGTTTACACCAGAGTATGATAACAGGGTAGAAGAAGTTCTGGAAAATATCGAAGCCATCGGAGATTACCAAGGGAAACTCAGGGCAGATGAGATAAGAGAAGACGCAAAAAAAGAACTGGAAAAGGCTGAACAAGAACTGGATGACGGAAAAGCTGAGGCCGAGCAGGAGCTGGCGGATGCACGTTCCAAAATCGAAGATGGAGAGAAAGCATTAACAGACGGCAGGCAGGAGCTGGAAAAAGGGAAAAAAAAGCTGGAGGATGGAAAAAATAAGCTTTATTCCAGCCAGAAAGAAGTAGATGCAGCCTATGTCCGCATTGCTTCAGAAGAGGCAAATCTAAAACAGGGAAAGCAGGAATTAAAATCACAGGAAGCAGTTCTTGCAGAGCAAGAAGCAGCCTTTTGGCAGCAGTATGAGGAAGGAATGGCCGAAATACAGAGTGGAGAAGAAGAGATTGCCGCTTCGGAAGCAGCTTTTTCAAAAGTGTATGAAGAAGGACTGGCACAACTGGAGGCAGGAGAAGAACAGGCCAGAGCAGGGATTGCACAGAAGTGGACAGAATGGAATGGAAAGAAAGCAGGGCATGACCAAGATGTGGCAGCCCTCCAGGATAAAAAAGCAAAGCTGGCACAATTGCAGGCATCAGTGGAAAACGGTATGATTTCTGAGGAGGAATTGCCCACAGTGCAGGGGCAGATAGAAGCCTTACAGACCGAAATCCAGAACGATGAACTGTTGTTAAAAGAGCAGGAAGCAGCACTGAACCAGGAAGCACAGGCTCTTGAACAGCAGCAGGAAGAAGTAGAAACACAATTAGCAGCTGCCAGAGCTGAATTTGAGGCACAGATTGCGGCAGGAAAACAGCAGCTTGCGGAGAAAACGGCAGAGGCAAGGCAGCAGTTAGAGGCAGCCAGAACTCAGTTAGCAGAGGGAAAGGCTAAGTTAGAGGGAGCCAGAGCCCAGTTAGAAGCAGCGAAACAGCAGATTTCGGAAGGAGAAGCTAAGCTTGCCCAGGGAAAACAGCAGGCGGCTGCAGGACAGAAGCAGATTGACCTTGGATGGGAAGATATCCGCACCGGGGAAAAGGAACTTGCAGATGGAGAAGCGGAAATCAAGGAAAACGAGCAAAAACTCATAGATGCCAGAAAAGAATATGAAGAAGGCAAGGCAGAAGCAGAAGAAGAAATTCAAAATGGAGAGAATGAAATCAAAGATGCCAGGCAGAAGATTGCTGATATCGAGGATGCCAAATGGTATGTCAATGACAGAAGCATTACCACAGACTATACTGGCTATGGCGATAATGCAGACCGTATGCGGGCAATCGGAGAAGTGTTCCCGATTCTGTTTTTTATTGTAGCGGCTTTAATCAGCCTTACCACTATGACGCGTATGGTGGAAGAACAGAGAACACAGATTGGAACGTTAAAAGCATTGGGATACGGAAAAATGAGCATAGCAGGAAAATATTTAAGCTATGCCATGACAGCCACCATCGGGGGCAGTATCTTTGGTGTGTTGTTTGGAGAAAAAGTATTTCCTTATATCATCGTGACGGCATACAAGATTATGTACACGCATGTTCCGGATGTGGTGATTCCTTATAACATGAAATACGGAATAATGGCTACAGGGGCAGCAGTCCTTTGTACAGGGCTGGCAACTCTTCTGGCCTGCTATAAAGAACTGGCATCACAGCCAGCAGTCCTGATGCGTCCTCCTGCACCAAAACAGGGAAAAAGAGTATTTTTGGAATATCTTCCATTTATCTGGAAACGCCTGGGCTTTATCTGGAAATCTACCATCAGGAACCTGATTCGCTATAAAAAACGGTTTTTTATGACGGTATTTGGAATCGGTGGCTGTATGGCACTAATGATTGTAGGATTTGGGCTTAGGGATTCTATTTTTTCTGTGGGAACCATTCAATATGATGAGTTACAGCAATATGATGGTATGGTGATTTTAAACTCTGATGCAGATGAGGAAGACCGGGAAAATCTGGAATCTTATCTGGAAAAAGAAAAGGATATTTCTTCTGTTTCCAAGGGATATTTGAAGAAAACCAACGTAAAGAAAGGAAAAACACAGAAGGAAGTATATCTCTATGCTCCTATGGATTTAGAAAAAAACAAAGATTTTCTTGTGTATAGAAACAGAAAAACAAAAGAACTGTATGAGCTGGGAGAAAACGATGCAATTCTGACAGAGAAAATTGCCAAGGCACTGGAAATCGAAAAAGGGGATTCCCTGCTGGTGGAGAATGAGGATGGAGAATTTACAGAAATTACGATTACCAATATCTGTGAAAACTATATGGAACATTATCTTTATCTTTCACCGAAACTATACCAACAGGTTTACCATAAGCCTGTGGAGGAAAATAATATTTTCTTCAAAATGAAAGAATTTGATGAAGGAAAGCTGGGAGAGATTGGAGAACATATCCTGGAAGAGAGGGCAGCCTTGAATGTGTCCTATACCTATAATATGGAGGAGCGGCTGGATGAAATGCTGGAGAGCCTGGATATTGTCATCGTGGTACTGATCATTTCTGCAGGACTTCTGGCTTTTGTGGTGCTGTATAATCTGAATAATATTAACATTACAGAGAGAAAGAGAGAACTGGCCACCATAAAGGTACTGGGTTTCTATGACAATGAGGTATCTGCTTATGTGTACCGGGAAAATATTCTCCTTACCATTATCGGTACTTTTGCAGGCGTGGTACTGGGAACCCTTCTTCACCGGTATGTAATCGCCACAGTGGAAATTGATAATGTAATGTTTACCAGAATTATTGAGAATATCAGTTTTGTGTACAGTGCACTTCTGACCTTTGCATTTTCTATTTTTGTAAATATGGTGATGTACTTTAAACTGAAAAAAATTGATATGGTGGAATCCCTGAAAAGTGTAGAATAGCGGGATAAGAGAAATCTCCCACAGGAGCATCAGATAGATGACTGTGGGAGACTTTTTTCTTCCAGTTCGTCTTTCATTAATTCTTTTAATGCTTCACATAGCATATCTTTCACCTCCTGAAATTGTGTTTTGTTTATGTTTTCCAAAGTCTTCTAAAAGTTTTTGGGTTACCTGAATATCTGTTAAATGGTCTGTAAGACTGGAAAGCCACAGGTTTTTTTAGGGATCGAAATCGTTATTTCTTCGATAGGAAATGAAATAGATTTTAATAAAAATAGAAAATATGCTTTTTTTAAGTGTGGCATAAAGTGCTGATGGCTGCAAGAAAAAGTCAGAGTTGTGAAAAATATGGTAAAATAGTAATGAGAAAATAAAATGAGAAAAGAGACATAAGAATGTAACATTTTTATGCAGAAAATTGTTATATAGACAAAGGGGGTGAGGAATCTGGAACAGATACTGAAAAGAGAACAGGGCAAAAAAAGAATTGAAATCCATACTGGAGGTGAGAGAGGATGACTTATAGAGAGAAGTTAAAAGAATATCAGGAAGGAAATCTTTCCGAAGAGGAGATGAAGAAAGTAGAAGAAGAGATTGAAAAATACCAGGCGATTAGTGACTATTTATTTGAATCAGAAGAAATCCCGGAACTTCAGGATTTACTAGCAGAAAACCAGCATGAAGAGCAGGACTTTGTAATGCTTGTGAATCAGTCCATTAAGAAAGCATTTCGAAAACTTGGGTGCATTATTTTAGCGGTTGCTCTGGCAGTTCTGTTGTTTCTTCAGTTTCTTCTGCCTCATCTGGTGTCTACTGTTTACTATGATCCGGGAAAGAAAAATGGAGAATATAATAATCAGATGAGCCTGGATATGGCGGTATTTTCTGAATTGTTCCTGCCCGGAAAGAGGAGAGAAAAAGTAAGTGTAGTGGATAAAGGATATGGAAATTATGAGATTAATATTATGCAACATGCAAGCTATAATGGTTCCTTTACCAATACTGCAGGTGAGATCAAAAAGGGAAAAATCCGTTTTTATGATGACAGTGCCATCAGACGCCCAACAGGAAACGCATTTGCATGGAGTGGTGCACCGGGAGATGGAAGCAAGCCTCTTGATGAGATTCTTACGGATGGAACAGATGTGCAATGTGCAGCAGGAACGCCTGAGGATGCAAAAGAAACATTGGAAAATCTTGTGCCAGGAGAAAAATATATTGGATATGTGTCTTTAAATCACATCATGGACTATGAAACATTTATGGCTTATCTGGAGAAACAGGAGGATTTGGGCGGCATCTGGTGTGCCGTAGATACAGGACAATATGAGGAAGATCATTTTTTTGCAGGAAATATTGGATTCACCTGTGATCTGGAATTTTCTTCTGACTTGGAATGGGATGAGGAAACCTATCCGGAATTGATTCTATGGAATCCTAAGGTGGTGGAAGAACGCGGGGAAGATGAGCTGCAGGAGAAGATAAAGACAGAGGAGTTTATGAAGACTCATGTTTGCAGTATGATGAATTATATGGCAGATCAGACACAGTTTTATGAGATGATGGGAGGAGGATCTTTTACCAGGCTCGGACTTAAAAATGCGGTAGAACACATCCAAAAAGAAGGTATCCGCATCTATGGATATGCGGCAGTTATGGACAAGGACAAGGCACTGGAATTAAACAGTCAGGAAGAAGTTTACGAGATTTATGTGGAAAATTTGAGATGAGAACAGGGAAGCCGGAGAGAAACCTTACAGCATCTGTAAGTGTTATTTTCTCTGGCTTTCTTTTATAATAAAAGCAGATAAAAAGCAATAGAAGGGAGTACACAGATGCAGGAAAAAATATTAGATGTGCAGTCACTGAAAAAAACATACGGGAAAAATGAGGGGGCTACCAAGGCTTTAAATGGCCTTTCTTTTCAGGTTCTGGAGGGAGAATTTCTCGGAATCATGGGCAGCAGCGGTTCAGGAAAAACAACACTGCTGAATTGTATCGCAACAATGACACGGCCTACAGAGGGAAGAATTTTGCTGGGAAAAGAAGATATCAGCGGATTGAAAGGCAGCAGGCTGGCAAAGTTCAGAGGCTGCCGGGTGGGGTATTTGTTCCAGAATTTTGAATTGTTAGAACACATGACAGGGGAAGAGAATATTCTGCTTCCCACGGCAATTCATAAACAGAATCAGAAAGAAGTAGAGAAGAGATTAAAGGATCTGGCAGATTATCTGGAGATTAAGGAAGTGCTTCATAAATTTCCTTCTCAGATGTCAGGAGGGCAGAAACAAAGGGTGGCAGCGGCAAGAGCACTGATTGTCCAGCCGGAGATTCTTCTGGCAGATGAGCCTACCGGAGCATTAGACAGCAAAAATTCCAAGAATCTTATGGAAATGCTCAGGGGAATCCGGGAATATTATGGTACAACAATCATCATGGTAACCCACGATCCCAATGCCGCCAGCTTTTGCTCCCGGATTCTGTTTATACAGGATGGCGTTTTGTTCCATGAATTAAGGAGACAGATTCCAAAGGAAAGCCAGAATGATTTCTATCTGCGTATTTTGGAAGTCATGGCTCAATTGGGAGGAGGAAGTGCCAATGTTTTATAGTCTGATCAAGCGAAACAGCAGGGCAAACAGAAAGGAAAACAGCATCTATTTTGTCTCCACAATTCTTGCTATTATTGCTTTCTATGTTATTCTTTCTCTGGAAAATATGGACGTGATCCGGTTTATCCGGGATATGGAAAGTGATGCAGTTCAGAAACTTCTGACTCTGGTTCCGGCATTGTATGTGTTTTCTTTATTTGTGATTTTCTTTCTGGTATTTTTTACTTCCAGGTATCAGATTGAGCGGAGAAATCATGAACTGGGCATGTATCTTATGCTGGGTATGAAGCGAAGTAAACTGTTTTTTATGCTGATTGCAGAGGATTTGATGAATACATTTTTAGCCCTGGTGATAGGGCTTCCTGTGGCAGTATTATTTTCGGAAATCATCAGTCTTACGGCAGCCAGATTAGTGGGAATCGGTATTCTTGGCCATCGTTTCCGTATCTCTTTTGGAGGGATTTTATGGACAGTATGCGGATTACTGCTGGTAAAAATACTGACACTGGTTCTTTTAAGCGGGCTTACTGTACACAAAGAGCCACAGGATTTAATGCAAAACAGCAGCGTTGGAAGAGAAAAGGAAAGAAGTACAGGAACCTCTATTCTGATTCTTTTTGTCGGAATCCTGTTGCTTGGGACTGCTTATATTCTGGCTTTATCCAGAAGAGGAATGTCTGCGATGAGCCTGAAAATTCTTCTGATTATACTGCTTTGCGGTACTTCTGGAACCTTCTTGCTGTTAAAAGGTTTTTATCCTTTCTTTGAATGTCTGATGAAAAGACAAAAAGGAAAAACTGGTCTTGGGATGTTTACTCTGCGTCAGCTTCAGGAGAGCGTTTTTCTAAAAAACGGCTCACTTACGGTGATATCACTTCTGGCTTTGATTTCTTTTTGCTGTCTGGCATTTGGAATCTCGGCTATGCTGACAGAGAAACCGGAGCATCTTATGGATTATACCTTTCAGGGAGAGGAAAAAGAAGTGAGGGAAATTTTAGATGAGACCGGAGTTATGAACAAATTTCAGGATTTTTATTCCATCCGTACTGCCTATCTGCCTACCGATGAAGAAGGTGCCTGTACTTTTGAGTATGAAGAATTCATGCAGGCGTTACAAAGGCAGGAAGACAGTGAAGGGAAAGAAATTATGCTTCATAATTTTGCAGAAGGAGGATATTTTTCCTTTCCTCATATTCTCAGCATTTCCGATTACAATGAACTTCTCAAAGCAGCAGGAAAAGAGGAAATTCTTCTGAAAGACCATGAAATCTTATTCTATGCAAATAAAGCATTTACAGAAAATGGAACAAGAGCATTGCTGCAGAATATGCTTTCAGAGGGCATTCAGGTATCCATAAACGGACAGCCCTATACCATGAAAAAAGAAATGGCAGAATACCATATTGTCACAGACCAGGTGATTACCTTGGCCTTCGGTCTTGTCCTGCCAGATGCGTTGTTTGAAGAAATCATAGCAATCAAAAATACAGAAAGTACCTACTGGAATGCTGTGCTAAAAGAGGAGATTTTTGAAAAAAACGGTCTGATTCAGGTCATTTCAGACATCAATGAAACCTTGAATCAAACGGCCTTTAAAAGTGCAGAAGGACTGCACTATGAAAGCTATATACAGAACATTGGGCGGCATTTGTTCTATATAATTGCAGAAAGCTACACCACATTATATCTTGGAATTATTTTCCTGGTGATTGCAAATACTGCTCTTGGCACACAGTACCTGATGTATCAGCAAAAAACAGGAAAACGGTATCAGACGGTTTCAGCTCTTGGTGGGAGCTATCAGGCAATGAGAAAGTCCGGGAGAACACAAATCCGGTGGTATTTCCTGCTTCCGGTTCTGGTGGCGGCAGTGAGTTCTGTTTTTGGTTTGGTTTCCTTTACAGAAGGCTTGCTTTCCAGTTATTTTGCAATGCAGAAGACCAGGATTTTTCTGGTAGGAATCCTTGTGGTTTTGATGATTTGTGTGGTAGAATCTTTGTATATGATGGCAGTCATGCGTGTAAGTGACAGAAGCATCCGTGGTTTTATTAAACAGGTACGAGGAGACGAGTAAGGAGGGTAGCAGAATGCGGATTACAATTGTAGAAGATGAAGAATTCATGAGAGAAGAGCTGGCTTTGATTTTGAAAAAAGCCGGATATGAGGTATGGGAAATCCGAGATTTCAGAAATACCTGTGAAGAAATTTTACAAAGTCATCCGGATCTGCTGCTTCTGGATATTAATCTTCCGGGACAATCCGGATTCGAAATTTGTAAGCAGATAAAAGAGAAAAGACGGTGTCCGATTCTGATGCTGACCTCCAGGTCGCAGCTCCAGGATGAACTTCACGGATTGGAACTTGGAGCAGAAGAATATCTTACAAAGCCCTTCCATAAAGAACGTCTTTTAGCAAGAATTCAAAATTTACTCAGGAGGACAGAACCCTTTTATCAGAGATTTGAAAACCTGGAAGACGGTGATGGTTTTTACCTGGATAAAAATACGTACACACTGTTTTATAGGGAAAGATCCTTGGTATTGCCAGAGACAGAGGGAAAACTTCTGGAGCTGCTGATTCAGAAAAAAGGAGAACTGGCATCCAGGCAAGAATTGTTCCGGCAGGTATGGGGAACAGAAGAATTTGTGAATGAAAACATTTTGCAGGTAAATATGACCAGGCTTCGAAAATCCCTGCGGGCTGTTGGACTAGATGACAGAATCCGCACGGTGAGAGGGCATGGTTACTGCCTGGAAAGGGAAAAAGATGAAGAAGAAAACCAGAATAATCATTGAAACCTTCCGGGAAAATAAATGGTTTCTATTGATTCTGATATGCTTGGAGTTGTTTTGTTTTCTTTCCATCTGGCTGATTGATAACCGGAAAGCAGAGGCGATAGCAGGAATGATATTCATGCTCACAGCAGTATTGCTGATGGTTTTTGGTTATGCTGCTGGCCGGAAGTTTCTGAAAAAACAGACGTATCTGGAACACTTGCTGGAACAGGAAGGGTGGCAGCAGGAGGCCATAGATGCCAATTTGCTTTCCTGGCAGGAACAATACTTGCTGGAAGAACTAGGACAACAGCTGAATGAGAAAGAAAAAAGGCAAAAACAACTGGAAACAGAGAAAAAAGAGCAAGAAGAATATGTGGAAACCTGGGTGCATGAGATTAAAACTCCCATTGCCCTGACAGCTTTGCTTCTGGATAACCGCAAGGAAGAGATGAGCCGGGAAGTATATCAGAGGATGCGGTATGTAAACGTAAAACTGCAAGAATATGTGGAGCAGATTTTTTATTATTCCAAGCTAAACTGTGAACATAAAGATTACATTTTCAGGCGGGTTTTCCTACAGGAATGTGTGGAACATGCAATAGAAGATTACCGGTATTTTCTGGAAGAAAAACAGATTCACATAACCATGGATCTGGGAAATGCCCAGGTACTTACGGATCAGAGAAGCCTGGAATTTATCCTTGCACAACTGCTGGCAAATGCCATTACTTATCTGCCGGCAATGCAGGAGGAGAAAGAGATTTCCTTTGTGGCACAGCACAGAGAAAAAGAAGTGATTCTTCTGGTGAAGGATAATGGCATCGGTGTAAAACCTTCTGATTTGCCCTTTGTTTTTGAAAAAGGGTTTTCAGGCGACAATCAGGAAGTGAATAAAAAGACCACAGGCATGGGGCTGTATCTGGTAAGAGAATTGGCAAAAAGCCTGAATCTTGACTGCCAGGCTCAGTCGGAATATGGGAAAGGTTTTGGTGTGGAACTGAGATTTCCTGTGGTATGAAAAGAGAATGTGTCTTAGACATGTTCTTTTTTCTTGTCAGAAGGTATCCGGCATATTACAATAGACCTATCAGATTCAGGAGGAGTACAGTATGAAATTATTGATTGTAAGACATGGAGACCCGGATTATACCATAGATTCTCTCACGGAAAAGGGATGGAAAGAGGCAGAATGTTTATCTGAAAAATTGAAAAAACTGGAGGTAAAAGATTTCTATGTTTCACCCCTAGGAAGAGCGAAAGACACGGCATCCTGCACCTTGAAAAAGACGGGGAGAACTGCTATAGAAAAGGAATGGCTCCGGGAGTTTGCCCCAAGAATTTTACGGCCGGACAAGGGTGGGAAAAGAAGTATTTCCTGGGACTGGCTGCCCCAGGACTGGATGGTTCAGGAGAACTTTTTTCATTATGACCAGTGGTGGAAATCCCCCGTCTTTGAGGAAGCCGGAGTAAAACAGGAATATGACCAGGTGATTGAAAAGTTTGATGAATTGCTAAAAGAGCATGGTTATGTAAGAGAAGGAAAATATTACCGGGCAGAAAAATCCAATAATGATACCCTTGTTTTCTTTTGTCATTTTGGCCTTGGCTGTGTGCTTCTTAGTCATCTTTTGAATATTTCCCCTATGGTTTTATGGCATGGCACCTGTGCAGCACCCACCTCTGTGACCACTGTAGTGACGGAAGAAAGGAGGAAGGGAATCGCCAGCTTCCGTATGTTATCCTTTGGAGATATTTCGCACTTATATGCAAAAGAAGAACCACCAGCTTTTGCTGCAAGATTCTGCGAAACTTACGAAAACAAAGAAGAAAGACATGATTAGTGTGAGAGGCTATGAAACACAAAGCGTTTGAAGAATTGGAACAATATTTGCCGGGATTGCAGCCGGATATGCCAGAGCTCTATCAAAAACTGGCAGAACTTATCAAATGCCAGGCATTGGAAGTGTGCATACACAGAGAAGAGAATGGGGACTGCCAGACCTGCATTCCCTATATGATGAATGACGCTCTGGAATGTTATCTAATCTTGGAAAACTGTAGAATTACAGGGACTTATCTGTCGGACTGCCAGGAGAAAACAGAAGCCTATCTTACAAGACATGAAGACTCTGTGGGACTGGTAGTGAAGCAGGGAGATGAGAATGTGTTTACCCTGTGGTTTGATGGAATCAGAGAAAGATTACAGTGTTATCCATATCATGAAATCGGACATTTCTGGGTACAGGGCATGGAGCAGTGGAGGCGACTGGTCTATATCATCGGAACCATCTATGATAAGTATGAATACCTGGGAGAGCAGGTGTGTACAGAGAAAGAGATTGAGCTGCTGCCCTTAATGGAATTTGCACCTTTCCGTGCATGGTCACCTGTCAAAGAGACTCTGGATGACTGGTATGCAGATACCATGGAAGGGGTAGATACCATGAAAAAGATGGCTCATCTGGCAGGAGAAGAAGGTTTTGCCAGGCTGCTGGAACGGTATAAAAGGAATCCCACGGACAGGCTGGAAAAGAGAATTGAAAAATTTCTGACGGGGAAAAAAGGAGCAAAGGTTTATCAGGTAATCCATCAAAAAGTGTGTGAGGCTTCCAGAGAGTATCCCAAAAGAGATTATGGAAAAGACATGAATGACAGAATTTCCAGGACAAGAGAAGAGGTCACTGTGAACCTTCTGAAAAAGGGTTTTACTGGTACGTATCCTTATTTCCGGCGGGGAAAGATGCAGGTTGTGGCAGCAGAGGAACATCCTTTTACCATATTAGAGGCAGAGGACTTTGTTTTTGGAATTCAATTTATGGTTTCTGTGAGCAGACAAGAAACAGATATCCCTAATTTCGGATTTTTCAGAGGAGTCGGAAACAGAGGGTGGATTGAGAAAAAATTAGAAAACTTATAGGAAAGGATAATGAGAAAGATGGATAAATACGAAGTTCTAAAACAAACCTTTGGTTACACCAGCTTCCGTGAAGGTCAGGAGCGTTTGGTAGACAGCACCCTTTCGGGAAGGGATGTGCTTGGAATCATGCCTACGGGAGCCGGGAAATCCATCTGTTTTCAGATTCCGGCTCTGATGTTTCCGGGGATTACGATAGTGATTTCTCCATTGATCTCACTTATGAAAGATCAGGTTACAGCTTTAAATGCAGCAGGGATTCACGCTGCTTATATCAACAGTTCCCTTACAGAAGGGCAGTTTTATAAAGCCATGGAATATGCCCGTAAGGGGCGTTACAAGATTATTTACGCTGCACCGGAGAGGCTTATGACAGAGTCTTTTCTGGCTCTTGCACAGGAAGTCCCCATCTCCATGGTTGCAGTAGATGAGGCTCATTGTATCTCCCAGTGGGGACAGGATTTCCGCCCCAGCTATTTAAAAATTGTAGATTTTATCCAGCAGCTTCCAGTGCGGCCTGTTCTGGCTGCCTATACAGCAACTGCAACGAAAGCAGTAAAAGAAGATATTTTGTGTATTTTAGGATTGCAAAATCCAGATGTACTGGTGACAGGATATGACCGGAAGAATCTGTATTTTGCAGTAGAGAAACCGAAAAATAAGAAGGATGCTCTGTTGGAATATCTGAGAAAAAATTCAGAGAAAAGCGGCATTATTTATTGCAATACCAGGAAAAATGTGGAGGAGGTTCATCATCATCTGGTGCAAGCAGGCTATCCGGCAGTGCGGTATCATGCAGGGCTTTTGGAGGAAGAGAAAAAGCAAAACCAGGAGGATTTTATTTACGATGTAATGCCCATTATGGTGGCGACCAATGCTTTTGGTATGGGAATAGACAAGTCCAATGTGCGGTTTGTGATTCATTATAATATGCCAAAAGACCTGGAAAGTTATTATCAGGAAGCAGGGAGAGCAGGGCGTGACGGAGAGCCTGGAGAGTGCATTCTTTATTACGCAGGGCAGGATGTAAAAACAAATGAGTTTCTTATTGAACAGCAAATGGAAAACCAGGAACTGGAGCGTGAGGAACAGGAATTGATAAGGGAACGGAACTATGAACGGCTGCGGAAAATGACGTTTTACTGTTTTACCAGCGAATGTCTCAGAGATTATATTCTCCGGTATTTTGGAGAATATGGAAGAACTTATTGTGGGAATTGCAGGAACTGTTTCACAGAATTCCAGGATGTGGATGTGACAGAAGAGGTAAAAGTAATCTTAAATCTGGTGGTTTCCAGCGGGCAGAGATACGGCGTTCAGGCTGTAGTAGATGCAGTACACGGGTCAGACAGTGCAAAAGTACGGCAATTTGGGCTTTCGGAAAATCCATATTACGGAGTGCTGAAAGATAGAACCATTGTGCGTCTCCGCCAAATTCTCAATGACCTGTTAGTAAAAGAATATCTGTGGCTCACACCGGGAGATTATCCGGTGTTGAAGCTGAGGGAGAAGGGCAGACAATTTCTCCAGAAAAAGGACAGCCCACAGATATTTTTGAAATTGCCAAAAGAGCAGGAAAAAACAGAAACCAAGCAAAAAGCCCAGAAAAAACGGGCAGTGGAGGATGTGAAATATCCAGAATTATTTGAAATTTTCCGCCAGCACAGGTACCAGTTAGCACAGAAAGCCCATATTCCACCGTATATTATTTTTTCAGATAAGACATTGCGGGAAATGAGTACGTATCTGCCAGTGAACAGGGAGGAAATGCTGGCAATCAACGGTGTGGGAAACAGCAAGTATGAGAAATACGGAAAAGCCTTTGAAAATCTGATTCAAGACTTTATCCGCAATCAGAATATAAAGAACTAGAGGAAGAACATGGACAAGGAATATTTAATACAGGAAAAACCTTTAAAGGCACTTTTGATTTTTGCATTTCCTATGATTATCGGAAATTTGTTTCAGCAGTTTTATACCATGGTGGACTCTGTGGTGGTAGGAAGATTTGTCAGTGAGCATGCTCTTGCAGCGGTGGGTGCATCTTACTCTCTTACTAATGTATTTATCTCCATTGCGATTGGCGGAGGGGTTGGAGCATCTGTGCTCACCAGCCGTTATTTTGGTTCCAGGGAGTATCGGAAGATGAAGACTTCTGTGACAACAGCCATGCTTTCTTTTCTGATGGTGAGCCTGATACTGGGCGGTATCGGACTGTTTTTTGGACAGGAAATCATGAAGCTTCTCAACACACCGGAGAATATTCTGGAGCAGGCAACTGAGTATCTGAATATCTACTTCCTGGGACTGCCCTTTTTGTTTATGTATAATATACTGTCTGCCATGTTCAATGCACTTGGCCGTTCCAAAATCCCTTTGTATCTTCTGATTTTTTCGTCAGTGTTTAACATTGTTCTGGATGTGGTCTTTGTGCGTGAGTTTCACATGGGCGTGGCAGGAGTTGCCTGGGCAACGCTGATTGCACAGGGAATTTCAGCAGTAGTAGCATTTCTACTTTTTGTAAGAGAGATGAAACAGTATCAGGGAGAAAAAGGGGATACCCGCTTTGACAAGGAGGAGTTTTCCAGTATGAGCAGGATTGCCCTTCCTTCTATTTTACAGCAGTCCACGGTTTCCATCGGAATGATGCTGGTGCAGTCTGTGGTCAACAGCTTTGGGGCTGAGATGCTGGCAGGATTTTCTGCGGCCATGCGGATTGAGAGCATCTGTATTGTTCCAATGGCAGCCATGGGAAATGTGATGTCCTCTTTTACAGCCCAGAATCTTGGGGCAGGAAAACAGGAAAGAGTAGTGAAAGGATATCACACAGGATACAGGATTGTATTTGGATTCGGAATAATCCTCTGCGTGATTCTGGAGTTTTTCTACCAGCCTCTGATTGGAATGTTTCTGGGAGAAGAGGGAACCGCTCTGGCTATGAGTACAGGAATCGATTATCTGCGGTTTATCGGATGGTTCTTTACCTTCATTGGACTGAAAATGATCACAGATGGTCTGCTGAGAGGGGCAGGGGATATGAAGATGTTTACCGTGGCAAACTTGGTCAATTTGAGCATCCGTGTCATCATGGCAGTTACCCTGGCACCGGTGTTTGGAATTGCAATGGTATGGTATGCAGTGCCTGTTGGATGGGCTGCCAATTACGTGATTTCCTTCCTGGAATACAGGACAGGGAAGTGGAGAAAGAAGGTGAAATAAAAAATTCACCTTCTTTTTTTGTGTTTTAAGCGTAAATATATAAAAAGCATATGAGGTGATGCCTTGCAGATTTTAATGTTTTTATCAGAGGTGAGTATTCCTTTGATTCTGTTTTATATCGTAGGATTTGGGATTCTGATGAAATGTAAAGTATATGAAGAATTTGTCAAAGGTGCAAAGGACGGGCTGAAGACCGTGGCAGGAATTTTGCCTACACTGATTGGGTTAATGGTAGCAGTGGGTGTGCTGCGTGCCTCTGGATTTCTGGAGATGCTGGGAAAGGTACTGGGGCAGTTTACAGATTGTATAGGTTTTCCGGCGGATCTTGTGCCTCTTACCATTGTCAGAATGTTTTCTTCCAGTGCAGCTACCGGGCTGGTACTGGATATTTTCCGGGAATTTGGTACGGATTCCAGGATTGGCCTCATTGCATCTATTATGATGTCCTGTACGGAGACAATTTTTTATACTGTTTCAGTATATTTTATTGCGGCAAAAGTCCATAAGACCAGATACACCATTCCCGGGGCACTTCTGGCAACGGTTGCAGGAATTGGAGCCAGTGTGATATTGGCAGGAATGCTCAGATAATGGAAAAGTAGTTGACAAGAATAGTGTCTAATGCTAATATGGTAGCACGCTAAAGTGAAGGGGACAGATGAATGAGATATTATGATAAAATAACACCGGATGGAACAAAGGATTTGCTGTTCAGTGAATGTGACCAGCGTTCCCAGGTGACGAAAACATTAAAAGATTTATTTGGTGCCCAGGGATACCGCAGAGTGATGACACCGGCATTGGAGTTTTATGATGTATTTGGAAAGGTTGCAAAATATCTTCCGAAAGAAACCATGTATAAGCTGACCGATGCAAAGGGAAGGCTGATGGTGCTTTGCCCGGATTGCACGGTACCTGTGGCGAGACTGACCGCTACCAGGCTGAAGGGAATGCGGACACCGATCCGTATTTATTATAACCGGAATATTTACCGGGGCTTTCCGAAGAGAAAGAGCAAAAGTGTAGAGATCAACCAGGTTGGAATCGAGCTGATCGGCGGTTCTACGGTACGCAGTGATCTGGAAGTCATAGGACTTGCTGCAAGAAGTATGGAAAGTATCAGCCAGGGAAAGTACCGCCTGGAACTTTGCCACATAGGGTATTTTAAGGCCATTATGGACAGCCTGGATGCAGATGAGGATACCAAGGAAGAAATCCGGCTGTTGATTGAACAGAAGAATTATGCCAGCCTTTCGGATATTCTTGGCAAGGCAAAGGATAGCAGGGCAGCCAGAGCCCTGCGGAAGCTGCCAAGGCTCTTTGGAGGCGAAGAAGTATTTGAAAAGGCTTATGAATTGTTTGATGAAAACGGAGCCAGGGAAAGCCTGGATTACCTGAAAAGTATTTACGAGTACCTTAGGGAACTGGGACTGGGGGAAAAAGTAATTATCGATCTGGGGCTTGTGAATCTGGCTGAGTATTACACCGGCATTATTTTCCGGGGGTACTGTAACGGAATCGGCGAGCAGATTCTTTCTGGTGGGCGGTATGATAATCTTCTGGGGCAGTTTGGGGAGGAGCACGGCTCCATAGGATTTGGTATCAATGTTGATCTGGCAAGCCAGACCGTAGAACCTGCACCGGAGCAGGTGCCGGAAATTTTAGTTTTTGCACAGGGATTGTCTCATGTACCTGCCAGTGTCCATTACAGGGAACAACTGGAGGCACAGGGGATTTTATCTGAAAACAGTGTATTCGATACATTAGAGGAGACATTGGAGTACGCCAAAGAAAGAGGAATCCATCAGGTGCATCTGGTAGGGGAAGAAATCAAAGAATATCAGATGGAGAAAGGACCTGAAACATATGAGACCAATTAGAATTGCCCTGACAAAAGGGCGTTTAGAAGATAAAACCGTAGAGATGCTGGAGAGACTTGGATATGACTGTACCAGCGTCAGAGAAAAAGGAAGAAAACTGATTATGCCCGTCGGTGACGGAAGCCTGGAGATTGTTCTTGCAAAGGCCGCAGATGTGGTCACTTACGTGGAGACTGGTGTCTGTGATATGGGTGTGGTGGGAAAAGATACCATCATGGAAAAAGGTGGTACTTATTACGAAATTGCCGATCTTGGATTTGGAAAATGCAGGTTCGCATTGGCATCCGTAAAGGGTGCAGATGTGTACAGCGGATACCGTACCAGAACCATTGCAAGCAAATATTTGAATGTAGCAAAAGGCTTTTTTGAAAGCAAAAACATGGATATTAACCTGGTAAAAATCGAAGGTTCTGTAGAACTTGCCCCTGTACTTGGACTGGCAGATGCTATCGTAGATATTGTAGAAACGGGTACTACGTTAAAGGAAAACGGACTGGAAGTCATTGAGGATATCTGTCCGGTCAGTGCCCGGCTGATTGTAAATATAGCCAGCATGAAACTTAGAAAAACAGAGATTGAAGACTTGATTCAGAAGGTGGAAGAGGATGTAAAGTCCAGAGCCTGAAAGGGGGATGAAAGATGTATCAGATACCGGAAAAATTGAAAAACCTGGAAATTTATCAGCCGGTTACAGAATCTTACCGGGTTCGCCTGGATGCCAATGAAAGTTTTTTGGATCTGCCGGATTCCATCCGGAAGGAAGTGGCAGAGGCGGTGGCTGCAATAGAGTTTAACCGCTATCCGGATCCTACAGCTAAGGAGCTCTGTGAGAAGTTTGGCGCATTTTATCAGGTAAAACCAGAATTCCTTACAGCGGGAAATGGTTCCGATGAATTGATTTCGATCATCACACAAATTTTTCTCGATAAGGGAGATACCGTGCTGACAGTAATGCCTGATTTTTCCATGTATGGATTTTATGCGAAGTGTGTGGGAGCAAAGGTTGCTGCTATACAAAAAGAAGAGGATATGGTGGTTTCGGCAGAAGATATGATCCGCCAGGCAAAGGAAACCGGTGCAAAGATGATTATTTTCTCTAACCCCTGTAATCCCACCTCGCTGCTGGCAGACAGAAACGATATATTAACTGTGATTGAACAGGTAGATGCACTGGTAGTAGTAGACGAAGCATACATGGAATTTGCAGAAGGTTCTGTGCTTGATGAGATTGAGAAGTATGACAATCTTATTGTTCTGAAAACTTTTTCAAAAGCTTTTGGAATGGCAGCAGTCCGCCTTGGATTTGCGGCAGCAAATAAAACACTTACTTCTATTTTGAAGGCTGTGAAATCTCCTTATAATGTAAATTCCATGACCCAGGCAGCGGGCTGTGTGATTTTGAATCATCCGGAATATCTGAGAGATTGTATTGAAAAAATACGGTGTTCCAGAACGGATTTATATAAAAAAATGATGAAATTAGCGGCTACAAAAACAGAAATCCGGAAAGTATATGCAACTTGTGCCAATTTTGTTTACATGAAGACAGAGAGAGCCGGAGAAATCTTTGATGGGCTGAGAAAAAAGGGGATTTCTATCCGGTATATGAGCGGCTATTTAAGAGCAGCGGCAGGCTCAGAGCAGGAAAATGAAGAACTGATGCAGGCTCTTGGTGAATTATTAAAATAAATGATAGGGGGTGTTTCCAATGCGTACCGGGGAGATAGAAAGAAATACAAAAGAGACACAGATTGCCTTGTCCTGGAATCTGGATGGACAGGGTATCTATGAGGGAACCTGTGGCGTGGGATTTTTTGATCATATGATGCAGGCTCTCTGTGTTCATGGGAGCTTTGATATCCGGCTTTCCATGAAAGGGGATTTAGAGGTGGACTGCCACCATAGCATAGAAGATCTGGGAATTGTTCTTGGCATGGCATTGGCAGACGCTCTGAAGGATAAAAGCGGTATCAGGCGTTACGGGAGTTTTTACGTTCCCATGGATGAGGCACTGGGATTTTGTGCACTGGATGTAAGCGGCCGGGCTTTTCTTGTATTTGAGGCAGAATATGAGAATCCGTCTGTGGGAGCCCTGGACTGCTGCATGGTAAAAGAATTTTTCCGGGCACTGGCGTTTCAGGCAGGAATCACTTTACATATCAAAGCCCTGTACGGAGAAAATGACCATCATAAAATCGAGGCCATGTTTAAGGCATTTGCTCATGCATTAAAAGAGGCAGTAACAGAAACAGGGACAGGAGTCCTTTCGTCTAAAGGGGTGTTGGCATGATTGCGATTATTGATTATGGAGCGGGAAATCTGTTCAGTGTAAAAAATGCACTGGATTTTTTGAAAATAGAAAACTGTATTGCAAAAGAACCGGAAACCATCAGACAGGCAGACGCTATGATTCTTCCGGGCGTAGGAGCATTTCCCGATGCAATGGAAATGCTTGAGAGAAAAGGAATGGTTCCGGTCATCCGTGAAGAGGCAGAGAGAAAGCCTATCTTGGGAATCTGTCTTGGAATGCAGCTTTTGTTTGAAAGCAGCAGTGAGTTTAGAAGCACACAGGGACTAGGACTGATTCCGGGAAATGTGGTAAAGATAGACAGCCATGGATTAAAGATTCCCCATATGGGATGGAATGATTTAAAGGTGCTGCATCCATGTGCCATGACCGGAGAAATGGAAGAAGAGACCTATATGTATTTTGTACATTCTTTCCGGGCAGATACAGAGGAAGAAAATATTTCCTGTTACACGGAGTATGGAGAAAAGATTCCTGCTCTGGTACACAGAGGATTTGTATATGGAGCTCAGTATCATCCTGAAAAAAGCGGTGAAGCTGGATTAAAGATGCTGAAGAATTTTGCAAAGTTGGTGGAAAAATGATTATATTACCTGCAATCGATATTAAAGATAAAGCGTGTGTAAGGCTTATAAAAGGGGATTATGACACTGCACATAAAGTTGCAGAGGATCCTTATAAAACAGCCGGGGATTTTGCCCTGGCGGGAGCGAAATGGATACATATGGTAGATTTAAACGGTGCTCTGGATGCCTGTCCGGTCAATCAGGAAATTTTTATAAAAATAGCCGCAGAATCGGGAATGAAGGTGGAACTGGGCGGCGGAATCCGTGATATGAAGACAATAGAATGGTATCTTTCAAAAGGAATTTCTAGGATTATTCTTGGCTCTGCGGCAGTGAAAACCCCGCAGCTTGTAAAAGAAGCAGTGAAAGAGTTTGGTGCCAAGATTGCAGTGGGGATTGATGCCAGAAACGCAATGGTAGCAACAGAGGGATGGATGGAGAGCAGTTCTGTATGTTATCTGGAGCTTGCCATGGAAATGGAGCAGGCTGGAGTAAAAACCATTATTTATACCGACATATCGAGAGACGGAACCCTTAGCGGAGTAAATCTTGAGCAGCTTGAGCATCTGAACCAGGCGGTGTCCTGCAATATCATTGCCAGCGGCGGAGTAAAATCCATAGAGGATATCATGGCATGCAAAGAAATCGGGCTGTATGGCTGCATTTGTGGGAAGGCATTGTATTCAGGAACATTAGATTTAAGAGAAGCCATAGAAAAGGCAGGTGAGTGAGCATGCTTGCAAAGAGAATTATCCCGTGTCTGGATGTGCGGGATGGAAAAGTAGTAAAAGGTGTGAATTTTGTAGGAATCCGGGAGGCAGGAGACCCGGTGGAATGTGCCATGGAATATGACCGGCAGGGAGCAGATGAAATCTGTTTTCTGGATATTACAGCCACTCATGAGGGCAGAAGTACCATGATTGATGTGGTGAGGAAAACAGCAGAGCATGTGTTCGTACCCCTGACTGTTGGGGGAGGAATCCGCAGTGTGGAGGATTTCAGGGAAATTCTAAGGGCAGGTGCGGACAAGGTTTCTGTCAATTCCGCAGCAGTGAAAAATCCGGCATTGATTTCCCAAGCAGCAGAAATTTTCGGAAGTCAGTGTGTGGTGGTTGCCATTGATGCAAAAAGAGACGGGCAGGGGAATTTTCATGTGGTTGTGCATGGAGGAAGAAAGGATACAGGTCTTGATGCTGTGGAGTGGGCAAAACAATGCCAGGAGCTGGGAGCAGGGGAGATTCTTCTGACCTCCATGGATACGGATGGATGTAAGGAAGGATTTGATCTGGAACTTACCAGGGCAGTGTGTGATGCTGTGACGATTCCGGTAATCGCCAGTGGCGGATGCGGCAGGCTGGAGCATTTCTCCCAGGTGTTTGAAGAGACTGGTGCAGACGCAGCATTGGCGGCATCTTTGTTTCACTTTCGGGAACTGACAGTAGAAGAAGTGAAAAACCATTTGGCAGAAAATAACATTCCGGTACGCACATAAGGCAACAGCAAAGACACAGGAAGGAATATAAAAAGCTATGGTAGATTTTGAACAATATTTTAAGAAAAGCGAGCTGATACCCGCTATTGTCCAGGAAAAGGACACCGGGGAGGTGCTGATGCTTGCTTATATGAACCGGGAAAGCCTTCAGAAAACCTTTGAGACAGGTTATACCTGGTTTTACAGCCGGTCCAGACAGGAACTGTGGAATAAAGGTGCCACATCAGGACATATACAGAAGGTGGTTGACATAAAAGGAGACTGTGATGAAGATACGCTGCTCATTACTGTGGTTCAGACGGGAGCTGCCTGCCACACAGGGGCACACAGTTGTTTTTTCAGAGCATTATGGGAGGAAGATAAAAGATGATGGATGTGATGAAAGGGCTGTATCAGGTTGCCAGGGAAAGAAAAGAGACAAAACAGGAAGGTTCTTATACCTGCTATCTTTTTGAACAGGGACTGGATAAGATTTTAAAAAAATGCGGGGAAGAGTGCAGCGAGGTTATTATTGCCGCTAAAAATGGAAAAAACCAGGACACTGCCAATGAAATCTGCGATCTGCTCTACCATCTGATTGTGATGATGGTGGAATCAGGGATTGAAGTGGAAGAGATTGAGAAAATTCTGGAACAAAGACGGGAGAAAATCGGAAATCTGAAAAAGTTTCACGTCAGCGACCACAATAGTTAAGGTTCAAAACAAATTTTGTTCATAAAATTGTTAAAAAAATGTCCTGTGAAAATTTTGCCGGTTGTGGTAAACTATTCTGGAAAGACCAGACTTTATAGAAACGAAGGTTAAAATATGGAAAAAACAGATAACAGGATGATTTTGAAGGTCTTACTCATATTTGTAAAGATAGTGTTTGCAATTCCGGCTGTACTGCTGTTTATTCTGGTCAGGGGACTTCAGTTTTTCCTGAAGGTGTGCGGTACAGTTGTTTCTTTTGTGTGCATTTTATCTGCGGTGGTGGTTTCTGTAGGTGCAATAGCAGAGATTATTCTACAGATACGGGGAAATGGCCCGGGAATTCCGGCAATTATTCTTACCATGGCAATAGCAGGAGGACTTTTCTATGTTCCGGCAGCTGGAGTTGCTATGGTGATGGTAATATTGGAAGCGATTTGCAGCTGGATTTGGAAGTTTTATCTTGGAGAGCATTCTGAGAACTGGAAAAGTTTTTATAAACGCCCGGATTACCAGTGGTCTGCCTTTGAAGACGGATATAAGGGAGAGCATACAGATGATTCTGAATTTCATATTCATTACTTTAAGGGGATAAAAAATACAGAAGAACTGAAAAAAAGATATTATGCTTTGCTGAAAATTTATCACCCTGACAATGCTTTTGGTGAGGATGAAATTACCAGAAGTATTATGGAAGAATATGATTATCTGAAGAATCGCCTGCCGGATAAAAATTAACGTTGACAAGACCTGTGAAAAAGTTATAATTAGAAGTAGTGAAATATTATTTCAAAATAAGTGGAGGAACTTAAAATGAAAGTATTAGTTGAAACATCTGCAAGACATTTACATTTATCTCAGGAACATCTGGAAGTCCTGTTTGGAGCTGGTCATGAATTAACAGTGAAAAAAATGTTAAGCCAGCCAGGACAGTTCGCATGTGAAGAGAAAGTAGAAGTAGTTGGACCAAAAAGCAGCCTGAAAATGTCTGTTTTAGGACCAGTGAGAAATGATACTCAGGTAGAAATCTCTCTTACAGATGCAAGAAGCATCGGTGTTACTGCTCCAATCCGTGAATCAGGTGATATCGCTGGTTCAGGTGCATGTAAATTAGTAGGACCTGCAGGTGAAGTAGAATTAACAGAAGGCGTAATCGCTGCAAAACGTCACGTACATATGACACCAGAAGATGCTGAAAAAGCAGGTGTAGCTGACAAACAGATCGTAGAGCTGGCTATTGAATCTCCAAACGGAAGATCTCTTACTTTTGGTGATGTAGTAGTTCGTGTAAGTGCTTCTTATGCAACAGCAGCTCACATTGACACAGACGAAGCAAACGCTCTGGCTCCGGCAAGAGAATGCTACGGTGAAATGATCGTTAAATAAGATTGTTTATGAGAGAAAGGGACTGTCACATGGTATTTGTGTGGCAGTCTTTTTAGTTTGAGTATCAAAAAATTCATTGTTTTTCAGTGGGAAATCATATATAATAAGGACATCAGAATGGGAAACAGGACTAAACGTGAGAAAAAGGAGTGGTGACGTGGATCATTTTGAAGTCTTTCATGATGTTTTAGTAAATTTATTTCAGGAAATTATGGATATAGAAGAAAAAGCGTTGATTACAGATGAATTTCATGATATTTCTGTAAATGATATGCATGTGATAGAGGCAATCGGAGAAGACGGGGCGAAAAATATGTCTTCCGTGGCAAAATCTCTCTCCGTGACAGTAGGAACCCTGACCATTGCAGTGAATAACCTGGTGAAAAAAGGCTATGTTCACAGAGTGAGGAGTGAAGCAGACCGGCGTGTGGTTCTTATCTCCCTCACAGACAAGGGAAGGGCGGCAAATGCCCATCATAGAAAATTTCACGAAGGCATGATACAGGCTGTTGTGAAGGATCTAAATGAAGAGCAGCAGGAAATTTTAGTGAAATCCCTGCTGAACCTGAGAGCTTTTTTTGATTCCTATCAGAAGAAAACATGATGGACTGTGGTATAAGACCGTAGAGTTGTTTTATACCACAGTTTTTTGCTGAGCAATGTTATTCGGTGTACCGCAAAAGCAGATACTTTTTTACAATGGGAAAGGGTGCCGGGCCGATTTCCAGAAGATTTTGATGGAATGCTTTCAGGTCAAAGCGATTGCCTTCATGCTGTTCCATCTGCTCCCTAAGGTGTATAAAATTCAGATATCCAAGATAATATTTTAAATAATTTGCAGGATTCTCTACAATATACTGGTAGATTTCTTTGCAGGTATCTTCAGAAGGCATGCCAAGGGAAGATAAGGTTTTTATTACTTCCGGCAAAGTCCAGCCCTTATGATGAATGCCAATATCCAGAAGAGAATAGAGACAAAGGTTCACACTGCGGTTTCGGTTGAGAAATTCCATAACATCAGGCTCAATGCTTAAAAATTGTGCAGCGTAACCGTAGGCCAGAGATTCCACATAGGTAGCCCATCCTTCTATGTATCCGCTGCATCCTAAGAATTCCCGTATGGGTGCAGGATTTTGTTTGCCAAAGTATAAGGTCTGATACAGGTGGCCGGGGAATCCTTCGTGTGCCAGAGTAGTGAAAAGTTCAGCACAGGATACCTGGCTGGTCTTGTTGATATAGATTGTATTTGGAGAGAGGGTATCCAGAGGCGGAGTCAGGTAAAAAGCCGGACTGGAAAACTGCTCCAATGCTTTTGGAACATATTTGATTTCGTAATCGTTCACTGCCAGTTCAGGAAAGTCATGGTGAATATTCTGGTTCAGGTAATCCAGCATTTCTTGGGGGGAGTATGGGGAAGAAGCAGGAATGCCGGATGCTTTTGACAAGATTTCCGGGTCTTTTTGCTGAAGGTTATGGAGAACCTGATAATCACGAAGAAGCTGTGTGGAAAGGTCTTGTTCGATTTCTTTTATGGTGCGGAAGTCCCCGGTACTGGTTTTTACCAGATATTCATAATACTGTGTGCCTCCGTCAAGATAAGCCAGACCGCCGGAATTCTGTCCGGTTCCCTTTAATTTCTCCAGGCCACGGGCAAGGGCTTCATAGGAGGGGAATACAGATTCCTTCATTAATTTCTCATGCATGGTTTTATAAGAAGAAGCCTGCTTTTTTGTGATGACATGCCCAGAGGTCAGGGTATCCAGTTTTTCTGTGAACATAGAGGTGAGAAAGTGATTCTTTTTTTCCGAGACAAAGGTATTGCATTGCTGTATAATTCTCTCCGCAGTGGTGTCACTCATAAAGAGCCCCTGCTCAGACTTTTCTTTTTCAAATTTCAAAATACTGTCAAAATATCCCGGTATGCAGGATAGAAGAGAAAAATAATCCTTGATATCTTTTGGAACACGGAAGGTATATTCAGCAAGCAAAGTAGGAAGCTGAGCCTGTATCCCCAGGTTTGGGCCAAGGGGTTCCTGAAGAAGATACTGTTCACGGACAGATGACTGAAGAGAAGTATCTAATAGAAGCATGTCATAGATTATCTGGTTTTCTTTGGATAGTTCATCCCGGGAAAAGCGTTCCAGCTTTTGTTTCAGAGTATCCCAAGCTACACCATTTTGTTTCAGAATCTCAGGATCCATGGTGCCGAGACTGATTTCATAGTCCTTGATTCCGTATTTTTGGGGATAAGCAAGGGTATAATGAAGATTTAGTGTGTTGGAACAGATCTCATCTTCAAATAATTTCCTGGTAAAACGTTCAAATTTGGAATTCTGGGAGAATCTGGAAGGTTTGCCAGCTATAAAAATGGAAATAATAATAAGGAAGCTAATCACCAGGCCGGAAAGAATCCGGTTCTTTTTTTTAGAGAAAAAGGTTTTCAAGAGAAACTCCTTGCATTACTTGGTCATTCTATATAATCTATGCAAAAAATAAGGGGGTATGTGCATTTTTCTTGGAAAAAAGGAGCACTTTGTGTTAAGATTTCTCTATACAAATCCATAGGGAAGGAGATGTGTTTTTTGAAAAAGAAATGGCTGCTTGTGACAACGGTATTGCTTTTGGCACTGTCTGGCTGCCAGAAGGCTGAGGAGCAGGTGAATCAGGAGAGTGAAGAGGTGATTCCGCTTCCAGTGGAGGAGCAAGAGGAAACAGACGAAGAAATCGAAGAATATCCTGTGGAACTGTCAAAACATTTATATGATTTTGAATTTGCCATAAATGGTGAAGCAGAAAAGCTCCCGTCAACAGTACAGGAATGGCTGGAACAGGGATGGGAATATGTGGGAGAAGAGGAAACGGTTCTGGATACAGAGTCTTATATAGAAGGAAAGAGCCTGAAACGAGATGCAATAGAAATCAAAGCAGATGTGGTGAATTTAGAAGGGGAAGAAAAGAAAGAGAAAGACTGTTATATCGGTGGTGTCACCTTGGAGTATCATAAAGACAGCCCGGTTTTCCAGCTTCCCGGCAATATTACACTGGGAAAATCGAATCTGAATCAGGTTTTAGAAGTTTATGGGACACCTACAGATGAATATAGTGAAAAAGATGACATGTATGTCACTTATGAATTCGGAACATATAAAAACGCAGAATTTGTATTTGATGCAGAACAGGAAATTTTATATAAGGCAACATTGAAAAACTATCGGGAGCCTGTCTCAGATGAAGAAGAAATCAGTAAGGAAGAGCCGGCAGAAGTAAGTGCCTATCAGAAACCGGAAAATTTTACCGAAAATCCGGCAGATTATATTGTATCTTATGATGGTGCTTTGTATGAGATACCTGCTCCTGTATCAGAATTTTTGAACAATGGATGGAAAGTACAGAAGGAAGGTTCCGATGCTTATGTAAAATCAGGCCGCCACGGGTATGTTACCCTGGAAAAAGGAGATGCAGTTTTCTATGGAGTGGTGAAAAACTACAGCCAGAATACAGTTCCGGTGGAATACACGTTTCTCACAAAGGTTTCCGGTGATTTTGATATAGTGAAGATTCCTATTTCCATTGGAAAAGAAATCACACTGGGCATGGCAGAGGAAACAATGAAGATTCAGTTAGGCGGAAGTACCTATGAAACCCAGGAGGAGGAACAGGGAGTTTCTTATTATTTATATTCAGATGAGACAAAGAAAAACTTTATCCGGATTTTTATTGACAGGGATTTGAAACTGATTCGTGAAATCGAAATCTCTAACAGTCCGGAAACTCTTGCAGGATACCAGAAAGAGGAAGGTGCGGATTCTTCACAGGAATCAGTACCTCTTGGAGAAGGATTGTAAAAGAAGCTGTTGCATGCAGCTTCTTTTTTTAGGTTACATAAGAATGTAAAATAATCCAGGCAGGAAAGAGAAAAGAAATATTGACAGAAAAACAAAGGATTCGGGCGGTAAATTGTCGGAATATTCACGATTGTAAATTATACACAAAAAAAGTCGAAGTGTGGAGAATTACCCACAAACTATCCTCAAAATTATCCACATGAAAAATCCCTTGAAATAGTGGAAAAGTGAAGTTATACACTAAGTTATCCACATTGTCCACAAAAATATGTGTGGATGAATGTGATTTACATAATTTGAGAAAGAACAAAGGTTTTGTATATATGTTCCAAAAGGGCCTTTTTTGAGGAAAAATCAGGAAAAAAGTCAGGTGTTTCAAAAGTCAATTATTTAACAATCCCAACATGAATTAACCGAATCAGAGAAAAAATTAAATGAATTATCTGAAAATATAAGTTTACAATAATTATCATAATATGGTAAACCAAAAAGAATGTAAAATAACCATGTTAAATAAATAAAATTGGTATTTTACACAGATTTAACTATAGTACGGTTGGTGATTTTACAAAGTTTCTTTATAGTGGTGGATGTCAACAAGGAAAACAAATATTTTAAGGATAAAAAGGAGACTTCTATTATGAAGAAGAAATTATTAGCAGCAATTTTAATGGGAACTATGGTATTTGGTATGACAGCATGTGGCGGAAACAATGAAGGATCAACAAACAATCAGAAAACACAGACAGAGACTGATGCAAATGCAGGAACAGAAGAAAAAGAATCTGATGCAGGTTCTGCAGTAGAAGGAGAAATTACAGTAATCTCCCGTGAGGACGGTTCTGGTACAAGAGGAGCATTTGTTGAACTGTTTGGAATCGAAGAAGAAGTCGATGGTGAGAAGGTGGATATGACCACTGATTATGCTCAGGTAACCAATAGTACTTCTGTTATGATGACAGGTGTTGCTCAGAATCCAAAGGCAATCGGTTATATTTCTTTAGGTTCTCTGGATGACAGTGTAAAGGCGTTGAAAGTAGACGGTGCAGAAGCATCCACAGAAAATGTGAAAAATGATACTTATAAAATTTCCAGACCGTTTAATGTTGCCACAAAAGAGGGCGTCAGCGAAGTGGCTCAGGACTTTATGGATTATATTTTAAGTGAAGAAGGACAGAAGATTGTAGAGGAAAGCGGATATATTTCAGCAGCAGAAAATGCGGAAGCTTATGCCGGAAACAAACCAAAAGGAAAAGTAGTGGTAGGTGGTTCCTCCTCTGTAACACCGGTTATGGAAAAATTAAAAGAGGGTTATGAAGCAGTGAATCCAGACGCAGAAATCGAAATCCAGCAGAGTGACTCAACAACAGGTATGGAATCTGCTTTAAGCGGAACTTACGATATCGGAATGGCATCTAGAGCATTAAAAGATTCCGAGACTGAAAAAGGACTTACAGGAGTGCAGATTGCCTTAGACGGTATTGCAGTCATTGTAAACAAGGAAAATTCTCTGACTGATATCACATCCGATCAGGTAAAAGACATTTATACCGGAGAAATCACAGACTGGTCTGAACTTCAGTAAGGCATAAGAACAGGAGCGAAATGCATGAAAGACTTTAAGGAAACCTTTATGAAATACGTGTTTCTTATGTGTGCTTGTGTCTCCATCCTGGCAGTTGTACTGATTTGTGTATTCCTTTTTGCCAATGGTATCCCTGCCATTGGCGAAATTGGGGTGTTCAAGTTTTTGTTGGGAGAGAGATGGAAACCGGGAAACAATATTTACGGAATTCTTCCTTTTATATTGGGAAGTGTCTATGTAACAGCAGGTGCCATTGTCATTGGCGTACCTGTAGGAATCTTTACAGCAGTATTTATGGCACGTTTTTGCCCGAGCAGGCTTTACCGCTTCGTAAAACCAGCAGTGGATCTTCTGGCAGGGATTCCTTCGGTTGTATATGGTTTTTTTGGTATGGTAGTTCTGGTGCCATTTGTCCGTGACTTTTTTGGAAATACGCTTGGATTCGGCGGAGATGGTTCCAGTATGTTTACCGCTTCCCTGATGCTTGGGATCATGATTCTTCCCACCATTATCAGTGTAGGGGAATCTGCTATCCGTGCAGTGCCGGACAGCTATTACGAAGGTTCTCTGGCACTTGGGGCAACACATGAAAGAAGCGTATTTTTTGCAGTGCTTCCAGCGGCAAAGTCTGGGATCCTGGCAGGTGTGATTCTTGGAATCGGCCGTGCAATTGGAGAGACTATGGCGGTCATTATGATTGCAGGAAACCAGCCTGGTATGCCAAGAGGTTTGTTTAAAGGTGTCCGTACCCTGACTTCTAACATTGTTATGGAAATGGGATATGCTACAGACCTCCACAGGGAGGCATTGATTGCTACAGCCGTAGTTCTGTTTGTTTTTATTTTACTAATCAATCTGTCATTTTCATTATTAAAAAGGAGGGGCATAAATGGATGAAGCATTACAGCCAATTAATGTGCAGAGTGCAAAGCAGAAGATGAAATCCTACTCAGGAAATCCCCTTTCTCTGCTCCTGGCAGCACTGGTAGGACTGAGTGCTTTGATTACAGTGCTCACCCTTGTTTTTATCATCGGATATATCCTGATAAAGGGAATTCCGAACCTTAGCTTGGATTTGTTCCAGCTGGAGTACAACTCAGAAAATGTTTCTATGTTTCCGTCTATTATAAATACCATCTGTATGACAGTCCTTTCTCTTTTAATTGCAGGACCTCTGGGAATTCTGGCAGCGGTTTATCTGGTAGAATATGCAAAAAAAGGAAACAAACTGGTATCTGTCATCCGCATCACAGCAGAGACATTGACTGGTATTCCTTCCATCGTATATGGATTGTTTGGAATGTTGTTTTTTGTTACTACATTGAAATGGGGATTTTCTATGCTGGCTGGTGCCTTTACCCTGGCTATCATGGTACTGCCGGTCATTATGCGTACCACAGAGGAAGCACTTTTATCTGTACCGGACATGTACCGGGAAGCCAGTTTCGGACTGGGAGCAGGCAAGCTCAGGACGATTTTTGTGGTAATACTTCCATCTGCAGTGCCAGGAATCCTTTCCGGTGTGATTCTGTCCATCGGACGTATTGTAGGGGAGACGGCTGCTCTTATGTACACAGCAGGAACCGTGGCAGAGCTGCCAAGCAGTGTTATGTCTTCCACAAGAACCCTTTCGGTTCATATGTATGCCCTGTCCAACGAAGGGCTTTATATTAACCAGGCATATGCCACAGCCGTGGTGCTTCTTCTGATTGTACTTTTCATCAACTGGGTATCAGGAAGGATTGCACGCAAGATTAAGAAAGGATAATAAGTGAATGAGTAAATTTTCCATTTCCAATTTGGATTTATACTATGACAATGGTGCCTTTAAGGCTTTAAAAAATATTAATCTGGAGATTCCTGCCCATGAAATCACAGCTTTTATTGGTCCTTCCGGGTGTGGTAAATCCACCCTTTTGAAATCTCTTAACCGTATGAATGATTTGGTAGAAGGATGTAAAATAACAGGGAAGGTGCTTTTAGACGGAGAAGATATTTACGGAAATATGAATATCAATCTGTTGCGGAAACGTGTGGGTATGGTGTTCCAGAAACCAAATCCGTTTCCTATGAGCATTTATGATAACATTGCTTACGGACCAAGAACACACGGAATCCGTTCTAAGGTAAAACTGGATGATATTGTGGAACGTTCTCTTAGAAATGCAGCTATCTGGGATGAAGTAAAGGACAGGCTGAAATTAAGTGCTCTTGGTATGTCAGGAGGACAGCAGCAGCGTCTTTGTATTGCAAGGGCTCTTGCAGTGGAGCCGGAGGTACTTCTCATGGATGAACCAACCTCTGCACTGGATCCTATTTCAACATCTAAGATTGAAGATTTGGCCATGGAATTGAAGAAGAATTATACCATTGTAATGGTAACTCACAACATGCAGCAGGCAGCCAGAATATCAGATAAAACAGCATTTTTCCTGTTAGGGGAAGTCATTGAATATGGAGAGACGGAACAGATTTTTTCCATGCCGAAGAATAAGAAAACAGAGGATTATATTACAGGGAGGTTTGGATGATGAGAATGCGATTCGACCAGCAGCTTGAAGAATTAAATTTAGAGCTGATTAAGATGGGAGCTCTGTGTGAGCGGGCAATCCGCAGAGCAGCGGATCAGTTATTGAATGAAAAAGAAACAGAACCCCAGGCTATAGACCGCATGGAAGAAGAAATCAATCATAAAGAACGAGATATTGAAAATCTGTGTATGAAACTTCTGCTTCAGCAGCAGCCGGTAGCCAGAGATCTGAGAATGATTTCTTCTGCACTGAAAATGATCTCTGATATGGAGAGAATCGGAGACCAGGCTCAGGATATAGCGGATATGTCTAAATTTGTGAAAGTGCAGGAAATTGCCCACAAGATGAATATCGGAAAAATGGCAGAAGCTACGATTAAAATGGTAACAGAAAGCATTGATTCTTTTGTAAAAAAAGATTTAGATTCTGCAGCAGCCGTAGTAAAATATGATGATGTAGTAGATGATTTATTTTTAAAAGTCAAAGCGGATTTGCCAAGACTTATAGAAAATGATCCTCAGAATGCGGAATACTATATTGATTTAATCATGGTAGCGAAATATTTTGAAAGAATTGGAGATCACGCTGAGAATATCGCACAGTGGGTGGAATATTCTATTACAGGAACGCATGATGAGTGAAGTTAGGGGAAAAGTATGATTTATTTAGTAGAAGATGATGAAAGTATCCGGGAATTAGTGGTTTATACCTTGAATAGTCAGGGACTGGAGGCAGAAGGATTTGAATTACCTTCTGCATTTTGGAAAGCAGTAGAGAAAAAAATACCGGATATGGTTCTCCTGGATATTATGCTTCCAGAGGAAGATGGCCTGGAAATATTGAAAAAACTAAGGAAGCGCAGTGATACCAGGCAGCTTCCTATTGCTATGTTGACTGCAAAAGGCAGTGAATACGATACAGTAAAGGGGTTGGATAGCGGGGCAGATGACTATATTCCAAAACCTTTCCGTATGATGGAATTAGTTTCAAGAGTAAAAGCTCTGCTAAGACGTACGGGGCATGGAGAAGAGGAAGATCAGATTTATGAGTTTGGCTGCCTTACGGTTTCGAAACAGAGACATCAGGTTAAAGTAGACGGAGAAGAAGTGATTCTTACCATAAAGGAATTTGAAATGCTGCTTCTTCTTTTATCCAATCCTGGAATCGTATTTACCAGGGCACAGCTTTTGGATAAAATCTGGGGATATCAGTTTGATGGAGAAAGCAGAACCGTGGATGTTCATGTAAGAACCTTACGCCAGAAGCTTGGAAAGGCAGGGCAGTATATTGAGACAGTACGTGGAATGGGCTACAAGATGGGAGGAACCGCATGACAAAACGCATATTAAAATCTATTCTGGTAGTTTCTGTAGCTGTGCTTGTAATGAGCACAACCTTGACGATGGGAATTTTGTACCGGTATTTTGGCAAACAGATTGGAAAAGAGCTGCGAAGAGAAGCTGCTTACTTGGCCATTGCCGTAGAAAAAGAAGGAATGGAGGCTTTTGAATCTCTTCCACCGGAAGCAGAGCGTGTAACATATATTGCAGAAGACGGAAGTGTTCTTTTTGATAGTGAAGCGGATGAAGATTCTATGGAAAATCATGGACAGCGTGAAGAAATTAAAGAGGCTTCAGAAAAAGGTTCCGGTACAGCAGTACGGACATCCGACACCTTGTCAAAAAAGACTCTGTATTATGCATTGCGATTAAAGGATAATAGTATTTTGAGAGTATCCAGTGAGCAGTATAATGTGCCAGGAATCGTAGGAGGAATGATTCAGCCGGTTCTCATCATGCTTGTGATTATGGCGGTTTTGTCATATATGATTGCATCCAGACTCTCCAGAAATATCGTAAATCCTATTAATGCTTTAGACTTGGAGCATCCAGAAGAAAACCAGATTTATGACGAGATTGCTCCTTTGCTTACTAAGATTAACCGTCAGCAAAAATCTCTCCAGAAAGAGATTTCGGATGCGAAACGGCAGCAGGAAGAGTTCTCCATGATTACCGAAAATATGGAGGAAGGTTTTGTAGTTATTGACAGTCACACAGAAATCTTGTCCAACAATTCCAGTGCCCTGAATCTTCTTGGTGCAGAGCCGGAGAAAGGAAGAAGAAGTGTGCTGGCACTGAATAGAAGCGAGGATTTCCAGAATGCAGTGGAACGTGTCCTGGCAGGACAGCACGTTCTTGCCAATATGGATTTAGCAGGAACAAGCTGCCAGGTAACGGCCAACCCGGTTTATCATGAAAATCAGGTGACAGGTGCTGTGCTCTTGATTCAGGATGTGACAGAACGTATGCGTGGCGAGCAGATGCGGAGAGAATTTACAGCGAATGTATCTCATGAGTTGAAAACACCGCTCACGTCCATTTCTGGTTTTGCGGAAATTATCCAGGATGGATATGTGAAGCCAGAGGACACCAAGAAGTTTGCAGGCCGTATTTTCAAAGAGGCACAGAGATTGATTACTCTGGTGAATGATGTCATTAAGATTTCCCAGCTGGATGAAGGAAAAATCCAGTTTGAAAAGGAAACGGTAGATTTGTATGAAGAAACCAGAGAAATTTTCAAGCATCTGGAACCAAAAGCAGAAGAAGCCGGTGTGCACATGTATCTCTATGGACCGCACATCAAAGTGAACACTGTAAAGACAATTCTGGAAGAAATCCTGACAAATCTTTGTGACAATGGAGTGAAATACAATAAGCCGGGAGGAAGTCTTACGGTAACACTTTCACAGGATGGAGAAGCCACACAGGTGGTTGTAGAAGATACTGGAATCGGCATTGCCCAGGAAGACAAAAACCGTATTTTTGAGCGCTTTTACCGGGTGGATAAAAGCCATTCCAAAGCTATTGGCGGTACCGGACTGGGACTTTCTATTGTAAAACACGGAAGCCTGTTTCTTGGTGCTAAGATGAAAGTGGAAAGCAGCCTGGGAGAAGGAAGCAGATTCATTCTGACTTTGCCGGTGGATTGTTAGTTGCAGGTATATTTGAATTTCTTAAAAGTGATTTATTTAGCGGATTTTGCAAGTTCCAGGGATTAGTTGACATTTTATAAAAAGATAGTTATACTAAACGGACAGAAAGGCAGGAAACCGCATGAGATTAAGAAATATACCGGGAGCAAAGGATGCGATTGCTTCCAGCAAATATGTAGTTCAGGAGCCGGAGAAACAGAGAGGAATCTGGAATCAGCTCTTTGAGAATCAAAATCCGGTTCATATAGAAGTTGGTATGGGAAAAGGCCGCTTCATCATGGATATGGCCGAAAAAAATCCAAACATTAATTATGTAGGAATTGAAATGTATGACAGTGTCCTTCTTCGTGCTCTACAGAAGATGGAAGAAAGGGAGCAGGAAGGTATGAAGCCTGAAAATTTAGTATTTCTCCGTATGGACGCAAGAGAGCTTCCCCTTATTTTCCAGCAGGGAGAGGTTGGGAAGATTTATCTGAACTTTTCTGACCCATGGCCCAAAGAACGTCATGCAAAGAGGAGATTAACTTCCAGACAGTTCCTGGAGCGTTACGATAAGATTCTGGCACCAAATGGAGTGGTAGAATTCAAGACAGATAACAAAGGGCTGTTTGAATTTTCTCTGGAAGAAGTAGGAGAAGCCGGATGGAAGCTTCTGGATCATACCTTTGACCTTCATCATGATGAGAAAATGAACGAAGGCAATGTAATGACAGAATATGAAGAAAAATTTTCTTCCATGGGAAATCCAATCTACAAACTGATCGCAGGCAGATAACTGGTTCTGGCATAGGATATGATAGAGAAAACATTGGGAGAGGATGCGTTGCGTATGGCTAAGAAAAAGAGAAGCCTGGAAACAGCCATCTTACAATGGGCATATCAGAACCGCCGGATGGGAGGAAAGGCAGCAGAAGTCTTGAAATCCATAGAAGAAACCGAGAAAACCTTAGAAGAGGTTAAGATTAAGAAGAAATAATATGGAAAGCTTTTATATGAAAGTTCCCCGGGTATGTTTTTACACATATCCGGGGAAATCGTTTATCTTATGCCTTTTGATTATTTGCCAGCTTTCGGACCTCTTCCAAAGACAAACCTGTTATCTCTGCGATTTCTTCTATAGAATCACGTCCTCTTGTCAGCATCCTTAGAGCTGTATTCACTGCATTATTATGAGTAGCCTTTTCTGCTACTTCATTTCTCATCTCTTCCAAAATTCTGCTCATCTGGCTTCGACCTCCTTCTGTTTCCTTTAAGTATCTGACTTCTTCTGCCAGTAATGGGTTCACCATATCTTTTGCATCTTTGCAGTTAAAGTCATGCATCAGACTTCCCACAGGATGTTCCAGGTTTCTATATTCACCATTCACGTATAGGATATGGGCTCCGTCACCGAACAATGCATTATCCATCTCAGAAATTTTTCTTTCGATATGATAAAGTGGAATTCCCATACCGAATTTATCTTTTTCCGTGATGAAGATTACATAGGTATCAACCAGATCTTCAAAATCATCTCCTTTGCTGAGCAGTGCCCGGTCTATCATGCTGCTGTGGAACCTTGCCCTTCTTACTCCTGAACCCCTGTCAGAACGCTGTATTTCGATATCCATGAGTCTTCCGTTTACATCCTCTGCCTGGATATCTAATTTTATGGAACGTTTTGTTGCACTTTTATATTCTGCCTGTGCCTTCGTAGATTTTACTTTGATATCATCACGCTCCAGAACCGTATTGAGAATATACTCGACTGCTTCTGTCTTTCCATCCAGAGCTTCTGAAAAAAAGTCATCATCCATCAGGCGAAGTTCTTTTATCCTTTGTAAAT
>USPF01000007.1 GCA_900556555.1 uncultured Blautia sp.
CGCGACCTTGCCAAGGTCGAGGCCGCGGGTTCGAGTCCCGTCTCGCGCTTTTTTTGTTTCTCCAAAAAGCGAATGTATTGCTCTGAAACAGAGTGGACATTGGCTTTTTTATTTTTCTGATATTTTCCAAAGCTTTAGTGTGATAAAGTCTTGGAAAATCAAATATTCTATGGTATAATGTCACATAGACAGATTCTGCCGGAAAGCAGAAAAAGGAGGAATAAAATTATGAAGATGATTTTTGCCATTGTGAGAAAAGAAGACGAAGGATTCGTAATAGAAAGACTGAATAAGGAGAAAATCAGTGTCACAAAACTTTCCAGTACAGGTGGTTTCCTGCGAAAAGGAAATGCAACCCTGATGATCGGTACTGAGGATGAGAATGTTGATACGGTTTTGCAGATTATCAAAGAAGAATGTGCAAGAAGAAAAGAAGTCATGATTAATCCAACATATTCTGCAGGAAGCAAAGGCCCGGTTCTTGGATATGCGGCTCCTCCGGTTACCATTGATGTAGGCGGTGCTACGGTATTTATTGTCAATGTGGAGCAGTTCCTGAAGCTTTGATTGAAAAATACTCCTTGTGAAATTTGTAAGATGATGGTAAAATTATAAGGTGATAGAATTAGAATGTTTACGGGCTGTAAACATGGAATCATTATTACAAAGGCGGAGGATTTATAATGAAAAAATTAAAAGTTGTTAAAGGTGCAAAATGTATGGCGTGTCTGGAATGCGTAAGAGCCTGTTCCGAAAGCTTTTATAAAGAGTTTGATCCAGACAAATCCTGCATTCAGATTGTAGAGAAAAAAGGCGAACCAAAACCAATGGTTTGTGTACAGTGTGGTAAATGTGCTGCTGCCTGTCCAGAAGGTGCAATCACACAGAATGCAAAAGGCGTTTACATGATCAATAAGAAAAAATGTACAGGATGCGGAAAATGTGTGGAAGCCTGTCCATTTGGTGTTATGGTAAAAGCAGAAGATTCACCGGTTACAACAAAATGTATCGCATGCGGTATCTGTGCAAAAGCATGTCCTGCAGACGTACTGGAAGTTGTAGAAGCATAAGAAATAGAGAATATAAGAGAATTAGGGAAAGCAGATGTTTTGTTTGAGGATGAAACATCTGTTTTTTGTTGTAAAAAGGACAGGTTTCTGTAAAAAAAGAATGAAATTACTGTTAAATTATGTGTCTTGTCACATGTAAAAAACTGTTGTATAATGACTCTCAAATGCCGTCAATGGGAGGAAAAAAGTATGTTATCTGTAAAAGATGAGATAGAAAAGCTGAGAAAAGAAAAAAATGCGGTCATTCTGGCTCATTATTATGTGCCAGGGGAAGTGCAGGAAATCGCTGATTATGTAGGAGATTCTTATTATCTGAGTAAGAGAGCCAGGGAAACAGAGGCGGAAATAATCGTCTTTGCCGGGGTTGCTTTCATGGGGGAAAGTGCAAAAATCCTGAATCCTGGGAAGAAGGTGCTGCTTCCTGATTATGAAGCAGATTGTCCTATGGCACATATGGCGACCAGGGAAAAAGTGGAGGAAATGAGGGGAAAATACAAGGATCTGGCTGTTGTATGTTACATTAATTCTACTGCGGAATTAAAAACCATTTCAGATGTGTGTGTGACATCATCAAATGCAGTAAAAATTGTAAAAAATCTTCCGAATAAGAATATTTTCTTTATTCCTGACGGAAACCTTGCAGCCTATGTGGCAGAGCAGGTGCCGGAGAAACAGATTATCAGGAATCAGGGGTACTGTCCTGTACATAGAGAAATTACAGTGGAAATGATAAATCAGGCAAAAGAACGGCACCCGGAAAGTGAACTTCTGGTACATCCGGAGTGTACTTCTGATGTGACGAAAGAAGCAGATTATGTTGGAAGCACAGCCGGAATCATAGAGTATGCCTGTGGGTCTTCTAAGGACAGCTTTCTCATTGGAACAGAATCAGGTGTTCTGTATGAACTGGAAAAAAGATGTCCTGATAAGAAATTTTATCCTGTGATGGAGCAGCAGTGCTGCATGGATATGAAAAAGGTGACCTTAGAGAAGGTAAGAGATTGCCTGAGAGATGAGAAACAGGAAGTTCTTCTTTCAGAAGAAGTGAGAAAGCAGGCAGAGGCAGCACTGGAACATATGCTGGAGTTGGCAGAGTAGGAGGAAAACCGTGAAGATAGAAACAACAGACATTATCATTGTAGGCACAGGTGCCAGCGGATTGTTCGCAGCACTTCATATTCCGGAAAAATATGAAATCCTGATGCTTACCAAGGATGTGGCAGAACATAGTGACTCCTATCTGGCACAGGGAGGAATCTGCGTTCAAAGGGACGAGGATGATTACGACAGTTTTATGGAAGATACTCTGAAAGCAGGGCACTATGAAAACAGAAAAGAATCTGTGGATATTATGATTCGTTCTTCCAGACAGGTCATTGAAGAACTGATTGCATTAGGGGTGGACTTTGCAACAAAAGACGGGGAGCTGGATTACACAAGAGAGGGATGCCATTCAAAACCAAGGATTTTATTCCATAAAGATATCACAGGGGAAGAAATCACAAGCAAACTTTTATATGCTGTAAAAAACAGAAAAAATATCCGTATTCTGGAGAAAACAACCATGGTGGATCTGATAGAGGAGGACAATACCTGTATTGGTGTCATGGCAAGAGACGAAAAAGGGGAACTTTTAGCCATTCAGGCAGATTATACCATGCTGGCAAGTGGAGGAATCGGTGGACTGTATGAACATTCTACAAATTATCCACATTTGACAGGAGATGCACTTGCCATTGCCATGCATCATGGTATAAAATTAGAGAATATCGATTATATACAGATTCATCCTACAACGCTGTATTCCAAAAAGCCGGGGAGACGTTTCCTGATTTCTGAGTCAGTAAGAGGAGAGGGTGGAAAATTATATGATGTCCATGGGGAACGGTTTGCAAATGAGATTTTGCCCCGGGATATCCTGACAGAAAAAATACACCAGCAGATGGAAAAGGATGGTACTTTTCATGTGTGGCTGGATATGAGCTGCCTGGGGGAAGAAACGATTTTAGGTCATTTTCCGAATATCTATAAAAGGTGTCTGGAAGAAGGCTATGATGTGACAAAAGAGTGGATTCCTGTAGTCCCTGCCCAGCATTATTTCATGGGAGGGATTCATGTAAATTCCAACAGCCGTACAACCATGGAACGCTTGTATGCAGTGGGAGAGACCAGTTGTAATGGAGTTCACGGCCGGAACCGTCTGGCAAGCAATTCGCTTCTGGAGAGTCTTGTTTTTGCAAAACGGGCAGCACTGGAAATCCAGGGATTCATGGAAAATTCAGAAGAAACAGAAGAAAACAGAGACTTTGACCGCTTATGCAGGGAATCAGAGAAATTTATCAAAAGAGAAGAAAAAAATCTTGAGGAGCAATATAAAGTAGAAATTTTAGCAGAAATAGAAAAGGAGAGACAGGAACGATGAATCCAATTACTATGATGATGAATGCAGATGAATTGATTCTTCTTGCATTAAAAGAAGATATTACCAGCGAAGATATTACCACAAATGCTGTGATGAGAGAAAAGAAAATGGGAGAGGTAGAACTGCTGTGCAAACAGACAGGTGTGATTGCAGGCCTGGATGTTTTTGCCAGAGTATTCCAGCTCCTTGATCCGGATACAGAGGTTGAATTCTATGCAAAAGACGGGGACAGAGTGGAAAAAGGACAGCTTTTAGGACTTGTAAAAGGAGATATCAGAGTTTTGCTGTCAGGAGAGCGTACGGCATTGAACTACCTTCAGAGAATGAGTGGAATCGCTACTTATACCAGAGAAATTGCAGAGTTATTAAAGGGAAGCAAAACAAAACTTCTGGATACCAGAAAGACAACTCCGAACATGCGTATTTTTGAAAAATATGCAGTAAAAGCAGGCGGTGGTTACAACCATAGATACAATCTGTCTGATGGTATTCTTCTGAAGGATAATCATATTTCGGCGGCCGGAGGTGTGAAAAACGCCATCGAGATGGCAAAGGAGTATGCTCCATTTGTACGGAAAATCGAGATTGAAACAGAGAACCTGGATATGGTAAAAGAAGCAGTGGAAGCAGGTGCAGACATCATCATGCTGGATAACATGACTCCTGAAGAAATGCAAGAGGCAGTAGCGTTTATTGACGGAAGAGCCCAGACAGAGTGTTCCGGAAATGTGACAAGAGAGAATATTGAAAAAGTAATCTCAGTGGGAGTGGATTATATTTCCAGCGGTGCACTTACACATTCTGCACCGATTTTAGACCTTTCCTTAAAGAACCTTCATGAGGTATAATAGAAGCAAAGAGAGATAGAAAGGATGGAAAGGAATGGTTGGAGAAGTACGGAGAGAAGAAATTTTAAAATATATTTCCAACAGCAGTGTACCAGTGTCCGGTACTGCCCTGGCGAAAATGTTTTGTGTCAGCCGCCAGGTGATTGTGCAGGATATTGCATTATTGCGGGCAAAAAATTATGACATTCTTTCCACAAACAGAGGATATATTATCCATCAGCCAAAGCGTGTAGAAAGAATTTTCTGGGTATGTCACGAAGGTGATCAGATTGAAGAAGAATTAAACAGAATCGTGGATTTAGGCGGAACGGTGGTGGATGTTTTTGTGTACCATCAGATTTATGGAGAGCTGCGGGCACAGTTAAATATCAGTTCCAGACGGCAGGTTCAGCAGTTTGTGGAGGATATCAGGAGCGGGAAGTCACAGCCGCTTACGAATCTTACTTCCGGACATCATTGTCACACGATTTGTGCAGAGAGTGAGGAAGTATTGAATCTGATTCAGGACAGTTTGATTCAAATGGGGATTTTCGAGAAATAAGAAACGTACATAGGAGGCGGTTTTTATGAAGTCTGATACAGCAGTAGTTTGTTCCAATTATGATGGTCTTTCTTTGTCTGTGCTTGTCACACAGCCGGAGGAAGGGTGCAGAGGTGTGGTACAGATTTCTCACGGCATGGCAGAACACAAGGAGCGGTATCTGCCTTTTATGGAATATCTGGCAAAATGCGGGTATGCGTCTGTGATTCATGACCATCGTGGTCACGGAAAAAGTGTGAAATCACAAGAAGACCTGGGATATTTTTATGAGGGTGGAGAGAAGGCTGTGGTAGAGGATCTGCACCAGATTACCGTGTGGGCAAAAGAACGGTTTCCAGGAGAAAAGTTCTATATGGTAGGCCACAGTATGGGCTCTCTGGCAGCCAGGATGTATTTGAAAAAATATGATTTTGAACTGGATAAACTGGTTCTTACAGGACCACCGTGTAAAAATCCAGCAGTGGATTTCGGACTTGCATTTGCCAGAATGCAGAAAAAATTAAAAGGCGGGAATTATAAAAGTAAAGAAATCGAAGCCCTGGCTTTTGGAGCATTTGCAGCGAAATTCCCGGAGGAAAAACATAAAACCTCCTGGATAGCAGCAGATAAATCCGTGGTGAAGGCATATGATGAATCTGAACTTTGTGGCTTCCCTTTTACAGCAGATGGATTTGAAGGATTATTCCTGCTTATGAAAGGGGCTTACAGCAAAAAGGGCTGGTGGATGCAGAAGCCAAAGCTTCCGGTTTTGTTTCTGGCAGGAGAAGATGATCCCTGTGCAGGAAATGGCCGCCAGTTCGTAAAAGAAATGCAGTTTTTAAAAGCAGTTGGTTATCAACATGTGACAGGAAAGCGTTATCCAGGTATGCGTCATGAGATTTTGAATGAAAAGGATAAATACCTGGTATATGAAAATATTGTTACCTATCTGGAAAAGGAATGAAGAAGGTATGGCAGCGAAATCAAAACTTCTTGAAATGTTAGAACAAAATAGAGGAATCTATCTGTCAGGAGAAAGGCTTGCAGAGCAGTTGGGGGTTTCCAGGGCTGCTGTGTGGAAAGCCATCAAACAATTGCGTGAAGAAGGGTATGAAATTCAGGCTGTGACAAACAAAGGATATGCTCTGGCGGAGCAAAATGATATTCTTTCCGCAGAAGCAGTCCGCTGTTTCCTGGAAAATCAGGAGGTACAGGTGCAGGTGTTTCAGGAGATTTCTTCTACCAGCCAGGTGCTGAAACAGATGGCTCTGGAAAACAAGCTGCCTCATGGCTCAGTGGTTGTGGCTAATTGTCAGAAGCAGGGAAAGGGAAGAAGAGGAAGACAGTTCTATTCTCCTGGGAACAGTGGCCTGTATCTCAGTGTGCTTCTGTATCCCCAAAAGACAGCAGGAGAAAGCCTAAAAATCACAGCAGCAGCGGCTGTGGCTGTGTGCAGGGCAGTGGAGCAATGCTGTGGGAAGACCCTTGGTATTAAATGGGTGAATGACCTGTATTTGAATGAAAAGAAGGTGTGCGGGATTCTCACAGAAGCAGTGACAGATTTTGAGACTGGAGATATTGAATTTGCAGTGGCTGGAATCGGATTAAACCTTTATGAACCAGAAGGCGGATTTCCAAAAGAACTTGAAGGAAAAGCAGGAAATATGCTCCGAGGGGATGAGTATGTGGACAGAAACCGTCTGGCAGGCTGTATCGTGAATGAACTTTTAAAAGAGCTAGATAAAAATGAAATACCAAAGGAATATATAGAAAGAAATATTGTTCCAGGAAGGTGGATTTTTGTACGGCAGGGGGAAACCAGCCGCAGAGTAAAGGCAGAAAGAATCTTAGAGGATGGGAGATTGCTGGTCATACGGGAAGACGGTGAGAAGGAATTGCTTCAAAGTGCAGATGTGTCACTGGAGCTATAGCTCCAGTCACCGTCTTTTTTTCGGGGTAAAGCTATGGCAGAAGACCTGCACCAGAATAATACCAAACAGAGCACCTGCACTGTCGATCATGACATCCTGTTTGGAAGGCCCTCTTCCTGCTACAAAGGACTGATGGAATTCATCTGTGCAGGCAAATCCTACAGACAGCAGTCCGGCCAGGATAAAGAGGGAAAATCCACGGACACCATATACATAAAGCGGGAAAGAAAGGCAGATGGCCAGAATAAAGTATTCGGTCATATGTGCCAGTTTCCGCACCGGTAATTCAATTTTATCCGCATAGGCCTGTTTCTCCCACTCAGAGAGATTTTTATCTAAGATACGGTCTGCCACAGAGACAATACCATAACTGATTTTATGGCTTAAATTTCCAGATTCTGTTCCGGTCTGTCCGGAAAAGCTGAAAATAATGTACATCATAGCAAGGGCAGGAAGAAAAGAAAATGGTTTCAGCATGTAAATGATAAATTTTTTCATGTTCTGCTCCTTTCCAGGAAAATAACATATAAAAAGTTTTCGGGTTTTCTTGTGTAAAGAGTAACATTGTTTCTTACAGATTTACTAAGAAAGAGTATCATTTTTTGTAAGCGTTGTAAAGTTTTAGATTTCATTTGTGCTGGCACAAATCGTTATCCTATGGGGAGGCATGGAGATTATTATGAAAGAAAAGCGTTTTTTAGTGATGGTTCTTTTGGGACTGTTGTTGTTTTCTTCTGGCTGTTCTTTGTTTAAGGAAACGCCGGAAAAAGTGGTTTCTGAGACGAATCACAGCGTTTCTGCAAATACAGAAGAAACGCCTGAGATACAGAAAACAGAGGGATATATCCTGGATTATGATGAGACAACCATTTACGTGGATTTGGAAAATACCGGCAGCAGAACATATCCGGGAGAAGGGGAAGACCGTAAGGTGGCTTTTGATATTTCTGATGCAGAGCAGATTCAAACAGAAGTTTCTGAGTTTAATCCTGCCAGAGAAACTCTCATTCGTTCAGGAATTCATGTGGAAATTGAATATTATGTTGAGAACGGTGTAAATATTGCAACGAAAATAAGCTCAAATGGAGATGAATTAGAGCCAATAGAATCTTTTTATCAATAAAATGAGTAATTAAAAAAATCAAAAAACTTTTGACAAATACAAAAAATAAGAATATACTAAACAATATAAATAAAAATGAAAAGGCAATGAAAAGAAGAGTACATTTTCGGAAACGGCAAAGAGAGCTTCGGGTGGTGAGAAGAAGTGCGGAGAAGAGAATGGAAGATGGTCTTGGAGCCTCGCACCGACTGCATGCTTGCATAGGCTGCGATGGGAGCGCCCATTACAGCGCCAGGATATAAGGAATTCATGAGATTCCCGTATCTGTCAGAGGTCTTTGTTTATTCAGAGATAAAATAAGGTGGTACCACGAAGTATAATGCTCTCGTCCTTAGTGTTTTATGACACAGGGGCGGGAGATTTTTTTCGTTTCATTGTCAAGAAGGAGGTACATATGAGTCAACAAACGCAAAGCAAAGAAACAACAGCAAAATGGTCTGGCAGCCTTGGTTTTATTATGGCAGCAGCCGGTTCTGCTGTGGGTATGGGGAATTTGTGGCGGTTTCCTATGCTGGTAGGAGAGAATGGAGGGGGAGCCTTTGTTCTGGTTTATCTAATCTGCATCTTTTTGGTGGGAATTCCTATGATTATTGCAGAAGTTAGCATTGGGCGTGCAGGGGGAAAAGACGCATTCGGAAGCTATAAAGCCCTGAATAAAAAATGGGGCGGTGTAGGTGTTCTGGCAGTAATTACCAGCTTTATTGGCCTTTCTTATTATGCCGTGTTAGGAGGCTGGGTTATCCGATACATTTTTGCAGCAGTTACTGGTGCATCTGAAAAAGGAACCGAGTTTTTCCAGACATTTACGGCAAATCCGGGAAGCCAGATTCTTTATTATCTGGTATTTATGGTCATTACCGTTCTAATCGTGGTAAGAGGAGTTCAGAAGGGAATCGAAAGCTCCTGTAAGGTAATGATGCCGCTTCTGGTTGTCTGTATGCTAGTGATTGTTGTCCGTTCCTGCACACTGCCGGGTGCAGCAGCAGGAATCGAATTTTTCCTGAAACCGGATTTTTCAAAACTGACACCAGGTGCCTTTTTATCAGCACTGGGACAGGTATTCTTCTCTCTTTCTCTTGGAACAGGGGCAACCATCACCTATGGAGCTTACCTTGGAAAAGACCAGAATATTGTAAAAAGTGCAGGAAGCATTGCTTTCTTCGATACACTGGTGGCAATGATTGCAGGTTTTGCCATTCTCCCGGCCGTATTTGCATTTGGATTTGACCCGGAAAGTGGCCCGAGCCTGATGTTCCAGACCCTTCCTACTGTATTTGGTGAGATGCCGGGCGGAAGAATATTTGGCATTATTTTCTTTGTCCTGGTATTATTTGCAGGAGTTTCTACCAGTATTGCTTATCTGGAAGTCGTGGTTTCCTTTGCAGTAAATACCTTTAAAGTGACCAGAACCAAGGCTGCTGTTATTTTCAGTATTTTAATCACCTGTCTGGGCATTCCATGCGCATTAAGCTTCGGTATCTGGAGTGATATCAAGATTGCCGGAAAGAGTTTCTTTGATCTGGCAGATTATTTGGTGTCCAATGTTTCTCTGCCAATTGGCGGCATTCTTGCCTGTATTTTCATTGGCTGGGTATGGAAGACAAAACATGCAGTTCATGAAATTACCAATGAAGGAAAGGTAAGCTTTAAACTGGCGGGACTTTGGTCTGTACTGATCAAATACGTGCTTCCGGTACTGATTGCAGTGGTATTTGTCACATCTTTATAAACTACAGGGAGTTGTCTCATAGAGGCAGCTCCTATTTTGTTATAGTCAAATAGAGGAAAATAAGGTATAATGATTGCACAACGTGCAATCCAAGTAATTTAGGATAAGAGAAAGGACAGGACAATGAGTTTAGCAGATAAATTGTTTATTGATATGTGCCGTGATATTCTGGAAAACGGCACAGATACCAAGGGTGAAAAGGTCCGGCCCAAATGGGAAGATACCGGTGAATTTGCCTATACGATCAAACGTTTCGGTGTGGTGAACCGTTATGATCTTCGGAAAGAATTTCCGGCACTGACGCTCAGAAAGACAGCGTTAAAGAGCTGCATGGATGAAATTCTCTGGATTTACCAGAAAAAATCCAATAATATCAAAGATTTAAAACCGAATATCTGGGATGCCTGGGCAGATGAAAATGGCTCCATCGGTACCTGCTATGGTGATGTGGTAGGACGGAAGTTTATGTATAAGGGTGAGCAGACGGACCAGATGGATTATGTGCTGAAGCAGTTAAAAGAAAATCCATACAGCAGAAGGATCATGACAAACCTGTATCAGTTTGAGTATCTTCACAGCGGGGCTCTGGATCCTTGCTGCTACAGTATGACCTACAATGTGACCAAGGAAAGAAACAGTGAAAAACTGGTTTTAAATGGGGTGCTGAATCAGCGTTCCCAGGATGTTCTTGCGGCAAATAACTGGAATGTGTGCCAGTATGCGATTCTTTTAATGATGGTAGCTCAAGTGAACGATATGATTCCGGGAGAACTGGTACATGTGATTGCAGATGCCCATATTTATGACCGCCATGTAGATGCAGTAAAAGAACTGATTACCAGAACACCATATCCGGCACCAAAGGTATCTCTGAATCCTGAGGTAAAGGATTTTTATGCATTTACTACAGATGATCTGATTGTGGAAGATTATCAGGCAGGACCACAGGTGAAAAATATACCCATTGCAGTGTGAGAGAGGAGAAAAAATGAACTTAATCGTAGCAGCAGATGCCAACTGGGGCATCGGAAAAGAAAATAAACTGCTGGTGAGCATTCCGGCAGATATGAAATTTTTCAGAACCACCACCACAGGGAAAGTAGTTGTTATGGGAAGGAAAACACTGGAAAGTTTTCCGGGAGGTCTTCCGTTGAAAAACAGAGTGAACATTGTGATTACCAGAGACAAAAATTACAAAGCAAAGGATGCAGTGATTGTCCACAGCATTGAAGAAGCATTGGAAGAAGTTAAAAAATATCAGTCAGAAGATGTCTACGTAATCGGCGGCGACAGCATTTACAGGCAGATGCTGCCGTATTGTGACAAGGCACATGTGACAAAGATTGACTTTGCCTATGAAGCAGATACCTTCTTCCCGAATTTAGACGAGGATGCACAGTGGAAAGTCACAGAAAGAAGTGAGGAACAGACCTATTTTGATATTGAATATGAGTTCAGGACTTACGAAAGAGTGTAGGATAATAAAGGCGTTAGGTAAATAGAGACGCTTTGCATGGAGCAGGAGAGAAATGCTTCATCTGTTCTGCCTGAACTTGTCAGGTTTCTGAAGTTTGTGACGGCAAATCTTAAAGAAAGCGAAGAGGATTTTGGAGATGAATTGGTGAATCAATTCCAGAATTCTATTCGTGATATTAAGAAAAGCCGGGAAATGGGAGAGCGTTATATGATTTTTGAAGAAATGCTGCGAGAGGAAAAACAGGAAGGATTAGAAGAAGGGCAATTAATGGCCCGGCAAGCGTCAGTTTTAGAATTCTTGGAAGAATTAGGTGATATTCCGGCAGAACTACAAGAAAAGATAAAGAACCTGGAAAATATCGAAAAACTGAAAATGCTGCTTAAGCTGGCAGTCAGGGCTGATTCTATAGCTGATTTTGAAAAAGAGGCGGAATCCTATTTTATTTCTGAGGAGTAAATGTCAATATATCTAAGGACTGTCGCATTAAGGTGTATTTATAAATATTCTTGACATGCATCTTAATGCGACAGCTTCATCTATCAAATTTCTTAAAAAAGTATCTTATTCATTCAATCATTTATCAAAAATAAAAAATTCACAGAGGAATTCTATAAACACATTTCATAAAGTCAAAAATTATTTTTCTGTTGTTTCTCTTCGGATTAAATAAGGAGTAATAACTTTATGTAGCGGTTTTTCTAAGGGAACGGGTTTTCTTTTCTTGCGTTCATTCATCTGTTCTACCAATAACTTTACTGCTTCGTGGGCAATTTGCTCAATGTGCTGTCCAACTGTGCTGATGGGGATAACTGCTTCTGTGGAAATCGGAGAGTCGTCAAATCCTACAATGTAATAATCATCAGGAAGGTGGCCGTAACGCTGAATCAGGAGATTTAGAAATACATTTGCATGGGTATCACTGGAAACAAAGATGCCTTTTCTCTGATTCGGATAGGTCTTCTCCAGTTCATCCACTACTTCGCTCAGATTTTTCCGCATGAATTCATAAGTATTTCCCAGGTCTTTGTAGATGATACGGTGATTCAGATTTTTTTCTTCGCAAATATCCAGAAATCCTTTGATACGTCCATAGGCAGGAATTTCCGGTGCTGTAGGTGTGTTAATGTGAATAAAGACATCGCACTTATGGCTCACCAGAAGGCTGGTGGCCTGAACACCGCCCATGTAGTTATCTGTATTTACGCTGGATACATACTGATCTTCCCTTTCAATCGTTACAATCGGAATGTGCAGGTCAGCAAGTTCTTTGGAAGGAATGGTAAAGCTTAAAATAATCAGGCCTTCGATTTTGTAGGCCAGCAGTTCCTGAATATACTGACGTTCCGTATCCGCATGTTCATTTCCGATAAATACAAGAAATTTATAGCCAAACTCCTCATAAGTCTGAAGAATCTGATTCAGCATTTCCGAATAATAATGGTTATGAAGATTGGGAATGATGATACCGATAAATTCTGTTTTTCCGTTTGCCAGAATCCTGGCAACTTTATTCTCTTTATAATTTAATTCTACTAAAGCTTTTGAGATGATTTCCTGGTTTTCCAAAGTAAGGGAATCAGGATTGTTAAAATACCGGGAAATAGTAGTTTTGGAAAAGTTGGTGTATTTTGCAATGTCATCAAAAGTCACATTTTTTTTCTGCTTCATAAGTTCCCCTTTTCATGATTTTTCGTGAAATATCATTGTCTGAAGTATAACAGAAACTTTGTGAAAGGACAAGAAATAATCGGTTAAGTAACCGGTTTTGTAAAATGCTCCCAAATTTGTAGAAAGGAAATCGTATATTTTTTACAAACTTTATGGAGAGGGCAAAAAATCAGCCAAATTTATTGACGGAAAAGTGTATTTATGCTAGTATGAAACTAGAAAGTAACCGGTTACTTTACCGGTTACTAACAGGGAAAGAACCAGGAAAAACAGGAAGAGTTCTAAAATATGAAATATTGAATTAAGGAGGAGAAAAGCATGAAGAAAAAAGCAGTGACAAGAATGCTGGCATCAATACTTGCAGGAGTGCTGGCATCCACAGCACTTACAGGGTGCACCTTTGGTTTTGCCAGCGACCCGGATGACCCCAATGAGGTAAAGGAAAAGGAGCCTATTGATACTTCTACAGATACTTTTCAGTATGATTCCAGTCTTAACGGAACGAACATTACACTTTTAAACTCCAAGGCAGAGATTCAGAGTGCACTGGAAGAGATGGCGGCACAGTTTCAGGAGAAAGCAGGGGTACATATTGAGGTTATGCCGGTGACAGATGGTGATTCTCCTTATACTAAGGTGGTAAGCCTTTATAACTCAGGAACTCCGGCTACTATGGCAATCCTGGATACCACAGATGTGATTGCACTTGCAGAGGAAAAAGCCTTGGACTTATCAGAAGAGCAGTGGATCGGTGAAGCAGAAGAGTATATCACAAAGGTCAATGACAAGGTGTACAGTTTTCCGCTTTGTATTGAGGGGAGAGGGTTAATTTATAATAAAGCAGTGATTGAAGAAACATTGGGAAAAACTTTTGAACCAGAATCTATCACTACACAGGAAGAATTCAAAGGGCTTCTGGAGGAATTGAGAGAAGCAGGCATGGAACGCCCAATTTCCGTGGCAAAGGAAGACTGGTCTTTAGGAGCACATCAGCTTCAGTATATTTATGAAACGGAAGACGGAACCTCTCCGGGAGCACAGGAAGTCATTGAAGAGATCAAAGACGGAACATTAGAATTGCGCGAATATGCCCGTCTGGACCAGTTCCTGGATATGTTTGACATTTTAAGAGAATACAATGTGGCAAAAGCAGATCCACTTGGTGCAGATTACGATGAAATGGCCATTGATCTTGCAGATGGAAAGACTGCTTTCTGGTTAAACGGAAACTGGGCGTGGCCAAATCTGGAAGAAGCCGGAGCAGAGACAGAGGATGCATATGGTTTTCTGCCGTATTATTTGAACAATGACACAGAAGATTTTGTAAACAACAAGATTCAGGCATCTCCTTCCAAACAGGTGATGATTGACGGACAGCTTGCTACAGAAAAGGAGCAGGCAGCGGCAAAGGAATTTTTAAACTGGATTGTTTACAGTGAGATTGGACAGCAGATGATTGTAAAGTCAGCCAGCCTGATACCACCTTTCCAGAATAATCCTTATGAACCGAAAGACCCATTAAGCCGTGATATTTATGAGAAGGCTCATGAAGGAAAAACTTTTAATGCATCTGCCATTGTTCCAAATGACCACTGGGCTGTTCTGGGAGCTGCTATGCAGAAATATCTGGCAGGAAGAAGTGACAGAGAGGAACTGACCAGTTCTATTGAAAAATACTGGGCAGAGCAGAAATAAGAGAAAGAAGGCGGAATCTATGAAATCAACGAATAATAAAAAAGACTTCTGCATGTTTGCATTACCGGGAATGTTTTGCTTCTTTGCAGTGGTGATCGTACCTTTTATATATGGTGTATATCTTACCCTGACAGACTGGAATGGTGTATCCAAAGTGAAAAATTTTATTGGGCTTGCCAATTTCGCAGGGGTTCTGAAAGATGCACAGTTCTGGAGTTCTTTGGCACTAACGTTTAAATATGTAATCGCAGTGGTTGTTCTTGTAAATGTACTGGCGTTTGCCATTGCTTATCTTCTTACACGGGGAATCAAGGGACAGAATTTCTTCCGTGCAGGATTTTTTACACCAAACTTAATTGGCGGTATCGTGCTTGGGTATATCTGGCAGTTTGTATTTTCCAGAGTATTTGTAAATATTGGCGAGAGTACAGGCTGGTCCTTTTTTGAGGCTTCCTGGCTGTCAGATCCAAACAAAGCATTTCTGGCTCTGGTAGTGGTTTCTGTATGGCAGCTTTCCGGCTATATGATTTTAATTTATGTAGCAGGATTTATGGGATTAAGCAAAGATGTTATGGAAGCAGCGAATATTGACGGGGCATCCGGCTGGGTGAAATTAAAGAACATTATTATGCCACTTATGATGTCTTCCATTACCATTTGCCTGTTTTTAACACTGTCAAGAGCTTTTATGGTATATGATGTGAACCTGTCCCTGACAGCAGGTGCTCCTTACGGAACAACAGAGATGGCGGCAATGCATGTGTATGAAAAAGCCTTTACCTCAAGACAGTTCGGTATAGGGCAGGCAGAAGCATTTATATTGTTTATCATTGTAGCCTGCATCAGCGGCCTGCAGGTATATTTCACAAAGAAGAAGGAGGTTGAAGCATAATGAACCAGGATACACAGATTGGCGGAAATAAGAAAAAAATAACGAATATGATTTCAACAGCAGCATTGCTGGTTTTGTTTGTGGCATATATGTTTCCCTTTGTAATGGTGCTGATCAATTCCCTGAAACAGAAAAGAGATATTATCAAAAGCCCGTTTTCCTGGCTGTTTACGATTAAAGGATTATCCTTTGATAACTTTGTAAAAGCATTTACACAGATGGACTTTCCGAGAGCTTTTGGAAATTCTCTGATTGTAACGGTTTCAGCGACTGTGCTGGTAACCTTGTTTGCATCTATGCTTGCCTATTATATTGTACGTCACAATAATAAGATTTCTAAACTGACGTTTTCCTTTATGGTGGCTTCTATGATCATTCCGTTCCAGGCAATCATGATTCCGCTGGTCAGCATTTACGGAGGAACTTTAAATATCCTGAACCACAGAGCAACCTTGGTTTTTATGCATACCGGATTTTCCATGGCAATGTCTGTATTTATGTTCCATGGCTTTATCAAGGGAAGTATGCCCATTGCATTGGAGGAGGCAGCTTATATTGATGGATGTACACACAGCCAGACATTTTTTAAGATTGTATTCCCACTGTTGAAACCGATTATTTCTACAATGACAATTTTAAATGCTATGGCTTTCTGGAATGATTTCCTTTTGCCATCACTGGTACTGACAGATAAGAAGCTTCTGACTTTGCCATTGTCTACCTACAGTTTTTATGGTACCTATTCTGCTGATTACGGAACAATCATGGCAGGATTGCTGCTGTGTGTGATTCCGATTTTAATCCTGTATGTTATTTTGCAGAAACAGATTATCAGCGGAGTAGTTGCAGGTGCAGTAAAATAAAGATATAAGTATAAAGGGAGTATCTGGTTATGATAAAAGACATATTACATGTAAAGGCCCCAGGGAACTGGATCAATGACCCAAATGGATTTATTTACTATAAAGGAAACTATCATTTGTTCTATCAGTATTTTCCATATGCACCAGAATGGGGAACCATGCACTGGGGTCATGCAGTCAGCGAAGATCTGGTACATTGGCAGCACCTTGGAGTGGCTTTGTATCCAACCAAGGACTATGACAGAAATGGTATTTTTTCAGGAAGTGCCATGGAAAAGGATGGAGAGCTGTATCTTTATTATTCAGCAGTAAAATATCTTGAGGCAGAAGAAGAAAATATCCATCTTGCAAAAGATGAAAAATTTGAGACAAGCCAGGCCATGATCATTTCTGAGGATGGGGTTCATTTCGATAACATACATGAAAAAAAACAGATTATCCCTGTGATTTATGAGGAAGAAATAGGACATCCCACCCATACCAGAGATCCAAAAGTCTGGAAACATCATGATAGATACTATATGATTTTGGGAAGTACTATAACCGGAATAAAAGGAAGGGCGCTATTTTATACAAGTACAGACGGAAGAACCTGGAACTATGCAAATCAATATACGCATAAGGATTTTGGGACTGTTCTGGAATGTCCGGATCTTTTTGAACTACAGGGGCAGTATGTATTTCAGGGTTCTCCTATGCATATTATGGATGACGGGCTGGAATACGCCAGCCATCCGGTTTGTGCTCTTGCAGATTTCGGGGAGGAGAATTGTGAGTTGTGTCTGAGCAGCAAGATGCAGATTGTGGATTACGGATTGGATCTGTATGCACCTCAGACCAATATAGACAAGGACGGAAACCGTGTGATGATTGCCTGGATGCGTATGCCAAAGGCTGTAAACAGCAACGGAGAACGTGGTGTCTGGAACGGGATGATGTGTGTGCCAAGAATCATGGAAATCAGAGAAAATCATATTTATTTCCGGCTCCATCCGCAGACAGACCAGTATCTGTCAAGAGAAATAAAGGACAGGGAAAGCCTGGACTGGAAACAGCCTTTCCGCATCAAAGCGGTTTTGAAACAAGGCGACAGACTGGATATCGGAGGCTATCAGATCGTGGCAGAGGATGACCGTATTAGAACAGACAGAAGCAAGGTGTTTGGTTCTATGGAAGGATACAGGCTGAAAGCGGAAACTCCAGAGCTTGGAGGAAGATACGAGCTGGATATTCTTGTAGATGAAAATTTAATTGAAATTTTTGTGAATGAGGGTCAGTATGTACTTAGCCATGTTGTATATAACCTTCAAAAGAAACTTATAGGACCGGTGGATAAGATATTGTCAGGTGCGGAGGATGAATATGAAGAGAAGTGCTGCTGTATTTCAGAAAAGATTAGCAAAACATCATGACGAGCTGAGATGGCTGTACATGGAATTATACGGCAATGAATCTATGTTTGCAGAGCTTACTTCTCAGATGTATGAGTATTACCAGGCCAGAAAAATAAGCCTGAAAAACAGAGATGAAAAGAAAGAAGCACACCCGGATTGGTTTAAGAAAAATGATATGCTGGGGATGATGCTTTACATTGATAATTTTGCCGGAAATATCAAGGGCGTACAGGAAAAGCTGGATTATTTAAAGTCTTGTAATGTAAACTGTATTCACCTGATGCCGTTTCTGGATTCTCCAGAAGGGCGTTCTGACGGCGGGTATGCGGTGGCAGATTTTCGTAAGGTAAGACCGGACCTGGGAACCATGGAAGATCTGGCGGTACTTACAGAGGATTGTCACAGAAAAGATATGAATGTATGTATGGACTTTGTTATGAACCATACTTCTGAGGATCACGAGTGGGCAAAACGTGCCAGACAGGGTGACGGAGAGTACATGAGCCGGTATTTCTTCTATGATAATTATGATATTCCGAGGAAATACGAGGAGACTGTGCCACAGGTATTCCCTACCACAGCCCCTGGTAATTTTACATACCTTCCAGAGATGAAGCATTATGTCCTGACCACGTTTTATCCATATCAGTGGGATTTGAACTATAAAAATCCAAGAGTGTTTAACGAAATGATGTATAATTTCCTGTATCTGGCAAACCAGGGAATTGATATTATCCGTATCGATGCAGTTCCATATATTTGGAAAGAACTGGGAACCTCCTGCAGAAACCTTCCAAAAGTGCATACCATCGTGAGAATGATGAGGATTATCGGTGAAATTGTGTGTCCAAGTGTTATTTTACTTGGAGAAGTGGTAATGGAACCGGAAAAAGTAGTGCCATATTTCGGAACAGTAGAAAAACCAGAATGCCACATGCTGTATAATGTAACCACTATGGCGACTACCTGGCATAGTCTTGCCACAGAAGATATCCGCCTGTTAAAGCAGCAGATGGATGCGGTTAATCAGCTTCCGAAGGAGTACACCTTCCTAAACTATCTGCGCTGCCATGATGATATTGGATGGGGACTTGATTTTGATACCCTGAAATGGTGGGGCATGGAAGAGATTCCTCATAAGAGGTTCTTAAATGATTTCTATACAGGGAAATACGAAGGAAGTGTCAGCAGAGGAGAGCTTTACAATGACGACCCGGTGACACAGGATGCCAGATTTTGTGGAACTACTGCATCCATGTGCGGGGTGGAGAGTGCTGGATTTGAACAGGACGAAGAGAAGCTGGAGGCAGCAGTCTGCCTGGATCTGATGCTTCATGCATACATGCTCACACAGTCTGGTATCCCCATGCTTTACAGCGGGGATGAAATCGGACAGATCAATGATTATACATACAAAGAAAACCCTCTGAAAAGGGAAGATTCCCGGTATATCCACAGAGGTGTCTTTCACTGGGAACTGGAGAAGAAACGTGCTAATCTGTCTACGGTGGAAGGGAAAATTTTCCATGGATTGGACAGAATGGAAAAAATCCGCAGACAGGAGAAGGTGTTTGATGCTTCTGCCAGTGTCTATACTTATGATGTGCATGATGATGGAATTCTCTGTATCATGAGAGAAAAAGATAAAGAAAAGTTTTTTGGGATTTTCAATTTCAGTAGCAGTGATAAAACTGCCTGGATGCAGGAAGAGGGAGAGTACGAAAATCTTGTGACAAATAAAACTCTGGAGATGAAAGATGTGCAGATTCCGGCACATACATTTATCTGGGCAAAACGGAAATAAGAAAACGCTGGCTTGGCCTGATTGTGATATCACAGGCTGAGCCAGCGTTTTAAAGTCTATTTATCATTATTCGATGACTTTCAGCCATCCCTTTGGAGCTTCCAGTCTTCCCATCTGAATACCGGTAAGTGTGTCATAGAGTTTCTGTGTTACAGGCCCCATAGCTTCCATACCGCTTGGGAAGCAGATTTCTTTTCCGTGGTCAATGATTTTTCCTACTGGAGAGATTACGGCAGCAGTACCACACAGACCGCATTCTGCGAAATCTTTCACCTCGTCCAAATATACTTCTCTTTCTTCTGCTTCTAATCCCAGGTATTCTTTTGCCACATACATCAGGGAGCGGCGTGTAATAGAAGGAAGGATGCTGTTGGATTTTGGTGTGACTACCTTTCCGTCTTTTGTGACGAACAGGAAATTGGCACCGCCTGTTTCTTCTACCTTTGTACGTGTACCTGCATCCAGATACATATTTTCATCAAATCCCTGGTTGTGAGCGTCTACGATGGCATGCAGGCTCATGGCATAGTTCAGCCCTGCTTTGATATGTCCGGTTCCGTGAGGTGCAGCACGGTCAAAATCACTGACACGGATGGTCAGAGGTTTTACACCGCCTTTGAAGTATGGACCTACCGGAGTGGTGAATACACGGAACTGGTATTCGTCAGCAGGTTTCACACCAATAACAGGATTCGTTCCGAACATATAAGGACGGATATATAAGGTTGCACCAGAGCCATAGGGAGGTACATAGGCAGCATTTGCCTTTACTGTCTGTACGATAGCGTCAATAAAGCGTTCTTCAGGGAATACCGGCATTTCCAGTCTTCTGGCAGAATCAGCCATACGGCTGGCATTTAAGTCCGGGCGGAATGTGACAATGCGCCCATCCTGTGTAGTATAAGCCTTCATACCTTCGAATACAGTCTGGGCATACTGCAGTACACCTGCACATTCGTTGAGCACTACTTTATCATCTTCTGTCAATGTTCCTTCATCCCATTTACCGTCTTTGAAATCAGATACAAAACGATAATCTGTTTTTACATATCCAAAACCAAGGTTAGACCAGTCAATGTTCTTTTTCTCCATGATAAGTTCCTCCATTCTGCCGCCTGATGCGGTATGTCATCTGAATTTTTTATCATTATAAAACTTTAACGTGTGAATTGCAAGAGATGTTCCGTTGCTTTTTTAGAATCTTTCATATATAATTTAAGAGAAACCATTCAGTAACAAGTAAGGAGTGACAAGGATGTCAGGAAATGACTGGAATAGATTAGGCAGGGATGTAAAAGATATTGTTCAGAATGCCATTGATACAGGGGATTTTGGAGCCTTAAACCGGGATTTGGGAGTTACCTTAGAAAACGCTCTTGGGAATATGGCCAGGAGCCTGAAAAATCCAGGATCAAATGGTTTTGCCGGAACTTATAGCAGCTCATCGGAGCGAATGCAGCGGGCAAGAGAGAAATTTGCACTTTTTGTGAATACCAGGAAGATGAAGGCAGGTAGCATTACGGCATTGGTGGCAGGACTGGCTCTTGCTATAAGCTGTGGCTTTGCTCTTGGAATTGTAGGAGTGACTGCGTTGTTCTTGGATGCTATTGTGAAGCCTTTTGCAATCACTGCAAGCGTGCTTCTTCCCATAGGGCTGATGGGGGTGGCAGCAGCAATCTGGGGGAATCAGACCAGGAAAAAGATAGCAAGATTCCGTTCTTATGTAAAAACCTTGAATGGAAAACCGTATGGAAGTATCAAAGATCTGGCAAAAAGTGTGAGAAAGTCAGAGAAGTTTGTAATCAAAGATATTGAGAAAATGATCGAGAAGAGGATGTTCCTGGAAGGACATCTGGATAGCAGCCAGACCTGCCTGATTGCAAGTGACGAAGCATATGAGCAGTACATGGAGACAGAGCGGAATGTGCAGAGAATGAAAGAGCAGGAAGCGAAAAAACCTAAAAAACAGCTTTCTGAGGAAGCAAGCAAGATTATCGAGGCCGGAAACCAGTACATTGAAGATATCAGAAGAAGCAATGATGCCATTCCAGGAATCGAGATTTCAAATAAAATGTATCATCTTGAAAACGTGATCCGCCGTATTTTCCAGAGAGTGGAGCAGCATCCTGAGCTTATTGATGACCTTCATAAGTTCATGGACTACTATCTGCCTACCACCATGAAACTGCTGAATGCCTATGAGGAGCTGGATAAGCAGGATGCAGTGGGTGAGAATATTCAAAGTGCGAAACAGGAAATAGAAAATACCCTGGATACCATTAATGATGCCTTTGAGAATCTGTTAGACAGTTTTTATAAAGAAACAGCATGGGATGTGTCCTCAGATATTTCAGTATTGAAAACCATGTTTGCCCAGGAAGGGCTTACCGGTAAGGATAACTTTAATAAGAAAGGAAACTAGAGAGTATGAGTGAAGAATTTAAGGATTTTACTGTAACACCTACTTTAACCTTTGAACCATTGAAAGAAGAAGCACCAGTGGCACAAGTGAAGAAAGAAGATCCTGCAAAGCCTCAGATGGATGACAGTATTCTTTCACCGGAAGAGAGAAAAATGGTCGATGATTTTTCCAAGCAGATTGATATTCGCAATTCTACAGCGATTCTCCAGTATGGAGCCGGAACACAGAAGAAGATGGCTGATTTTTCAGAAGAAGCCCTGGACAAAGTAAGAACCAAGGATTTAGGAGAAGTGGGAGATCTTCTGGAAGATGTTGTGACAGAATTGAAAAATTTCGACGCTGAGGAAGAGCGAAAAGGCATTATGGGATTTTTTAAGAAGGGTGCAAATAAGCTGGAATCCATGAAAAATAAATATTCCAAGGCAGAGGCGAATGTAAACAAAATCGTGGAAACACTGGAGAAACATCAGATTCAGCTTATGAAGGATGCTGCGATTATGGACAAAATGTATGCTTTGAATTTGAATTATTTCAAAGAACTGTCCATGTACATCCTGGCAGGAAAAAAGAAATTAGAGGAAATCCGTGCCACAGAGCTTCCACAGCTTATGAGCAAGGCTCAGATAAGTGGATTGCCGGAAGATGCCCAGGCAGCCAAGGATTTGGATTCTCTGTGTGACCGTTTTGAAAAGAAGATCCATGACCTGGAACTGACCAGGATGATTGCGATTCAGACGGCTCCCCAGATCCGGCTGGTTCAGGGAAATGATACTCTGATGGCAGAAAAAATCCAGTCTACCATTGTAAATACCATTCCATTGTGGAAAAGTCAGATGGTGATTGCCCTTGGTGTGGCTCATTCTACAGAAGCAGCGAAGGCTCAGAGGGAAGTTACGGATATGACCAATGCACTTCTTCAGAAGAATGCAGAGACTTTGAAGCTGGCTACCGTAGAAGCTGCAAAAGAATCAGAGAGAGGTATTGTAGATATTGAAACACTTCAGAAGACGAATGAAGCATTGATCAGTACCTTTGATGAGGTCATGGCAATCCAGAGGGAAGGCCGGGAAAAGAGAAGGGCAGCAGAGGCAGAAATCTACCGCCTGGAAGGAGAACTGAAACAGAAATTATTGCAGATTCAGAACTAAGGAGGGATTTGCTGTGTATCGTGAACATACAAAAGTAATACAGATTGGAGACCGGAAAATAGGCGGGGGGAATCCTGTGCTGATCCAGTCTATGACAAATACCAGGACAGAAGATGTAGAAGCTACTGTACGTCAGATTCTGGAGCTGGAGGCAGCAGGATGCGAGATTATCCGCTGCACCGTGCCGAGCCAGGAAGCGGCAGAGGCTCTGAAAGAGATAAAAAAACAGATTCATATCCCACTGGTAGCAGATATTCATTTTGACTACAAAATGGCCATTGCGGCAATGGAAAACGGAGCAGACAAAATCAGAATCAATCCGGGAAATATCGGCGGCCAGGAGAGAATCAAAGCAGTGGTGGATGTGGCAAAGGAGCGTAACATTCCCATCCGTGTAGGCGTCAACAGCGGTTCTCTGGAAAAAGAACTGGTGGAAAAATATCATGGCGTTACCGCTGAGGGTCTGGTAGAAAGTGCTTTGGATAAAGTAAAAATCATCGAAGATCTAGGGTACGACAACCTGGTAATCAGCATTAAATCTTCCGATGTGATGATGTGTGTGAAAGCCCATGAAATTTTAGCAAAGAAAACACATTATCCTCTGCATGTAGGCATTACAGAGGCAGGAACCCTGTATTCCGGTAACATTAAATCAGCCGTAGGACTTGGCATTATTCTTTCTCAGGGAATTGGAGATACCATCCGTGTGTCTCTTACCGGTGATCCGGTGGAAGAGATTAAATCAGCAAAGAGGATTTTGAAAACGCTCAATCTGAGAAAAGGCGGAATCGAGGTAGTATCCTGTCCTACCTGCGGCAGAACAAAAATTGATCTGATCGGACTTGCAAACCAGGTGGAAACCATGGTACAGGAATTCCCTCTGGATATCAAGGTTGCTGTGATGGGATGTGTAGTAAACGGGCCAGGTGAGGCAAAAGAAGCTGACATCGGCATTGCAGGAGGCAAAGGTGAGGGCCTTTTGATCAAAAAAGGTGAGATTGTGCGGAAGGTGCCGGAAGACCAACTTCTGGATACTCTTCGTGAAGAATTAAGAAATTGGCAAGCATAAATGGAGGCATGGTGAATGGAGAAGGAATTTCTGGATGTGTTCCGGAATCTGGAATTAAATGGAGAACTAAAGGCACTTCTACAGGAAGTGGTGGTCACAAAAGTTTCTATTAACCAGAGAAAGGATCATATCAGGGTCTATATCCAGAGCCGGCAGTGGATTCATAAAAAATATATTTATGCACTGGAGGAGGCCATTGCCTCCCAGTGCTTCAGAGGCGTACCGATGACCGTAAAGGTGCTGGAAAAATTTGTGTTATCCAGCCAGTACACACCGGAATTATTTTTCGATGCATACAAGTCATCTATGAGCCTGGAACTGAAAAATTACAGCATTCTGGTGTTTAATATGTTCCGGAATGCTGTAATTACGTTTCCAGAGATCAATCAGATGCATCTGGTACTGCAATCCACGGTTCTGGCAAAGAGCAAAGAAGAGGAACTAATCGGTTATATTGAGAAGGTATTTTGCGAGCGGAGTGGTTTTTCCCTCCGGGTGGAGACAGAGTATCAGGAAGCAAAAGAAAGCAAATACCGAAAGAACAGTGATATCAGGATTCTACAGGAAGCAGAGCATATCATTGAAATGTCTGCTCTTGGCAGAGGAAAAGAAGAGGAGATACCGGTACAGGAAGAACCTGTGAAGAAAGAAGAGAAAAAACAGACTGTTTCCGGTAAAAAGAAGGCAGAAGAAAAATCCTTTAAAACGGAAAAAGGAAAAGCAAAGAATGACAGGAACTTTTCCTCTGATTTCAAACGCAGCGTAAAACGTTCCGATAATCCGGATGTACTTTACGGACGAGATTTTGAGGACGAGGCAATTCCGCTGGAAAGCATTCAGTCTGAGATGGGAGAAGTCTGCATCCGTGGACAGATTATGACTCTTGAAAAAAGAGAAATCCGTAATGAAAAGACCATTATTATATTTTCTATCACGGATTTCACGGATTCCATTACAGTAAAGATGTTTGCCAGAAATGACCAGGTAGCAGAAATTACAGAAGGTGTGAAAGAGAAAGCCTTTGTAAAACTAAAAGGTGTTACTACCATTGACCGTTATGACAGCGAACTGACCATTGGTTCTGTTGTGGGAATCAAAAAAATCTCAGAATTTAGAAATACCAGGTTTGATAATGCACCAGAGAAGCGTGTGGAACTTCACTGCCACACCAAAATGAGCGACATGGATGGTGTGTCCGATGCAAAGGCACTGATCAAACGGGCCTATGAATGGGGACACAAGGCCATTGCCATCACAGACCACGGGGTTGCGCAGTCCTTCCCGGAAGCAAATCACTGCTTTGATGCCTGGGGAGGTGTTGTGCCTCAGGATGCAGATTTTAAGGTCATCTACGGAGTGGAGGCTTATCTGGTAGATGACTTAAAAGGAATTGTGCAGAACAGCAAAGGCCAGAGCCTCCATGATGCTTTCGTTGTTTTTGATATCGAGACCACAGGTTTTTCTGCTATGAAAGACAAAATCATTGAAATTGGTGCTGTAAAAGTGGTAGATGGAAAGATTACAGAGCGTTTTTCTGAGTTTGTAAATCCACAGATCCCTATTCCGTTCCGGATTGAGCAGCTTACCAGCATCAACGATAACATGGTAAAAGATGCTCCTACCATTGATGTGATTCTGCCTCAGTTTGAGGAGTTCTGCCGTGGATGTGTCATGGTAGCCCACAATGCAGAGTTTGATATGAGCTTTATCCAGAAAAATTATGCGGATATTGGGATTCAGAGAGAAGATACCATAGTAGATACGGTTGGTATGGCCCGTTTTCTGCTGCCCCAGTTAAACCGTTTTAAGTTGGATACAGTAGCCAAGGCAGTAGGTGTTTCCCTGGAGCACCACCACAGGGCCGTGGATGATGCTGCCTGTACGGCAGAAATCTTTGAAAAGTTTATTCCCATGTGCGAGGAACGGGATATCATGGACTTGGATGATTTGAATAAAAAGGGAGCTGTGTCAGTAGAATCGGTACAGAAGATGCCCACATACCATGCCATTATTCTGGCTAAAAATGATGTGGGAAGAGTCAATCTGTATCACCTGATTTCAGATTCCCACCTGATTTATTATCACAGAAGACCCAGGATTCCCAAAAGTCTGTACCTGAAATACCAGGAGGGACTGATGATTGGCTCTGCCTGTGAGGCAGGGGAACTGTATCAGGCAATCTTAAACGGAAGGCCGGAGGCAGAGATTGCCCGGCTGGTAAACTTCTATGATTATCTGGAAGTTCAGCCCCTTGGAAACAATGCCTTTATGATACGAAATGAAGACCGGTCTGATATTAATTCAGAAGAAGACCTGCAGGAAATAAACCGTAAAATTATAAAACTGGGAGAAGCCTTTAATAAGCCGGTGGTGGCTACCTGCGATGTGCATTTTCTGGACCCAGAAGATGAGGTGTACCGTAGGATTATTATGGCTGGAAAAGGCTTTGATGATGCAGATGACCAGGCACCTCTGTATCTGCGTACAACAGAGGAAATGCTGGAGGAATTTGCTTATTTAGGAAGAGAAAAAGCAGAGGAAATTGTCATTGAAAATCCGAATAAGATTGCAGATATGGTAGAAAAAATTTCACCTATTCATAAGGGAAAATGTCCTCCTGTCATCGAAAATTCAGATGCCATGTTAAGAGAAATCTGTTACAACCGGGCACATGAAATTTATGGAGAAGAGCTTCCTAAAATGGTAGAAGAACGTCTGGAAAGAGAATTGAATTCCATTATTTCTAATGGTTATGCGGTTATGTATATGATTGCCCAGAAACTGGTGTGGAAGAGCAACAGTGACGGTTACCTGGTAGGTTCCAGAGGTTCTGTAGGTTCTTCCTTTGCTGCTACGATGTCGGGAATTACGGAAGTAAATCCTTTAAGTCCTCATTATTATTGTGCAAAATGTCATTATGCGGATTTTGATTCCCCGGAAGTCCGGGAGTATTCAGGAAGAGCCGGATGTGATATGCCGGATAAAAACTGTCCGGTGTGCGGAGAGCCACTTGTAAAAGAAGGATTTGACATTCCCTTTGAGACTTTCCTGGGATTTAAGGGAGATAAGGAGCCGGATATTGACCTGAATTTTTCCGGGGATTATCAGGGAAAAGCACACCGCTATGTAGAGGTTATTTTCGGTGCAGGACAGACCTTTAAGGCAGGAACCATTGGTACGCTGGCTGAAAAAACAGCCTTTGGGTATGTGAAAAATTATTACGAGGAGCGGGGCCAGCGGAAACGAAACTGCGAGATTAACCGGATTGTCCAGGGATGTACCGGAGTTCGGAGAACCACAGGACAGCATCCGGGAGGTATCATTGTACTTCCTATTGGATGGGATATTGAAGAGTTTACCCCAGTACAGCATCCTGCAAATGATATGAACAGTGACATTATCACCACACATTTTGATTATCATTCCATTGACTCCAACCTGTTGAAGTTGGATATCCTGGGACACGATGATCCTACTATGATTCGTATGCTGGAGGACTTGACAGGGATCAATGCCAGGGAAATTCCACTGGATTCCAAGGAAGTTATGTCTTTGTTTAAGGGCACAGAGGCACTGGGGCTGACACCGGCGGATATCAGAGGCTGTCCTCTGGGATGCCTGGGGATTCCGGAATTCGGAACAGAGTTTGCAATGCAGATGTTAATTGACGCCAATCCTACGTCTTTTTCGGATTTGGTGCGTATTTCCGGTCTGTCCCATGGTACAGATGTATGGCTTGGAAATGCTCAGGATTTGATTAAATCAGGGACAGCGACCATTACCACCTGTATCTGTACCCGTGATGATATTATGATCTATCTGATCAATAAAGGTCTGGAGCATGGACAGGCATTTACCATTATGGAGAGTGTCCGTAAGGGAAAAGGACTGAAGCCGGAGTGGGAAGAAGAAATGAAAAAGCATAATGTACCGGACTGGTATATTGGCTCCTGTAAGAAGATTAAATATATGTTCCCAAAAGCCCATGCAGCGGCTTATGTTATGATGGGATGGAGAATTGCCTACTGTAAGATTTTCTATCCACTTGCTTATTATGCAGCGTATTTTAGTATCCGTGCCACTGCTTTTTCTTATGAACTTATGTGCCAGGGAAAAGAAAAACTGGAATATTTCATGGATGATTATGAGAAAAGAAAAGATACGCTCAGCAAAAAAGAGCAGGATACCTATAAGGATATGAAGATTGTACAGGAGATGTATGCAAGAGGATTTGAGTTTGTGCCCATTGATATTTATAAGGCAAATGCCCATACCTTCCAGATTATAGACGGAAAACTGATGCCGGCACTGGATACCATCGAAGGCCTTGGAGACCGTGCGGCAGATGCTGTAGTGGCAGCAGCAGAAGAAGGAGAATTTCTCTCTTTAGATGACTTCAGAAACAGGACAAAAGTTACGGTTTCCACCATTGATCTGATGAATGATCTGGGGCTTTTTGGAAAACTTCCACAGTCAAATCAGATGTCTTTGTTTGATTTTCAGTAAAGTTTTTTGCCTTTTTTTGAAAAAATTTATTGCAAGAAAGCATAATTCGCTATATGATGTAATGGAAAAAAGAAAGAAGAGGAAAGGTGAAATTATGCAGGAATACAAACCATTTAAAGAAGGTAAAGTGCGTCAAATTTTTGATATTGGTGACCAGCTTGTAATGTATGCGACAGACAGAATATCCGCATTTGATTACATCCTGAAGAATAAGATTACAGACAAAGGTGCGGTTCTCACCAAAATGTCCAAGTTCTGGTTTGATTTTACAAAAGATATTGTTCCCAATCATATGATTTCCACAGACACGGAGGATATGCCGGAATATTTCAGACAGCCGGAATTTCAGAATCATGTGATGCTTTGTAAAAAGCTGGAAATGCTGCCTGTAGAATGTATTGTCAGAGGTTATATTTCAGGGAGTGGCTGGGCAAGTTACCAGGAAAATGGTACAGTATGCGGTATTTCCCTGCCGGAAGGCTTACAGGAATCCGATAAGTTGCCGGAACCTATTTATACACCATCCACAAAGGCAGAAATCGGTGATCATGATGAAAATGTTTCTTTTGAGGCAACGGTGAAAACTCTCGAAAAAGCATATCCGGGAAAAGGAAGGGAGTATGCAGAGAAACTGCGTGATTATACCATTGCACTTTACAAGAAATGTGCAGAATATGCATTAACCAAAAATATCATTATTGCGGATACCAAGTTTGAGTTTGGCCTGGATGAGAATGGGGAAGTGGTACTTGGTGATGAGATGCTCACACCGGACAGCTCCAGATTCTGGCCTCTTGACGGCTATAAGCCGGGACAGGGACAGCCTTCTTTTGATAAACAGTATGTGCGGGACTGGTTAAAAGCAAACCCGGACAGTGATTTCCTGTTGCCGGATGAAGTAGTAGAAAAGACGGTGGACAAGTACAAAGAAGCTTATGAACTGCTTTCCGGGGAGAAATTTTAGGAAGAATTCTCTATATTTATTAAGTATGAGCGGCTGGCTGATGTGGCCAGCCGTTGCTTTTTTACAACCCCAATTCTTTTAAAGCATCCATCAGCTCGTCATTTTTCTCCGGGCTCATGATACAGAAACGGATAAAGGAATTATCCAGAAACGGGAAGGTAGAGCAGTCCCGGATCATCAGGCCCTTTCTAATGCAATGATCAAATACCATTTCAGAAGTCACATCTTCTCTCAAAATCTTCACCAAAAGAAAATTAGAACAGGAAGGATATACTTTTACGTGCTCCCAGGTACTCATCAGTTCATACAGGCGGTTCCGCTCACTGGTAATCAGAGCTCTTGTTTTTTCGATATATTCTTTATCTGAGAACATGATACATCCTGCGATTTCCGCCAGGCTGTTGATGGTCCAAGGATTCTTCTTGGTATTAATATATTTTAGCAGGTCAGGATTTCCGGTTACGGCATATCCGAGACGGAGACCGGGAGCTGCAAAGAACTTAGAAATTCCTCTCAGTACAATGAGGTTATTGTAATTATTAGTAAGAGGAATGGAGGAAATCTTGCTTCCAGCATCTGTAAATTCTTCATAGGTCTCATCTACCATAACAGAAATACCAAACTGCATGGCACGGTCCAGGATTTTCCGCATGTCTTTTCTTGTAATGGCTGTGGAAGTCGGATTGTTCGGATTACACAGTACCAGAAGATCCAGGCTGTCATTGAGCCGGCTGCAGAAATCTTCCACATTTATCTGGAATAAATCTTCTTCTTTTAAAGGATAATAAAGAGTCTGTCCTCCCTGCAGGGCAATCTCACGTTCATATTCTGAATAGGTAGGGCCTAAGATCAGGGCTTTCTGGGGCTGGGTAGTCTGAATAAACAGGGAAATCAGCTCAGTAGAACCATTTCCTACAATGATATTATCAAATTCAGCACCGGTATAGTCGCAGATACTCTTGCGAAGCTTTGTGTAGTCACGGTCAGGATAAGTAGAAATAGCATCTACATGCTTGGAAAGAGTATCCCTGAGCATGGGAGAGATGCCAAGAGGATTGACGTTTGCAGAGAAACTGGTAATGTCCTCTTTTTTGATATGATAGATTTCTTCGATTTTTTCCAGGTCACTGCCATGGAAATGGTCTTTATGTTTCAGCATGGGAACGCCTCGCTTTCATGTTTATTGTACGTTGCACAGCAGACTGTTGTAGTGTATAATCCATAGTAGCAGATTGTGGTCAAGGATTCAATATGGAATTCATAGTTACGATACGAGACAGGGTAAGGGTGATAAATTGAAAACAAGAATGGAACAACTGATAAATGGAAGATTTGAGTATGATGTACCTGGACTGAAAGTGTCTGCAGGAGAAATCGTACTGGATACCCTGCCAGAGGAAAAGCTTAGGGGAGAGCTGGAATTCTGGGCAGAAGATCATAGAAGAATTAAGGGAATGGCTTATTCCACTCACAGAAGATTTCTTTTAGGAAAAGAGAAATTTTCAGGAGAAACAGTACGGCTTCCCTATGGAATAGACGCAGAAGGCCTGGAAGGTCAGGATATCATTGAAGGAGAGATTGTATTAAGCACCAGTATAGGAGAATACAGGGTGCCTTTTTCAATTACTGTTAAGAAACCAGAGGTGCGTACTTCCCAGGGGGCAGTGCGGACACTGGAAGAGTTTGTAAATCTTGCAAAAGATGATTTCAGAGAGGCATATCAGTTATTTGCAGATGCCTCTTTTGCACAATTATTGAAAGACAGGGAAGAATTGCTGCCTTATTATGAGTCTATGTCAAAAGCACCTGTTCCCTATCAGAACCTGGAAGAATTTCTCATAGGAGCAGGGCTGAAAAAGCCAGTATCCCTAAGTCTGGAAAAGGAGACCCTGGAGCTTTATGAGGTGCAGAGTTCCTTGAAAGATACTCTCCGGATCAGGCGGAGCGGATGGGGATTTCTCCGTGCAGAGATTGAGACAGAGGGAGAGTTCCTGGAGGTGGAGAAAACATCTATCCAAGATGGGCATTTTATTGGCAGTGTCTATGATCTGGAATATATCATCCGCAGGGAATACCTGGGAAGAGGAAGAAATTTAGGCAGAATCCGGATAAAAACCGTATATGAGACTATAACCTATGAAATTACAGCATCGAAAAGCAGCCGTATTCAGGTCAATGTCACTGCATACGAGAAGAAAAAACGTCTGGGTGCAGCGAAGGAGCTTCTGAATCTACATCTTGGACGTATTGAGCCGGAGGCATGGAGCTGCCACATGCAGGACTTGCTGGGAGAATTAAAGGAAAATGGCTATTATTCTACGGAATGCCAGTTATTTGAATCCTATGTCTATCTGATAAAAGGAGAGAAAGAGGAAGCAAGGAGACTTTTGGATGCACTGGAAAATAACCAGAAAGTGCATCAGGAAGAAGAACTGGAAGGTGCCTTTTTATATCTTAATGAGTATTCCCAAAGGAGCACCCAGTCAAGAGAAAATACTATTTCCAGACTCTACCAGCTCTATCAGCGGCGGGTGGACAGTGAACTGCTGTTATATATGATTTTCCAGATGGATGGCGAAGCACTGAGAACTCAGGCAAGGAAAATGTTCCTTCTGGAAGAACAGTACCGCACAGGATGCCGCAGTCCGTTTTTGTATCTTATGGCATGCAAATTAGGTGCGGAAGACGGCTCTGTATTCCGCAAAATGAATGCGTTTACAGTGCAGGTATTTTTATTTGCAGAAAAGTATGGCATTCTCACAGAAGAGATGGCCTTTCGGGCAGTGGACCTGGCAGGACAGATGAAAGGATTTTCACAAAAAGTGTACGAAATTCTGGAAACAGCCTACGAACTTTATCCTTCCTCACAGGCAGTCAAAGGAATCTGCCAGCTTATCATGAAAGGGGAACCCAGGAAGCAGGAATATTTCAGGTGGTATGAGCTGGCCGTGCTGTCAGAACTGAAAATCACAGGACTGTATGAATATTATATTGAGACCATGAGCAGGAATTACCAGAAGGTTCTGCCAAAGGTGATCCGTCTGTATTTTGGATATAATAATACGCTAAGTGATAAGAAAAAAGCATTTGTGTACAGCAATGTAATTCGCAACAAAGACATTGATCCTGACACCTATCAGGCATACCGGAAAAAAATGGAAGTCTTTGCCTGTGAGAAAATAAAAGAAGGAAGGATGAATGAGGATTTCGCTGTGGTTTACCAGGAGTTTTGCGTGGACTCTCAGGACGAAAATGTACGTGCAGCTCTTGCAAGGGTTTTATTCACACAGAGGATTTATTGTGATGACCCTAAGATCAGAAGGGTGATTGTCCGTCATGCATCCATGAAAAAAGAGCAGGTTTATGTCTGTGCAGACAAGACAGCCTATATCTCTCTTTATACAAAAGACGCAGCCGTGCTTTTTGAAGACAGTTGCCAGAGGCGGTATGTGGCAACGGTGGATTATAATATTCATCCGCTTCTGGACGTAGAGGAGCTTTCCGGTAAATTATGCAAAGATGGTAAAAAGTATCCAGGAATGCTGCTTCATGTCTGCGGGGAACTGAAGCATGAAAATCCAGTGAATGAGCAGAATATAGAAAATTTCCAGGCTGTACTGGAACAGGAAGATTTTACGGATTCCTACAGGCAGGAAATCAGGAAACGTCTTTTGCTGTATTATGAATCACAGATGGATAACAGAAACCTGCGGGAATCTCTGAAAAACATGGATTTCAGAGAATTTGCAAGAGTGAACAAACGTCTTCTGATCACCATTCTTGTGAAACAGGATATGTTTCTTGGGGCTTATGATCTGGTATGCGAATATGGTTATGAAAACATTGATATCCCGGTTTTGCTCCGGCTTTGCAGCCAGATGATTTTAAACCTGGAATTTGAATACGAAGAAGAAATGCTTCTTCTTGCATCCTATATTGTAAGGGAAGGCGTGTATGATGAAATCCTTCTCCGCTATCTGGTGAAACATTTTGAAGGCCCGGTGGATGAGATGGTATGGCTATGGGAACGTGCCATGGGCTTTGCGGTGGATTGTTATGGACTGGAAGAAAAGATTCTTTTATACAGCATGTTCACCAGATATGCACATCCCCAGGGGCTGAAAGTCCTTCAGGAATATATCAGCCAGGGGGGAAGAGAGCAGGTACTTCTTGCCTATCTTACCTTTGAATCTTATGAGTATTTTGTGGGAGAAGCCCCAAAGGACAACTTTTTGTTTGAGGCTCTGGAGAAAGTCCTGGAGCATCAGTGGGAGTGCGATATTATTTGCAGGCTTGCCCTTTTGAAGCATGATACAGAAGAAAACAACTGGGATGACAGAAAGATGAAACAGGCAGGCAAAATTTTGGAGGAATGTGAAGAAGAGCGGCTGAAATTTGCCTTTTTCCAGAAACTTCCGGAAGAACTGCTTCAGATATACCAGATGGATGATAAACTGTTTGCGGAGTGTAAAGCAAAACCAGGTGCAAAAGTAACCATTCATTATCAGATAGAGCGGGAGCATGTGCTGTCTGAGGAAAAGACAGAGCCCATGAAAGAACGGTATCAGGGGATTTATAATAAGGATTTTGTCTTGTTTTATGGGGAAAAGCTCATGGTGTATTTTGTCATAGAGCAGGAAGGCAACAGGGAAATAACAGAAAAACAGATACTTACAGTAGATAAGTCTGGTTTTACCGGAAGAAGTAAGTACCAGATGTTAAATGCCATGCTTCAGATGAAAGAAAGAGGACAGACAGAGGATTTGTGCCGTATGGAAGAAGAGTATCTGAGACAGGAGCAGCAGATTGGGCAACTGTTCCCACTGATAGATTAAAGGAGGGAAAATGGAATGAATGAGACTCGGAATATTATCGTAGGTTTGGAAATTGGAAAACTCCAGTCCCAGATCTGCTACTATGACAGGAAAGAAAAAGAACCCATTTCCATTTCCGTGAAGACAGGGAGCAATCAGTATCTGTTCCCAACCATGCTGTCTAAGAAAAAAGGAGAAGAAATCTGGCATTTCGGAATGGAGGCCCAGTATTTTTCAAAAAACGAAGGCGAAATTTCTGTGAATGGGCTTTTGGGATTGTTTGGAAGCCAGGAAGAAATTGAAATCGATGGTATGAAGAGAAGACCAGAGGAGCTTCTGGAACATTATCTAAGGGGATGTATTTCTTTGCTGGGGACAGCAGACCCGGCAAGACAGATCAAGGCTGTGATGATCACAGTGCCAAAGCTTACCAAGGCAATGGTAAAGGCTTTTTATGAGGCAGCAGCAAAGATGGGGTTTGACAGAAAACAGATCTTTCTCCAGGATTATGACGAAAGTTTTTATTATTATGTGATGAATCACAGAAGAGATAACTGGAACAGGAAAACAGGATGGTTTCTTTTTGAGGAAAACCAGGTTTCTTTTGCAAGCTTGTCCATTGACAGCCAGAGAAGACCAATCGTAGCCTACATTGAGCATGGTGTTACGGCAGAGCTTCCACAAGATCCGGTGGAAAGAGATGATCATTTCTACCGTCTGATTGCCAGATCCTGTGGAACAGAGCCATATTCCGGCATTTATATCGTAGGGGATGGATTTGACCAGGAATGGGCTGTCCGCTCCACGCCTTATTTGTGCAAAAACCAGCGGCATGTATATTACGGGAACAATCTTTATGTGAAAGGTGCATGTTACGGTGCCAGAGAAAAATGCGATGAGGGCAATTTGAAGGGGTATTTATATTTAAGCCCTTCCCTGGTTCGAAATCATGTGGCAATGGAGATGATGGTCAATGGCTCCCCGAAGACTTACGTTCTGGCAGAAGCAGGAAAAAACTGGTATGAAATCCATACAGAGCTGGAACTGATTTTAGATGACAGGGATGACCTGGAATTTATTGTAACGCCCATGGATGGCGGAAACAGAACCAGATGCAGCATGAAACTGGATGGGCTGCCCAAACGTCCCAATAAGACGACAAGGCTTCGGGTGACAGTATCGTATGAGTCAGAGGAACTTTGTGTCATCCGGGCAGAAGACCTTGGTTTTGGGGAAATGTTCCCTTCAGAAGGGAAGGTCTGGACAGAGAAAGTATCGTGGTAAGGAGGTCATAAAAATGAGCGGCTATATTTTATGCCAGTTAAAAAGGGCAGATATGCCTTATTATATTGAAAATATCAGTACCAATATTTATAGCATGGAAGAGCTCTGCTATTACTTTTACCATAATATTTATTTGCTGGATGAAACCATCTTAAATGAGCATTTATGTGACTGGCTCAGAAAAGAGCTGGGACTGGAAAAGCTTTACAAACGTCTATATAAAATATTAGAAGATGGTGCAGGAACTTCAGAATTTATTTTAACCGTGTTTAAAGAAATCAATTATCTTACTCACAATGAATTTAAGAAGTTAAATGAACAGTTAAACCTTCTGGAGCTTCAGCCGGCTGTATTAAGGGAAAAGAAAAAAGGGGATTATCTGGCAGAAAATAAGATGTATGTCAATGCTATCCGTATCTACGAAAATGCCCTGCAAAAAGAAGATAAAGAAGGACTTGGAGATCAGTTCGGCGGAGGGATTTATCATAACATGGGATGTGCGTATCTGCATTTGTTCCAATTTGCAGATGCAGCAGAATGTTTCAAAAGAGCCTATCAGCTTCTGCATACGAAACAGGTGCTGCAGCATTACCTTCTGGCTTCCTATCTGGAGAATCCGGAAGCATTTCCAGCAGTGTGCATGGAAATGGGGATTGATGGCAGACAGGAGCAAGAACTGACAGATATGCTCCTGGAAGCAGGAAAGAATGTTCAGCCTGTTTCCGGTGAACAGGCTGAGCAGATTTTGAACCGGTTTATCCGGGATTACCATAGAAGCACGGGATTTTAGCTTGTTTTTTCATAAATGATGGTATATAATCCAGATGTGTTATACCGAATCAATAGAATAGAGAGGTAAATAAGATGAGTACAGACAGATATGTAAGCCCTTTATCTGAACGTTATGCAAGCAGGGAAATGCAGTATATCTTTTCTCCTGATATGAAATTCCGTACCTGGAGAAAACTGTGGATTGCCCTTGCAGAGACAGAGAAGGAGCTGGGACTGAATATTACCCAGGAACAGATTGATGAACTGAAAGCAAATGCGGACAACATTAATTATGATGTAGCCAGAGAGAGAGAAAAAAAGGTACGTCATGATGTGATGTCTCATGTTTATGCCTATGGTGTACAGTGCCCAAAAGCAAAGGGAATCATCCATCTGGGTGCTACAAGTTGTTATGTGGGTGACAATACCGATATTATTGTGATGACGGAAGCCTTGAAGCTGGTCCGCAAAAAGCTGGTAAATGTTCTTGCAGAACTGGCAAAATTTGCAGATGAGCATAAAGCCCAGCCTACCCTTGCATTTACTCATTTCCAGCCGGCCCAGCCTACGACTGTGGGAAAGAGAGCAACCCTGTGGATGCAGGAATTTATGCTGGATTTAGAGGATCTGGAGTATGTACTCAGTACCATGAAATTATTGGGCTCTAAGGGTACTACTGGTACACAGGCAAGCTTTTTAGAACTGTTTGACGGAGATCAGGAGACTATTGATAAGATTGACCCTATGATTGCGAAGAAAATGGGATTTCAGGAGTGCTATCCTGTATCAGGGCAGACCTATTCCAGAAAAGTAGATACAAGAGTGATGAATGTACTGGCAGGAATTGCTGCAAGTGCCCACAAGTTCTCCAATGATATCCGCCTTCTGCAGCATTTAAAAGAAGTGGAAGAACCATTTGAAAAGAATCAGATTGGATCTTCTGCTATGGCTTATAAGAGGAATCCTATGAGAAGTGAGAGAATTGCTTCTTTGTCCAGATTTGTAATGGTAGATGCTTTAAATCCGGCCATTACTTCTGCCACACAGTGGTTTGAGAGAACACTGGATGATTCTGCAAATAAGCGTCTGTCCATACCGGAGGGATTCCTGGCAGTAGACGGTATCCTGGATCTGTGCCTAAATGTGGTTGACGGATTAGTTGTATATCCAAAGGTGATTGAGAAACGCCTGAGAAGTGAACTTCCGTTTATGGCAACAGAAAATATCATGATGGATGCAGTAAAGGCAGGCGGAGACCGTCAGGAGCTGCATGAAAGAATCCGTGAGCTGTCCATGGAGGCAGGAAGAAATGTGAAGGAAGAAGGAAAAGAGAATAATCTTCTGGAGCTGATTGCAGCAGATCCGGCCTTTAATATGACATTGGAAGAACTGCAGAAAACCATGGATCCTGCAAAATACACAGGAAGAGCTGCCATTCAGGTTGAAAACTTCCTGAAAAATGTGGTAAATCCAGTGCTGGAATCAAACAGAGAATTGCTGGGTATGACAGCAGAAATTAACGTATAAACAGGTGTGCAGCCTGGCACATCTTATCAGGGCGGAGAATGCCGCCCTTTTGTTGTATTCAGGCAGAGAAAGAAGAGAAAAGGAGAGGTTTTGTATGAACCAGGAGAAAAAAGGAAGAGCCATAGCACTGCTTCCTATCGGAGTGTTTTTAGTGATTTTTATCGGTGCGGGAGTCTTGTTCCATGACTTTTATACCATGCCTGCGATTGTAGGCTTTCTCATTGCATTGATCGTAGCCTTTTTACAGAATAAGCGGCTCCGCTTTGCAGACAAGCTGACCATCGTATCAAAAGGAATCGGGGAAGAGAATATTGTGACCATGTGCCTGATCTTTCTGGCAGCAGGTGCATTTTCCGGAACCATTCAGGCAGCAGGCGGGGTAGAGAGTACCGTTAATCTTGGACTTTCTATTATGCCGTCTTCCATTGCTGTAGTAGGACTTTTTGTTATCGGATGCTTCATTTCTGTTTCTATGGGAACATCGGTTGGAACTATCACTGCCATGACACCGATTGGTGTGGGAATTGCAGAGAAAACAGGGATTGCCATGCCAATCTGTGTAGGTGCAGTTGTCTGTGGTGCCATGTTTGGAGATAACTTGTCCATGATTTCTGATACAACTATCGCAGCCGTAAGAACCCAGGGCTGTGAGATGAAAGATAAGTTTAAAGAGAACTTTTTGATCGTTCTTCCTGCAGCGATTATTACTGCGGTTCTGTTTTTCTTCATGGCAAGAGGAAATGCAGGAGATATCCAGGGAAATCTGGAATATGATATCATCAAGGTGATACCGTATCTGGTTGTTCTGATCGGTGCACTGATTGGTATTAATGTATTTGTGATTCTCATTGCAGGAACGGTACTGGCAGCAATTGTAGGTGTTGGAACAGGAGCTTTTGCTATTGGTGAATTATTCCAGAAAATGGGTGCAGGAGTTACCAGTATGTATGATATTACCGTTATTTCCATTATTGTGGCTGCAATCGTGGCTCTTGTAAAGGAATACGGCGGTATTGAGTTTATTCTTAAACTGATTAAAAAGAATATCAACGGTCCAAAAGGCGGGGAATTTGGTATCTCTGTACTGGCTCTTTTAGTAGACTGCTGTACTGCCAACAATACAGTAGCCATTGTTATGGCTGGTCCGATCGCAAAAGAAATCAGTGATGAGTTTGGCGTTTCTGCAAAGAGAAGTGCATCTCTTCTTGATATTTTTGCATCTGTGGGACAGGGAATGATTCCTTACGGTGCCCAGCTTCTCACAGCAGCAAGTCTTTCCGCACTGTCACCGGTACAGATTATGCCGTATCTGTTTTATCCGATGCTTATGGGTGTAAGTGCAGTGCTGTTTATTCTGTTTAGAAGAAGACAGGCATAGTGGGAAAAATTTCTTAAAAAAATTCTTTATTTCTGTATTGAATTGTAGTATTATACTTTAGTCAAAGAAAACCAGTGCAGGAATACAGGAGGAATAAAAGATGGTAAAAGCAGTTGTAGGAGCAAACTGGGGAGATGAAGGAAAAGGCAAGATTACAGATATGCTGGCTCAGGAAGCAGATATTGTAGTACGTTTCCAGGGTGGTGCAAATGCAGGACATACAATCGTAAACAAATACGGTAAATTTGCACTCCATTCCCTTCCTTCCGGTGTATTTAATGAGAATACCACAAGCATCATCGGCAATGGTGTGGCATTGAACATTCCGGTTTTGATGAATGAGATTCAGTCCATTGTGGAAAAAGGTGTTCCTATGCCGGATATCAAAGTATCCGACCGGGCACAGATTGTAATGTCTTACCATATTAAATTTGATGAGTACGAAGAAGAACGTCTGGCAGGAAAATCTTTCGGCTCTACAAAATCAGGAATTGCACCATTTTATTCTGATAAATTTGCAAAAATAGGTTTTCAGGTAAGTGAGCTTTTCCAGGAGGAAGAAGCACTGCGTGAAAAAGCAGAAAACATCTGTGAAAAGAAGAATATTCTGCTGGAACATTTATACCACAAACCATTATTAAAGGCAGAAGATATCGTGAAAGAGCTGAAACAGTACAGGGAAATCATAGCACCTTATGTATGTGATGTTTCTACTCTGTTGTGGAATGCATTGAAAGAAGGAAAAGAAATCCTTCTGGAAGGACAGCTTGGTTCCTTAAAAGACCCGGATCACGGAATTTATCCTATGGTGACTTCGTCTTCCACACTGGCTGCCTATGGTGCCGTGGGAGCAGGAATTCCTCCTTATGAGATTAAAAAGATTATTACTGTATGTAAGGCTTATTCCAGTGCCGTGGGAGCAGGTGCCTTTGTATCTGAAATTTTCGGAGAAGAGGCAGATGAATTAAGACGCAGAGGCGGTGACGGCGGAGAGTATGGTGCCACAACAGGACGTCCAAGACGTATGGGATGGTTTGACTGTGTAGCTTCTAAGTATGGCTGCCGTGTTCAGGGAACTACAGATGTGGTATTTACGGTATTGGATGTTCTTGGTTATTTGGATGAAATCCCTGTTTGTGTGGCATATGAGATTGACGGGGAGATCACCACAGAATTTCCGACTACTTCTTTACTGGAAAAAGCAAAACCAGTCTTTGAGGTATTGCCGGGATGGAAGAGTGATATCAGAGGTATCCGTAAATACGAAGAACTGCCGGAAAATTGCCGCAGGTATATTGAGTTTGTAGAAGAAAAACTGGGATTTCCGATTACCATGGTATCAAATGGTCCTGGAAGAGAGGACATTATTTACAGATAAAGAAAAGATGAAAGCAGGCTGTCAGGAATAGATGGTTCTAAATAGAGGCAGATGTGGCTCGTGAGGGTCACATTTGCCTCTAAAACGTTCTCCTGAAAAAGAAGAAATAGCTACCGACAGTGGTTATATAGAAAAATATCCTTATAAATATGAGATTTTATCGGATATTTGAAAAAGTATTTATAGAGTTCGGAATTCTATCAGCTTGACTATAAATGGGTCAAATTTCGTGATTTGCCCATTTCAACCTATTTTTTTATGACCCCAATAGGTGGGATTGCGAGTTTTTCGTATATAAGCCTAACTTTTTGTGAGAGAAATAGGCTAAATTCCGAGTTTTCCACTTCTCAACTTAGTTTTCTCTCTTAAAACATAAGCCGAATTTAGAGAATCTTATTTAGCAGCCTATTTGGATCTAAAATAAGTAGGTGTGCAGTCAGAATCTTTAAAAAGCTACCTACTTGTGTTTGAAAACTGTAGGTTAAAAATTACAAAATTACACTTTCAACCGAAAAATATTGAAACAGGAATTCATCTGTTGCCGCAATACTATTTTATGAGCTGAAATATTCATTTTTCAAGATAGAAGTCTTTTAATGTGGGAAATTTGAGTATACAAAATTAAAAGTGGAATCTCTGGAGTTTCATAGAACGCTGTAGAAAAAAATTATAGAAATGTTAAAATAAAAAAGTGTATACAATAGTGAATACATGCAGTGATAGAAGGTAATGTATGAGAAGAAGTTTGCTATAATGAATTTATGGAAGGACAGGTGGAAGATGAAGTTAAAGATGAGGGACATTCCAACGTTTTATAAAATTCTATTTCCGAGTATAGCGATTACAGTATTAATTGCATTGACATCTACAATTTTCACCTATAATAAGGCTTCAGAAATTATTTTGAAAAAGACAGTGCGCCAAAGTCAGGAAACCATTCGGCAGATGTCAGAAAATTATGAGTATTTTATGAAGGGGATATATGACAAAATTAATTATATAGCATATAGTGCAACTACACAGGAAGAGCTTCGTTATGGAGAGAAAGGTGTTTACGAGGAAGGGTATTTTTCACGGGAAAGAGAATTAAAACGTCAGATGGTGAGATTGTTTAATAGCTTTTATGTGGATGATTTGGAAATTTATGCACAAAATGGAAAAAATTATTATTTTTCGGTAAAACAGGAGATAAAAAAGCCAGAGAAAGAAGAAGCTTCACGGATGATACAACAAGCTACAGATGCAATGGGTGGAATTGTTTGTATCAATGATTTGGAACAAAGTGGAAAAATTCAAATTGTAAAAGAAGTGCGAGATAATTTGCAGATGTCTCCGATTGGAACCATCCGCCTTTCCATTAATTCTGATGCACTGGAACAAATCCGAAAAAATGTTGATTTTGCATCTGAAGGTGAAGTATTGATTCTGGATGAAAATAACCAGATTGTACAGGGGGGGACATCGGAACTTGTGGAAAAGGCTGATCAGCTTTTTAAAGCTACGGAAGGTGAATTTGAATATCAGATGCAGAAGAAAAAATATCAGATAGTTTATATGGTGTCTGATACGACAAAGTGGAAAGTGATTGGTGTTATACCGCTTAGAGAGATTTCGTCAGATATATTGCCGATTCAGAAACAGATGATAAAGACGTTGATTATTGGAATGTTTATCAGTAGTATTCTTTCTTTTTTACTATCTTATGTTATTGTTCGCCCGATTCGAGCGACTGTACTGGCGATGCATCAGTTCTCAGAAGGAGATTTTGAGGTACGTCTTAGTGAAGACAGAAAAGACGAGTTTGGTGAGATGAACCAGGTGTTTAATGAAACGACAAGAAAGATAGAGGAACTCATGAAGGAAGTGACCAACAGTAAATTGTTGAATAAAGAGATGGAATTTAAAGCTCTGCAGGCGCAGATTAATCCTCATTTTTTATATAATGCACTGGATACGGTCAATTGGATGGCTATGAAAAAAGGTGAGATAGAAATCTGTGATATGGTTAGTGCAATCAGTAATCTTATGCGTATTAGCATTGGAAATAAGCAAGATATCTTTAGTATCCGACAAGAATTAAAATACGTAAAAGATTATTTGTATATACAGGAGACACGCTACCGGGAGCGTTTTCAGGTGTGTTTCTCAATTGATGAGAATATTCTAGATGAAAAAATCCCCAAACTGACAATACAGCCACTGGTTGAAAATGCAATTGTACACAGTGTGGAGATATCGAAAGGGAAGACGACTTTGAACATAATCGGTTATATAAAGCATGATAATGTTGTGATTGAAATCAAAGATGATGGGGTGGGTATGGATCAGAATACATTGCTCCATCTGTTGGATCCGCCAGAAGGAAAAGAAAAGGAGATTTCTGTTGCACATACGGGGCTTGGGATGTATGCTGTTCATCAGAGATTGCGTTATCTGTATGGAGAAGGGTATGGCCTAATCGCAGATTCAAAGCCAGGAAATGGAACTTGTATAAAAATCTGTATTCCTTTTACGAGAGGAGAAGCAAAATATGGAGTTAAAAATTTTGATTTTGGATGATGAGTATATTATTTTGGACGGACTATGTTCGTTTCCGTGGGAGATGTATGGATGTAGAATTGTCGGAAAGGCAATGGACGGAGAAGAAGGCATGGAACTGATTGATTCCTATCACCCAGATATTATACTGAGTGATATTAAAATGCCAGCAAAAACTGGGATTCAGGTTGCGAGATATGCAAAAGAAAAATATCCAGATACCGAGGTTATTCTGTTGACCGGATATGATAATTTTAGCTATGCACAACAGGCGATTACGATAGGGGTATCAGATTATTTGTTAAAACCAGTGAATTTCCGTGAAATGCATGAAGTGATAGAAAAAACATGTAAAAAAATACGGAAAAACCGATTTGAAAGACAGGATTATTATGAACTTCAGAAAAATTATCAAAAAGCCTTGCCGGAAATCAGGACAAAGTTGATTTCTGATTTGCTGAACGGAAGAATGAAAGACCGGGAAGCACTAATTAAGAAAATGAATCAGATTAATTTGAAAATAGAAAGATATTTGGTTATTTACGGAAAATTTTGCAGAGGAGTACAGTTGGATATGGATCCAGGCCTACTGGATTTTATTATCTGTAATATCTGTAAAGAATATCTGGAAAAATTTAGTTATCAAGTATATGCAGAGACAGATCCATTGGGTTATACATTTTTGGTTGGGTTTGATGCGGGAGTAAATCCAAAAGATGCTGTCAGTCGGTGTAAAAAATATTGTGAAAAGATGTTAAAGAGCATTCAGGAAATTCTGAAGTGTACGATGGCAATTGGAATGAGTCAGGTGTTTCAGGAGGCCTACGATATGGCTATGGCATACAGACAAAGTGTTATAGCTTGTGATAATAATATCGGAAATGAGGAAAATGGAGGAATCATTGAATATCAAGATGTTTGTCAGTGGGAGAATACAGCATGGGAAATAACTGTGGGAGAGAGAAGAACACTTTTTTCTGCGATTCATCAAGGATATATCGAGACTGCAAAAGAAATTGTAAAGAAAATTTTTGATGGCTGTCAGGACATTGATGTAATGCGTTACGCAGCCATGGAATTGATGATTAACTGTTTTCAGTATGTATTTAGTGATGAGATTGTTGCAGTGGGAGAAAACAGCAGAAATATTTTGCCATTGAAATTGGAAAATATCTATTTTTGCCATAATAAAAAAGAATTATTGCGTATTATGAATGATACAATTACGAAACTTATGATGCATAACCAGGATATAAAACTTGATAAAAAACAACAGATGGCAAAACAGATTATGGATTATATCTGTGAAAACTATAGTCAGGATATTTCGTTGGATCACCTGGCAGAAAAGTTTAGAATTAGTAAAACGTATATTAACAATCTATTGAAAAATTTTTATCATCAAAGTTTTTTGGACGTTTTGCAGGATTATAGATTGAAAGAAGCCAAAAAAATGATTTTGAAAAATCAGTATAAAATTAGCGATGTTGCTGAGAAGGTTGGATATCATGATGTTAGTTATTTTATCCGCGTGTTTAAGAAAAAATATGGGGTAACACCGAATAGTTACGGAAAATATTAGATAACGATAAAAGTTGAAAATAATTACATAACTTTTAGAGGAGTGTGGAAATTTATTACTGTTTTGTGTTTATATGTACCAATTTTGTGAAAATCTTTCATTCAAGGAATGAAAGATTTTTTATATAATAAAGCCACAAAACAAACAGAGTGATATATCTTTAGAAAGGAAGGGTACAAATCTATGAAAATGAAAAAATTAGGTGCTTTGTTATTAACTGGTGTTATGACAGCGTCTACACTTTTGGCCGGCTGTGGAAGTGGTACATCGGAAAAAACGACACAGACAGATAATGGAAGTAATGGTGAGAGAAAGAAAATTACGATTCTCATGCGAGCTAGTGAAACATCCGCAAAATACATCATCATGAAAAAACTGCTGACAGAATTTAGTGAGGAAAAAGGCTTGGAGCCGCCAGAATTTGAACTAATCAGTGGCGATGCTGATTATGTGACAAAATTACAGTTGTATATTAATAGTAACACACTGCCGGATATTTACGGATGTGCGAATGGAGCACTGTCGGAAGCAGCAAAGGATATTGGAGGTATTGTAAATATCGGTGACGAACTGGAACGTATTGGTAAAAAAGATGAGATGAACGTTGCGGTCTATGATTTCTTCAAGGACAAGGAAGATGACAATGTTTATCTGTTTCCAGAATCATTGAACTGCGAATTTTTCTTCTATAGAAAAGATATTTTTGAAAAATATAATTTGGAAACTCCAACCACATGGAATGAGTTTCTAGAGGTCTGCCAGACACTGAAAGATAATGGAGAGATTCCGTTGATTGTAGCAGGGAAAGAAAACTGGCAGCTGATGAGATATCTTTCTTTCGCACCGTGGAGAATGACGAAAGATCAGTTCATTATGGATTACATCGACCAAGAAGATACGTTCTCTGAAAATGAAGCAGCAAAAGAGGGTGCAAATCTGTTATACACTCTTGGTACAGAAGATTATTTCCAGGGTGGTTTTTTAAGCACAGACTATACAGCAGCGACAGATTTGTTCTTTGGTGGAAATGGTGCTATGTGGTATAGCGGATCAGGTCAGATTACTCAGGCAAGTGAGATGTATAAGAATGAACAGCTTGGATTCTTTGCAGTGCCGGATGTTGACGGCCAGGAAAATATGGAAACCAATGTACCAATCCATGGTGGATTTGGAACCGCATTCAACGCAAAAACATATGATGATACAATGAAAGAATTCTTCGAATACATGTGTGATCATTATTCCGAAGCATGTTATAACGAAGCACAGGTATTTTCACCGTTTAATGACGAGATTCCAGAAGGATTGGATCAGTTGTTTTATGATTTGCAACCGCTGTTTGAGAATGCTACAGATGCCTGGGTATCTTGGGATGATAAACTGGATTCTGCAACTTTGACTAATATTGTGGATGAGCAGCAGAAGCTGGCACAGGGAAAAGAGACTCCGGAAGAATTTGAGGCAGCAGCAGATCAATTTATCATCAATAATTCAAAATGATGATAGGTGATAGGAAGGGAGAAACTTCATGCAAAAGACATATGGACAAAAAAAGGTAATCTTGATGTTTTTACTTCCGGCATTTATCGTATACACATTGTTTGTAGTGGTTTCAGTCATATGGGCAGGCTATTATAGCCTGTTCGACTGGAGTGGTGTGGGAGAAAAGGTATTTCTGGGTATAGAGAATTATAAACAGTTATTTACGCAGGACACCGTATTCTGGACGACGGTGTTACATACACTTGTATATACCGTAATATGTGTTGTGATCCAGGTGTTTGGCGGATTGCTTTTTGCGATTTTCCTGTCAAGAATCACAAAGTTCAGAGCCGGACTACAGACACTATATTATGTGCCGGTAGTAATTTCATCGGTTGCTATCTGTCAGATTTTTACGAAATTGTTTTCTGTAACACCAACTGGTGTTATTAATGCTTTACTTTCGTTATTTAATCCGGATTTGCTGTATATGGAGTGGATTTCAAATGATTCTCTTTCATTAATTATTGCAGCATCGGTCGAGGGATATAAATATCTTGGATTGTACATGGTTATTTTTTATGCAGCTTTGATAGGAATTCCGAAAGAACTGGATGAAGCGGCTATCATGGATGGAGCAAATGTAATTCAACAGTACAGATATGTAAAAATACCGTATATCAGACCGGTAATCATAGCAAATTGCATCCTGGTATTAAATGGCTCTTTGCGTTCTTTCGATATTTCATATCTGTTGACAAAGGGTGGACCTGGAAATTCATCAGAATTAATGTCAACATACATGTATAAACAGGCATTTACCAGTATGAAATATGGATATGGCAGTGCGGTTGCGATGGTTATTGTAGCCATTTGCTTAATAGTAGGATTTCTGTTTAGACGGTTTACGGAAAGAGGTGGTGAAGAATGAGATTAAAGACCAAGAGAAATATTTTTACAGGGTTAAAAACCATTACAGCAGCCCTGCTGATTATTTTACAGGTATATCCCATTTTTTATGTAATCATCTCCAGTATGAAGACAACAGATGATTTTCGGAGTCTGCCATCTTATGCATTGCCGAGTGCTTTAAATTTTGAAAATTACATTAAAGTGTTCACAACGAGTCCAATGCTGAACTATTTTAAGAATAGTATTATAATCACAGTAGGAGTTTTAATTCCGTTACTGTTGATCAGTTTTATGGCAGGGTTTGCGTTGAGTAAGATCCAATTTAGGGGAAATAAGAAGATTTTGTCTTACTTTTTACTTGGATTGATGCTTCCGTTTCAGGTTGCATTGATTCCGTTATTCACTATTTTTAGTAAGATGGGAATCCTCAACACCTATCCGGCAGTCATTTTGCCACAGATTGCGTTCTCTCTGTCATACTCGATTCAGCTGTTTTATTCATTCAGTAAATTCCTGCCGGATGAGATTATCGAGGCTGCAATCATTGATGGGTGTTCACCGATGCGGACATTTTTCAAGATTGTATTTCCGATGTCGACGAACTCGCTGCTGACGGTAGCAACGATGCAGGGTGTCTTTACATGGAATGATTTTATCAATGCCTATACGTTTACGAGATCTACCAATATGAAAACTGTTACGTTGGGGCTGAACGACTTTGTCGGTTTTATGGGAACTACAGACTGGGGTGCTACATTTGCGGCAATTACCGTCACTGTGTTACCGACATTTTTGTTTTATTTCTTTACGAATAAGTACATGCTCAGCGGTTTGACCGCCGGAGCAGTCAAAGGATAATTATATGCCTGCGGGCAGGAAAGAGAGGAAAATTATGAAAATTTACTATCAGCATCCAAATACCTGGTTTGGCGATTGCATGCCTTTTGGAAAGGATGATACATTCTATCTGTTCCACCAGAGAGATACCAGAGTCCCGTGTCCTTTTGGAGAACCATTTGGCTGGGATTTGGCAACCACAAAGGATTTTGTGACTTATGAGGATTGCGGTGTGGCAATTCCGAGAGGAACGGATGAAGAGCAGGATCAGTTTATCTTTGCCGGAAGTATCTGCGAAGACAGAGAAGGAAAATATCATGCATTCTACACCGGTTACAACAGAGATTATCCAAAACAGGGAAAACCATCTCAGGTACTGATGCATGCGGCCAGTGAGGATCTGAAACACTGGACAAAGACGCAGGATGCAGTGACCTTTGTTCCGCAGCCGGGATATGATCCGGATGACTGGAGAGATCCGTTTGTACTGTGGGATGACGAATCCGAAAAATATATTCTGATTCTGGGGGCACGTCTGGAAGGAGACAAGCATAAAACAACAGGAAGAACCGTTTATTTTACATCAGATGATCTTGCAGACTGGGAGTTTCAGGGGGATTTCTGGGCACCGGATCTGTTTACCATGCATGAGATGCCGGATCTTTTTAAGATGGGAGACTGGTGGTATCTGATCACAACAGAATATTCCCATGCATCCACACAGGTGTACCGTATGGCAAAAAGCCTGAAAGGACCTTGGATCGCACCGGATGACGATGCTTTTGACGGAAGAGCTTATTATGCAGGAAGAACCTTCATGCTGAATAATCAGAGGATTCTGTTTGGATGGGTTCCGACACGTGCCAACGAGACGGACAGTGCAAATCTCTGGTACAGACCGGAGGCAGATAAAGAAGATTTTATCTGGGCAGGAACTTTTGTCGCACATGAACTGTATCAGAGAAAAGACGGCACTTTAGGCTGCCGGATACCGGATACGGTATGGAATGCATTTAAGAATGAGAAAAAGCTGGATGATGTAAAACTGGAAAAAGAATCAGGAAGAGCATTACGGCATGTAGTAACGGAGACCGGTGACTGCTACCGATACGAAGCAGATGTCACATTTACTGAGGGTACCCGTGGATTTTCAATCGGAGTACGGGCTCAGGAAGCGGATGATGAATTCTATTCCTTTACATTTGAATGCCCGAAGGATCGTGTGATCTTCGAGAAATCTCCGAACTGGCCGTGGCCACAGATGAACAATATGGGACTGGAACGTCTGATTCGTCTGGTTCCTGGAAAGAAATATCATGTACAGATTATCGTGGATGATACGATTGCTACACTGTATGTGGACGGAGTTGCCTTGAATACCCGCATGTATACAAAACCGGGAGAGGGAATCTGTTTGGGAGTTATAGATGGAAGTGCGGTATTTGAAAATCAGAGTATTGCATATCTTTAAAAAATAAACAAATCCTGGTGCGGGAGAGCGAAGGTGTCATAGAAGCAGAAATTTTCCCGGATTATGAGTATGCAAAGAAAAAAGAAATCAAAGATATCCAGGCAGTGCTTCAGGAAGTCATAGATACTTACAACCAGGGAGCACCTGCTTATAAAAGAGTCTACAGGCTGAAAGTCCGTGATACAGAGTTTGCAAAAACACCATCTAAGAAGATTAAAAGATATTAAAAGGGGCTGTGAAATAACAGCCTCTACGGAAAAAGAGGACTTTTCGTTCAAAATG
>USPF01000008.1 GCA_900556555.1 uncultured Blautia sp.
TTTTTGCCGCTTAACTTTAGATATTTCACCTGTCTACTTGACAAGGGGCATATCAGTATGCGTAAAAGCGGCTGTTTTTTATGGCAATTTTGCCTTTTCCAATGCCTGGTTAATGGCATCTAAAAGCATCATTGAAGTATATTTGTTTTCCTCTCCATAAGTAATGTTTTCGGTGGATTGTGAAGCATAAATCTGGCTGGAAAGTGCATCCAGAGCCGGCTCCATCAGAGGATACATAGCGGTGGTTGTTTCGCTTAAATTTACCAGGGAAATGGAATTAATATGGTTTTCATCTACAGTAACCTGTACATCGAAGGTGTTATCATTGAGAGTAATAGGACTGGTGTAGACACCGGCATGATAGATTACATCTGCACTTGCAGGGTCTGCATGTTTGTTTTTGCCGAACATGAAGAAAAGCAGAACAGCCAGTACAATGGCCAGCATCAGAAAGATTCCGGTATAAATGATTTCTTTCATATGTAATACAACAATTTTTGTTTTTGAGCTCATGGCCGCACCTCCTGGATTCCTTTCTATAGCATATTAGACAAAACAGAAAAATATAACTGCAAAATAAGAACAAAACTGTTTTTAAAACTACTCTTTATTATAATAAAACAAGAGAGAAAGATTGAGGAAGTTGCATAAAAAAAAGACAAAAAAAACAGCTAAAAGTGAAAAAATAATTTTGAGTATATTAGCACAGTGAAGTGGGAAAAGTCAAAAGGGAGAAGTGAAGAAAGGGGTATTGTTTTTGTGTTTTTAAAGTGCTATGATTACAAACCGTAAAGAGAAACTTATTAATAAAGAGTTAAAAAGAAAAAGAGAGGCTATGCTTTATGGAAGCAAAAGAAAAGAAAACAGAAGAAAAAAAGACTATGAAAGAGAAACTGCATGATTATTTCATGGAACAGTCAAAAATTGCTCCAATTGGTCTGAATGACAAAGAAGATAAATACTATCACAGCATTTTTAACTATGATAAATAATTGCTGAAGAAAATAATATACAAGATAGGGAAGAGAACAGTTCTTAGAGGCTGTTCTCTTTTTTTCATTGATTATCTTTTGTGTGGAGGGTATAATCTGCATAGAAAGGATAGGGATTATGAAATATAAATTATTAGTATTAGATATCGATGGAACCGTGACAAATTCTAAGAAAGAAGTAAGTGAAAAAACAAAAGAAGCTATCATTCATTTACAGGAAAGGGGGATTCCTGTTGCCATTGCTTCCGGAAGACCTCCCCAGGGAACTTCTTATGTAGCACAGGAACTGGAATTTCAGCGGTTTGGAAGCTATATTATGCCGTTTAACGGAGCCAGAATTTTGAATTTTAAGACAAAAGAATGTGTGTATTCCAAAACACTTCCGCCAAGATTGCCGGGGAAATTATGGAGGGATGCCCTGCAATATGGGGCCGGGATTATTACGTATCATGGAGATGAGATTATAGCAGGAACATGTCCGGATAAATATATGGATATTGAGGCAAAGATTAACGGGATTCCTGTGGTTTATCATGAGGATTTCGGAACCTATGTGGATTTTCCGGTAAATAAATGTTTAATGACTGGAGAGCCGGAGGACTTGGAAACCCTTGAGCCTGTGTTTGCCCAGAAGTATATGCACGAAGCCCAGGTGTTCCGCTCAGAACCGTATTTCCTGGAAATCACACCGAAGAATGTAGATAAGGCATACTGTCTGAGACATTTGCTGAATATTTTGGGAATCAAGAGAGAAGAGATGGTATGTTGCGGAGATGGCTTTAACGATCTGTCTATGATTCAATTTGCGGGTTTAGGTGTAGCCATGGCAAATGCCCAGGAAAAGGTAAAAGAAGTGGCAGATTATATTACGGAGAATGATAATGACCACGACGGAATTGCGGAAGTGATTGAGCGTTTTTTTGACTGATAAGGAGGCATAAATGGGATTACAGTTTGTCTTCGGCCCTTCCGGGGCAGGGAAATCTTACTATATTTACCATAAAATCATCAGGGAATCTATGGAAAATCCCAAGAGGCAGTATCTTGTGCTGGTGCCGGAGCAGTTTACCATGCAGACTCAGAAAGATCTGGTTACCATGCATCCGAGAAAAGGAATCATGAATATTGATGTATTAAGTTTTGAACGTCTGGCTTTCCGAGTGCTGGAGGAAACTGGGGATATCAGAGGGGAGCTTTTGGAAGAAACAGGAAAAAGCATGGTTCTTCGAAGGGTAGCCCAAGAGAAAAAGAAAGAACTCAAGATTCTTGGCGCAAAAATGGATAAGCAGGGATATGTTTCCCAGCTTAAATCTATGGTTTCAGAGCTTCGGCAGTATGAAATTGCAGCAGAGGATTTGGAAGAGATTCTGGAGGATGTGGAAAAGAAACCGGAATTGTATTATAAGCTAAAAGACATTGCTGTTTTATACCAGGGATTTTTTGAGTATCTGGGTGAGCATTTTTATATCCAGGAGGAAGTGCTGGATGTACTTGGCCAGGTGGCAGAAAAATCAGGAAAATTAAAGGACAGCATTCTGGTGCTGGATGGTTATACGGGGTTTACTCCGATTCAGATGCAGCTTTTGGAGAAGCTTCTGGTTCTTTGCAAGGAAGTGTATGTCACCATCACTATAGACCGCAGAGAAGATCCGTATAAACTGGGAAGTCCCCATCAGCTTTTTTATCTCAGTAAGCAGACGGTTTCTGGATTATGTAAACTTGCAAAAGAAAAAAAGATTCCCTGGAAGGAATGCTGGATACCAGAGAAAAAAGATGATTACAGAGGGCGTTTTCTGGAACACCCGGCCATGAGATTTCTGGAGCAGAAGCTGTTCCGGTATGGAAATGCCGGGGCGCAGGCAGTAAGCCTTCTCACAAAGGAGCAAGATGCGGTCTGTATCCGGGAAAGCTTGAATCCTGGAACAGAGATGGAAGAAACGGCAGCATTGGTTAGAAGAATGGTGCGAAAAGAGGGATATCGTTACAGTGATTTTGCTGTGATTTCCGGGGATATGGAAGTATATGCCCCGGCAGCAGCCAGAGCCTTTGGAAAATACGGGATTCCCTGTTTTATAGACCAGAAACATTCGATTTTTTTGAATCCTTTTGTGGAATATATCCGTGCGGCAGTTGACCTGGTGGTGGACAACTTTACTTATGAAAGTGTTTTCCGCCTGCTTCGCTGTGGGCTTACGGACATCTCTGAGGAGGAGACAGACAGGCTGGAAAATTATGTGGTAGCTATGGGAATCCGTGGGTTTTCCAAATGGAAGGAAGAGTGGGTGCGGAGTTACCGTGGAGAAGTCCCGGAAGAATGTGTATTGCTGAACCAGATTCGTGCAAAGCTGGTGGATAAGTGGGAGCCTTTTTACCGGAAAATACGGGAGCCGCAGGCAACTGTGAGAAATTATGCACGGGCATTGTATGAATTTATCTGTGAAAACAACATAGAGGAACAGCTAAGAGTTTACGAAGAAAAATTCCACAAAGAGCAGAATCTGGCTCTTGAGAAAGAATACAGCCAGATATACAGGATTGTTATGGATCTGCTGGACAAAATGGTGGAAATTTTGGGTGAACAGCAGGTAAGACCAAAAGAGTTTAAAGAAATTTTGGATGCCGGTCTTTCAGAGGCAAAAGTAGGAGTGGTTCCGCCTACCTCCGATCAGGTTCTGGTGGGGGATATGGAGAGAACCAGATTAAAAGAGATTAAGGTCTTATTTTTTGTGGGTGTAAATGAAGGAAAAATTCCAAAAGAGCAGCAGGCAGGAAAACTTCTGTCTGATTTAAACAGGGAAGAACTGAAAAAACCTTTGGAGGAGAGAGGTCTTTCTCTGGCACCTACAGCCAAAGAAGCACTTTACACACAAAAGTTTTATTTGTATTTAAACCTGACAAAACCATCCGAAAAGGTGTATCTTTCTTACAGCAGATTAGATGGGAATGGGGAAGCCTTGTCTCCGTCTTTTCTGATTACACAAGTGGAGCGGCTGTTTCCGGATGCAAGGAAAAAGGAAGAAACAGAATTGTTTCTGGAAAGCCCGTACAGTGCCTTAGACCGTCTGTCACGGGAGCTGAGCAGCCAGATGAAGGAGTCTCCTGTTTTTGAAGAACTTTTGTCCTGGTTTAAAAGCCAGAAACAATGGGAGAGCCTGGTGCTTGGCCTGATTGACGGGGCGTATTATGTCAATCCTCAAGATGCCCTTGGCAGGGGAGTTGCTCATGCACTTTATGGAACCCAGTTAGAGAACAGTGCAACCAGACTGGAACAGTTTGCAAAGTGTGCCTGTTCGCATTTCCTGTCGTATGGGCTCAGGCTTAGGGAGAGAGTCCGTTATGAATTCAGTATGGCAGATTTAGGTACCTTGCTTCATGACAGTCTTGATCTTTTTGCAAAGAAGGTGCGGGAGCAGGGAAGGAAATGGGTAGAACTGGAGGATCAGGACAGGGATGCACTTGCGGAAGCCTGTGTAGACGAAGTGGTGGAAAAGTCAGGAGATACGGTTCTTCGAAGCAGTGCAAGAAATGCCTACACGGTAAACAGGGCGAAGCGGATGGTCAAGAGAAGCGTCTGGGCTTTGCAGTGCCAGCTTAGGCAGGGGGAATTTTATCCGGCTCTGACAGAATGGGCATTTGGTCAGGAAGATAACATAGACAGTTTAAATTTTTCGCTGGATCAGGGGGATAAACTTTCTTTGAGAGGACGCATAGACAGGATTGATCTCTGTGAAGGAGAAGATGACCAGATGTTGGTAAAGGTCATTGATTATAAATCGGGTACAACAAAGCTGGATCTTGTAAAGCTGTATTATGGTCTTCAACTGCAACTGGCTCTTTATCTGAATGCTGCCATTGAGCTGGAGCAAAAGCGTTTTCCGGGGAAAAAGGCAGTGCCTGCCGGGATTTTTTATTACAATATCAAGGATCCGATTTTAAATCAGGAAGATGTAAAAGATGAAGAGCATCCGGAACAAGACGTATTAAAGAAAATGAAAATGGATGGGATTGCAGGGGCCGAACCGGAGATTCTGGTAAAACTTGACCGGAATCTGGCGTCAGGAGCTTCGGCAGAGTCTCTGGTAGTGCCTGTGAAATATACAGCAAAAGGCGGATTCAGCAGCAATTCAAAAGTCGCCTGTCAGGAACAGTTCCAAAATATGATGTGTTATGTAAATAAGAAAGCAAAAGAAATCGGACAGGAAATTTTAAATGGAAATACCGACGTAAATCCATTCGAAAAACAGAAAGAAAATGCCTGCGAGTATTGTCCTTACCGCAGTGTTTGTGGTTTTGATGAGAAAATTCCGGGCTACACATACCGGAGGCTGCACAGCTATCGTGAGGATGAAATCTGGAAAAAAATAGATGAGGATTTGCATGAGGACAAATCCTCCAATGGGAAGGAGAAGTAGAATGGGTGTTTCATGGACAGAAGAACAGAGAAGAGTCATTGATACAAGAAACTGCAATATTCTGGTCAGTGCAGCAGCAGGAAGCGGGAAAACAGCGGTTCTTGTTGAGAGGATTCTTCAGCTGATTACAGATCAGCAGCATCCCATAGATATTGATCAGCTTCTTATTGTGACATTTACCAGGGCGGCAGCCGGAGAGATGAAGGAACGTATCCGTCAGGCCATTGAGAAGCAGCTTGAGACAGACCGGGAGAATGAACATTTACAGAGGCAGAGTATCCTGGTACACCATGCACAGATTACCACCATTGACAGTTTTTGTTCCTATGTGGTGAAGAATTATTTTCATCTGATTGACTTAGACCCTTCTTTTCGCATGGGGGATGAGGGCGAAATGCGTCTATTGCAGGCAGATGTGGCAGAACAGGTCATGGAGGAGGCTTATGCCTGTGAGAAAAATCAGGAATTTACGGATTTTGTAGACGGATTTTCCAGTGGGAAAACAGATACAAAAATTGTAGATCTGATGCTGAAATTATACCAGTTTTCCATGAGTTATCCCTATCCCGGGGAATGGCTGGAATCCTGCAGGCAGGCATATGAGATTCAGAATACAGAAGATCTGGAACAGGCACCCTGGATGCAGTGTATCAAAGCCGAGGTTGAGAAGGAAGTAAAAGAGGCGGCAGAGCTTCTTGCCCAAGCCATAGAGATATGCAGGCAGCCGGATGGGCCGGGATTTTACCTGGAGCTTCTGGAGTCAGAGCATGCAGGTGCCAGCCAGGCACTGAAGGCAGAGACTTTTTCCCAGTGGAAGACCTGTCTTGATAAGATGGAGTTTAAACGGCTCCCACCCGGGAAAAAAGCGGAAAAAGAGCAGGTATCTGAGCAGCAGCAGAAGCTGGCAAAAGATCTACGCAGCCAGGCAAAAGATCTGATCAATGAGATACAATCAAAATATTTTCAGGAGACACCAGAGGAAATTATAGAGCATCTGCAAAAAGCAGGGAAACCGGTTGGTGTGCTGGTGAATCTGACACTGCGTTTTATGAATCTTTATCAGGAAAAGAAGAAAGAGAAGAATATTCTTGATTTTGCAGATCTTGAGCATTATGCACTGGAAATTCTGGTGGAGCACAGGGAAGAGGGAGATTGCAGGACAGATGCTGCCAGAGAGCTGGCAGAACAGTTTAAGGAAATTATGATTGATGAGTATCAGGACAGCAATCTGGTACAGGAAAAGTTACTGACCGCAGTGTCAGGGATAGAAGATGGAATCTATAATATTTTTATGGTGGGGGATGTGAAACAGAGCATCTACCGTTTCCGTCTTGCAAGGCCGGATTTGTTTATGGAAAAATTCCGTACTTATCCACTGACACCGGGGGAGAAAAAGCTTCGTATTGATCTTCATAAAAACTTCCGAAGCCGCAGGGAAGTGCTTGAGAGTGTGAATTATCTGTTCTATCAGATTATGGGAGAAGATTTGGGCGGAGTGGAATACGATGAAGATGCTGCCCTGTATCCGGCACGGGAATTTCCGCCCATGGAGCAGACAGAACCAGCAGCTGAAGTCCTGTCGCTGGAAGCAGATGACCAGGTGTGGAAAGAAAAGGAAGATTCCCAGACAGAGCGGGAGCTGGAGGCCAGAATGACTGCCCTTCGTATCCGGGAACTGATGGAAAATCAGCAAATTCTGGATAAGGAGACAGAAACATACCGTCCTGCCAGATACTCAGATATCACCATTTTGCTGAGAACCATGTCGGGATGGGCAGAAACTTTTAAGAAAATTTTAAATTCCTGTGGGATTCCGGCAAGTGTTACAACGAAGACAGGGTATTTCTCTGCCCCGGAGATTGTTACAGTGCTGGATTATCTGCGGATTTTGGATAATCCTCTTCAGGATATTCCCCTGGCAGGAGCCATGAGAGGAATGCCGGATGGATTTCATTTCCAGGAACTGGCGGAAATTAAGATTCTGGGACAGGAAGCAGAGAAAGCAAGCCTGTTTGAAGCAGTCCTTCTGGCAGAGCAGCTTGACAGCCCATTAGGGGAAAAGGTGCGAAAGTTTTTGACTGTGTACAGGAAATTAAGAGATAAGGTTCCTTATACACCTATGCATGAACTGATCTGGGATTTTTTTGATGCCACAGGATTTTTATTCTATCAGCAGGCGTTTGTGTCAGGGGAGCAGAAGAAGGCAAATCTTCTTATGCTGGTTGAAAAGGCGAGAAGTTATGAGAGCAGCAGTTACCGGGGCTTGTTTAATTTTATCCGTTATATTGAAAATCTGAACAAATACCAGGTGGATTTTGGGGAAGCAAATATTTTGTCAGAGCAGGAAGATACGGTTCGCATTATGAGTATCCACGGAAGTAAGGGTCTGGAGTTCCCCATTGTATTTGTGGCAGGAATGGGGAAACAGATGAATTTTCAGGATGCCAGAGAGAGTATTGTGCTGCATCCAGATCTTGGAATCGGTGCTCCTTATGTGGATGAAACCTTCCGAATACGTACCAGAACCATAATCCAGAGGGCAGTGCAGCAGGAAATCACCTTGGAAAGCCTGGGAGAGGAACTGCGGATTCTTTATGTGGCACTGACAAGGGCAAAAGAGAAGCTGATTCTTACAGGTGCTGTTTTGAAATTAAAGGAAACCTTGCAGCGTTTCGAAATGCTGAAACGTCAGGAAAAACAGAAACTTTCTTATGAAATGCGTATGAAAGGGAAAAGTTATCTGGACTGGATTCTTACGGCACTGGCACGGCATAAGGCCATGAAGCCCTTATATCAGTCCTTTGATTGTTCGGTATATCCTTTGAATCCCTGGTATGAAGGCCCCGGGGACTTTATGCTCCGCATAGTTTCTCCATTGGAATTGGTGCAGGAGGAGACGAAACTTCGGACAGAGGAAATGATAAAAAAAGGGGAATTACTTCTGTGGGATTGTGAACAGGTGTATGACCGGGAATTAAGAGCACATTTGCAGGAGAGTTTTTCATACGACTATCCCTATAAAGACCAGGCGGAGATTCCATCTAAGCTGACTGTTTCCGAGGTGAAGCGGATGCAGGAGCCTGTGGATGAGGAAAGTACATTTCTGTATAAAGACACAGAAGAAAATGCACCGGATGCTGAGGAAACTCAGGAAAAGGAAAGCTATATTCCTGCTTTCATGAGGGAAGAAGAGGTCGTATTGGAAGGTGCAGAGAGGGGTACTGCTTATCACCGGGTATTGGAATGCCTGGATTATACTTGCCTGGAATCTTTAGACCATATAAAAGAGCAGCTTGATACCATGGTTTCTAAGGGGCGTCTTACATCCAGAATGCGGGAGGCAGTACAAGACCAGGAGATTTACAAGTTTGGGAAAAGTTCTCTTGGCCAGCGTATGAAGGCTGCCAGTATGCAGGGAGCGTTGTACCGGGAACAGCCTTTTGTTATGAGTGTTCCGGCAAACCAGATACAGGAGAGATATGATTCCGGGGAAGAAATCTTGATGCAGGGAATGATAGATGCCTATTTTGAAGAAGACGGGGAATTGGTGCTGGTGGATTATAAGACGGATAAAGTCTGGAACCGGAAACCGGAAACCCTGGTGGAAAAATACCAGGTACAGCTTCAGTATTATAAAGAGGCACTGGAGCGGCTGACACAGAAGAAGGTAAAAGAAGTATATCTGTATTCCTTGTATCTGGGAAGAGAAATACTTGTGTGACTTTTCAGCCTACAAAAAAATGTAGGCTGAAAAAACTTTAAATCCTATCTTGACAAATATTTTTTTAATGATATACTTTGAATATCAAAATAACATATATTCAAAATAATTTATACTCAAAGTATTAAATATAGTATCTCAGAAAAACAATGGGAGAGTAACCATGACAGGAAAAATATTGGGCACCGGTTCTTATGTTCCGGGTAGAACTGTGGAAAATGATGATCTGGCAAGGCTGGTCGATACCAACGATGCCTGGATCCGGGAACGTACCGGGATTGAGCGCCGGCATGTAACAGAAGAAGAAACAACATCTGCTATGGCTTCCAGGGCAGCCAGAAAGGCTCTGGAAAATGGAGGAATTTCACCGGAAGAGATTGACTTGATTTTAGTCGCTACTTCCACACCGGATATCATTTTTCCCTGTGTGGCCTGCAGGGTGCAGAAGGAGATAGGTGCGGTAAATGCAGTGTGTTTTGATTTAAATGCAGCATGCAGCGGTTTCTTGTTTGCGTACCAGACTGCTCAGGCTTATATTCAGGCAGGAATCTATCAAAAGGTGCTGCTCATCGGAGCAGACAGCATGTCTCAGATGGTCGACTGGAGTGACAGAGGGACTTGTATCTTATTCGGAGATGGAGCAGGGGCAGCCGTGCTATCCGCAGAAGAAACAGGGCTGAGCATTCATGCGGCACATTCAGACGGAGCGAGAGGTGATGTACTTACGGGTATGAGCCGTCACAGAAAAGACTGGCAGCAGCCGGAAAAGATTCAGGAGTCTTTTATTCATATGGATGGTCAGAGCGTGTTTAAGTTTGCCGTGCGCAGTGTACCGGAAATCGTGGAGGAACTGCTGGAAAAGGCAGGGATAAAGAGAGAAGAGATTGATTATTTCTTTCTGCATCAGGCAAACAGAAGAATTATTGAGGCAGCAGCAAAACGGATCCGAGTGGACATTTCCAGATTCCCCATGAATCTTCAGGAATATGGAAATACTTCCGCAGCAAGTATCCCGATTCTTTTGGATGAATGGAACCGGAAAGGTTGTCTGAAAAGAGGAAATAAGCTGATATTTGCAGGGTTTGGAGCAGGACTTTCCTGGGCCGGAAGCCTTTTGGAATGGTAACTTACCGTATGAGCAGCATAGAGAAGAAGAGAGGATAATAGAAAATGAAAACTGCAATTACAGAACTTTTAAATATCGAAGCACCAGTGATTCAGGGAGGCATGGCCTGGGTGGCAGAGCATTGTCTGGCAGCCTCTGTATCAGAAGCGGGAGGTCTTGGAATCATCGGAGCAGCCAGTGCTCCTGCCCAGTGGGTGAGAGAACAGATCCGCCTGGTAAAAGAGAAGACAGAGAAGCCCTTTGGTGTGAATATCATGCTGATGAGTCCCTATGCGGATGAAGTAGCAAAAGTTGTAGTGGAAGAGCAGGTTCCCGTGGTGACTACCGGTGCAGGTTCTCCTGAAAAATATATGAAAATGTGGAAGGAAGCTGGAATCAAGGTGATTCCTGTGGTTGCCTCCGTAGCTTTGGCAAAACGTATGGAGCGCTGCGGAGCAGATGCCCTGGTGGCAGAGGGAACCGAGGCAGGCGGCCATATTGGAGAAAATACAACTATGGTTCTTGTTCCGCAGATTGCAGATGCAGTGAAGATTCCTGTGATTGCAGCAGGAGGAGTTGCAGATGGAAGAGGAATGGCAGCTGCTTTTATGCTTGGTGCCCAAGGCGTTCAGATTGGAACACGTTTCGTAGCTTCTGTGGAAGCACAGGTGCATGAGAACTATAAAAATTATATCGTAAAGGCAAAAGACATTGATTCCAGGGTAACAGGAAGAAGTACAGGCCATCCGGTGAGGGCTCTCAGAAACCAGATGACAAAACTTTATTTGGAAAAGGAACAGGAAGGTGTGCCTTTTGAAGAACTGGAGCTCCTGACACTGGGAAGTCTCAGAAAAGCAGTGGTAGATGGAGATGTGGTAAATGGAAGTGTCATGGCAGGACAGTCTGCGGCCATGATTCACGACATTCTTCCTTGTAAAGAAATTATTGAAAAACTTCTGGCTCAGGCAGAAGAAGTTATGAAAGGAATGGGAAATCATGAGTAAGATTGCATTTATGTTTCCGGGGCAGGGTGCTCAGATGGCAGGAATGGGAAAAGATTTTTATGAGAACAGCCAGACAGCCAGAAATATCATAGAAGAAGCTTCAGAAAACCTGAAGCTGGACATGAAAGCCCTGTGTTTTGAAGAGAATGAACTGCTTCACCAGACAGAATATACACAGGCAGCACTGGTAACCGTGTGCATGGCCATGGAGCGTGTAGTAAGAGAGCAGAATCTGAAACCGGATGTGACTGCAGGATTGAGTCTTGGAGAATATTGTGCCATCGCTTCTGCGGGAGGAATGAAGATTCAGGATGCCATTATGGCGGTAAGAAAACGCGGAATTCTCATGGAGCATGCGGTTCCCGGTGGAAAAGGCTCTATGGCGGCAGTGTTAGGCATGACGGCAGAGGCTGTGGATGCAGGGCTGTTCGGTATGGAAGGAGTCAGCGTGGCAAACTATAACTGTCCGGGTCAGATTGTAATTACTGGATGGAAAGAGCAGGTAGAGAAAGCTGCCATGGTGCTGAAAGAGGCTGGGGCAAAACGTGTCTTGCCCTTAAAGGTCAGCGGCCCATTCCATTCACCTATGCTCCAAGAAGCCGGAGCATGCTTGGAAGAGGTGCTGGAGGCTATGCCATTTTCACAGCTTCAAGTGCCTTATGTAACCAATGTGACAGCAAAGTATGTATGGGATATCCAGCAGACAAAAGAATTGCTGGTACAGCAGATTTCTTCACCAGTGCATTGGCAGCAGAGTGTGGAAGAAATGATCGCAAATGGAGTGGATACCTTTGTTGAGATTGGCCCTGGGCGTACGTTATCAGGATTTGTAAAGAAAATTAACCGTGATGTGAAGATTTATCAGGTAGGAACCTGGGAAGATATAGAGAAAGTAGGGAATGCATTATGTTAGAGCAAAAAGTGGCTGTTGTAACAGGCGCTTCCAGAGGAATCGGAAGAGCAATCGCAAAGAAGCTGGCAGAAGACGGGATGTTTGTGGTAATCAATTACCGGGGAAATAAAGAGCAGGCAGAAAGTGTAAAGCAGGAAATTTTAGAAAATCAGGGTATGGCAGAAATTTATGCGTGTGACGTTTCTGATTATGATGCATGTGAAACATTTTTTAAAACAGTGGTTCAGACTTACGGAAGGATTGATGTGCTGGTAAACAATGCCGGTATCACAAGAGATGGACTGTTGATGAAAATGACAGAAGAAGATTATGATGCAGTGTTGCAGACCAATCTGAAAGGTCCTTTTCATGGCATACGCTTTGTTTCCAGACAGATGCTGAAGCAGAGAAGTGGCCGGATTATTAATATTTCATCGGTTTCCGGAATTTTGGGAAATGCCGGACAGGCAAATTATTGTGCAGCAAAGGCTGGTGTCATCGGGCTGACAAAATCAGCAGCCAGAGAACTGGCATCCAGAGGAATCACAGTGAATGCAGTTGCACCTGGATTTATCTGTACGGAAATGACAGAAGTGCTTTCAGAAGAGGTGCAGGCAAATGTGAAGAAGCAAATTCCCCTGGGACAGTTTGGAAAACCGGAAGATGTAGCGGAGGCAGTGGCATTTCTTGCATCAGAAAAGGCACGATATATTACAGGACAGGTACTTAGTGTAGACGGCGGAATGGCCATGTAGGAAAAGGAGAAGCGGATGAAAAAAAGAGTAGTAATCACCGGACTTGGAGCTGTGACACCCATTGGTAATACAGTAGAAGAATTCTGGGCAAATATCCGAAAAGGAGAAGTAGGAATCGCCCCCATCACGAAATTTGATGTTTCTGATTATAAAGTGAAGCTGGCAGCAGAGGTAAAAGGATTTGTGGCAAAGGAACGTATGGATTTTAAAGCTGCAAAAAGGATGGAAACATTCTCACAGTATGCAGTTGCAGCGGCAAAGGAAGCATTTGAAGATGCAGGACTTCATATGGAAGAGGAAAACCCGTTTCGTGCCGGTGTGATTATCGGATCCGGGATTGGAAGCCTCCAGACCGTAGAAACCAACTATGAGAAAATCCTGACAAAAGGTCCTTCCAGAGTCAATCCTCTGATGGTACCTCTGATGATCTCCAATATGGCAGCAGGAAATGTTTCCATTCAGCTAGGTTTTCGTGGGAAATGCACAAACGTAGTAACGGCATGTGCTTCTGGCACACATTGTATTGGGGATGCTTTCCGTGCCATTGAGTACGGAGATTTGGATATCTGCGTTGCGGGCGGTGCAGAAAGCTGTATCTGTCCTACAGGCGTGGCAGGATTTACAGCACTTACTGCTCTTTCTACTTCCCAGGATCCTAAGAGAGCCTCCATTCCCTTTGACAAAGACAGAGACGGATTCGTACTGGGAGAAGGAGCAGGAATCGTGCTTCTGGAAGAATTAGAGCACGCAAAAAAACGAGGTGCAAAGATTTATGCAGAGGTAGTGGGATACGGTGCAACAGGAGATGCCTATCATATCACATCTCCGGCAGAAGACGGAGAAGGTGCAGGAATGGCCATGAAACTTGCCATGGAAGAAGCAAATGTGGCACCAGAACAGATTGATTATATCAATGCCCACGGAACAAGCACCCATCACAATGATTTATTTGAAACAAGAGCCATCCGCTATGCACTTGGTGATGCAGCAGAACAGGTAGTGGTAAATTCCACAAAATCTATGATCGGTCATTTGCTTGGAGCAGCAGGCGGTGTGGAGTGTGTTGTCTGTGCAAAAAGTATTCAGGAGAATTTTATCCATCAGACTGTGGGAACACAGGAAACAGAAGGGGAATGTAATCTGAATTATGCCATCGGTGCACCGGTAGAAAAAGAAGTGAATTATGTATTGACCAACTCTCTTGGATTTGGCGGGCACAACGCATCACTTTTGCTGAAAAAATATGAAGGGTAGTGTGAAGGACATGAATGTGGAACAGATTGTAGAATTGATTCAGGCGGTTTCTGCTTCCTCTATTGGAGAATTGAATTATGAGGAGGGAAATCTGAAAATTTCTCTGAAAAAAGAAGAAAATAATACGGTTTTTACAAGTGCAGAACCAGTTTCCTGTGCTGTGCCCAAACCAATGGTTGTTTCGGAAACAAAAGCAGAACTTCCTGCAGCAGACGAAAAAGTAATCAAATCTCCTTTGGTGGGAACCTTTTATGCAGCACCTGCCGAAAATGCAGAGCCATTCATTAAAGTAGGAGATCAGGTACAGGAAGGAAAAGTTCTGGGAATTGTAGAAGCCATGAAACTGATGAATGAAATTGAAAGCGAATTCGATGGCGTGATTGAAAAGATTCTGGTGGAGAACGGGGAAATTGTAGAGTACGGCCAGCCGCTTTTCGTTGTGAGATAGAGAGGGAGCAGTCATGAGAACATTAAATATTAAAGAAATTCAGGAAATTATACCACACAGACATCCATTTTTGCTCATAGACCAAATTGAGGACTATGAACCAGGAGAATTTGCAGTAGGGTACAAATGTGTTACTTACAGGGAGGATTTCTTTAAGGGACATTTTCCTGAAAAACCTGTGATGCCAGGGGTGCTTATCATAGAGGCTCTGGCACAGGTTGGTGCGGTTGCCATTTTAAGCATACCAGAAAACCAGGGAAAAATTGCCTTTTTTGGAGGAATCTCAAAGTGCAGATTCAAAGGAATGGTGGTTCCTGGGGACAAACTGAAATTAGAGACAAAAATCATTAAGCGGAAGGGGCCTCTTGGTGTAGGAGAAGCGGTTGCCTCTGTTGACGGAAAAGTGGTGGCAAGTGCAGAGCTGACCTTTATGGTAGGTGATGGAGAATGATTGAGAAAATATTAATTGCCAACCGTGGTGAGATTGCTGTGCGAATTATCCGTGCCTGCAGGGAAATGGGAATCGAAACCGTGGCAGTGTACTCAGAAGCAGACAGGGAAGCTCTGCATACACAGCTTGCCGATGAGGCTGTCTGCATCGGGCCGGCTGCTTCAGCTGACAGTTATCTGAACATGGAGCGGATTTTAAGTGCAGCCATGGTTACCGGGGCAGATGCCATTCATCCGGGATTTGGATTTTTATCAGAAAACAGCAAATTTGCCCAGCTGTGTGAAACCTGCGGTCTGATTTTTATCGGCCCTTCTTCTGAAGTTATCTGGAAGCTGGGAAATAAATCTGTGGCAAAACAGACCATGATAGAAGCCAAAGTTCCGGTAATCCCGGGAAACAGCAAAAGTGTTTATACCGTAGAAGAGGGATTGAAACATGCCGAAGAAGCCGGATATCCGGTTATGATCAAAGCTGCTCTTGGGGGCGGCGGCAAAGGAATGAGGACTGCACATTCATCGGAAGAGTTTGAAAACAGTTTTCTCACCGCACAGACAGAAGCAAGAAATGCTTTTGGGGATGAAGCCATGTATATTGAGCATTTTGTGGAGAACCCAAGACATATAGAGTTTCAGATTCTGGCAGATCACTATGGAAATGTGGTGCATTTAGGGGAACGTGACTGTTCCATTCAGCGTCACCATCAGAAGCTGATCGAAGAATCTCCTTCACCTGCTCTTACAGACAAGCTTAGGAGAAAGATGGGGGAAGCTGCGGTAAAAGCTGCAAAAGCAGCAGGCTATACCAATGCCGGGACCATTGAATTTCTTCTGGAGAAAAACGGTTCTTTTTATTTTATGGAAATGAATACCAGGATTCAGGTGGAACATCCGGTAACCGAGTGGGTCACTGGAATTGACCTGGTAAAAGAGCAGATTCGCATTGCTTCCGGGGAAAAGCTTCTGTTTTCACAGGAAGATATTACACTCACAGGACATGCCATTGAGTGCAGAATCAATGCAGAAGACCCTGCAAAAAATTTCCGTCCGTCTCCTGGCATGATTACAGATTTGTATCTTCCAGGGGGAAAAGGGGTGCGTATGGATACTGCCATTTACAGTGGCTATACCATACCTCCATACTATGATTCCATGCTGGCAAAATTGATTGTCCATGGGAAAAACAGAGAAGAGGCAATTCTGAAAATGAGAAGTGCCCTTGGTGAAGTGATTATTGAGGGAGTAAAGACCAATGTGGATTATCAATACGAGATTCTCCACCATCCGGACTTTGTAAGTGGGGATACGGATATTGAGTTTATCAATAAACTGGAACAGTGATTAAAGAGGGACTAAGACTATGAAACTGCAGAATATGTTTAAAAAAATCAAAAAAACGGGCAGTTCTCAGAAAGAGAAAAAGCCGGAAGTTCCACAGGGACTTTTGAAAAAGTGTAATAAATGCGGAGCTGCGATTTTTACAGAAGATGTAAAACGGGCGGGATATATCTGTCCAAAATGTCATGGATATTTCCGTGTTCATGCATGGGAAAGAATCCGCATGACCGTAGATGAAGATACGTTTGAAGAATGGGATGCCCAGATGGATTTTGTGAATCCGCTGCAGTTCAAAGGTTATGAAAACAAGGTAAAAACGTTAAAAGAAAAGACAGGGCTTAATGAGGCAGTGCTGACGGGAAAAGGCATGATCCAGGGAAATCCTGCGGTGATTGCAGTCTGTGACGGAAGATTTCTCATGGCAAGTATGGGGGAGATTGTGGGAGAAAAGATTACCAGAGCTGTGGAGCGGGCAACCAGAGAACATCTGCCCGTGGTTATTTTTGCATGCTCCGGGGGTGCCAGAATGCAGGAGGGGATTGTGTCTCTCATGCAGATGGCAAAAACAGCAGCAGCACTGAAACGCCACAGCCAGGCAGGATTGCTCTACGTTTCTGTGCTCACGGATCCTACTACAGGTGGGGTCACAGCCAGTTTCGCCATGCTTGGAGATGTGATTCTTGCAGAGCCTCAGGCATTGATCGGATTTGCCGGGCCAAGAGTCATTGAGCAGACCATCGGTGAGAAGCTTCCAAAAGGATTTCAGCGTTCAGAGTTTTTACTGGAGCACGGTTTTATTGACCGCATTGTAGAGCGAAATGAAATGAAACAGGTATTAGGTGATATTCTTGCCATGCACAGCGTGTCAAAGGAGTGGCCAAAAACAGATGAGATACAGGAAGCATTGGAAAACAGGAATGAGTTTGGAAGTAGAAAAACACCCTGGGAGCGTGTGCAAATTTCCAGGGAAAAAGACAGGCCAGTAGGGCAGGATTATCTGAAACAGTTATTTCCGGATTTTATGGAGTTTCACGGAGACCGTGCTTTTGGTGATGACAAGGCTGTGATAGGAGGAATCGCACGCTTTCATGGACGCCCGGTGACTGTCATTGTCCAGTCAAAAGGGAAATCCACGAAAGAAAACCTGGAACGGCATTTCGGAATGCCCTCTCCGGAAGGATACCGGAAAGCTCTGCGGCTGATGAAACAGGCAGAGAAGTTCCAAAGACCTGTTCTCTGCTTTGTGGATACCCCGGGAGCATTCTGTGGTGTGGAAGCAGAAGAACGTGGACAGGGAGAAGCCATTGCCAGAAATCTCTTTGAGATGGCAGCACTGACCGTGCCTGTTTTGTCTGTGGTCATTGGAGAAGGTGGAAGCGGAGGTGCCCTTGCCATGGCTGTGGCAAATGAGGTCTGGATGATGGAAAATGCTATTTATTCCATTCTTTCACCGGAAGGATTTGCAGCCATTCTCTGGAAAGACAGTACCCGTGCAAAAGAGGCTGCAGAAGTCATGAAACTTACTGCAATAGATTTGAAAGAACTGGGTATCATCGAGCAGATAATACCCGAGCCGGAGGGATATACGGTTGAGAATATGCAGCCGGTGACAGCAGATCTTGGAGAAAAGATAGAAGCATTTTTGAAAAAATGGGAGCAGTGCGTGGGAGAAGAAATTGTGGAACAGCGTTATCGGCGTTTTCGGAACATGTAAAGCAGGAACTCTGCAGAAGGATGAGAGATGGATTGTTTGAAAATTGGAAATAAAGTAACAAAAGTACCGCTGATTCAGGGCGGTATGGGAGTTGGAATCAGTCTTGGAAGACTGGCAGGAAGTGTGGCAAAGTCCGGTGGAATCGGAATTATTTCCACTGCTCAGATTGGTTTTCAAGAACCGGATTTTGACCGTAATCCAGAGGAGGCAAATCTTCGTGGAATTGCAAAGGAAATGAAAAAAGCCAGAGAAATATCGCCTGAGGGAATCGTCGGTTACAATATTATGGTTGCCCTGAGGGACTACAAAGAACATGTAAAAGCTGCTGTAAAAGCAGGAGCAGATTTGATTATATCAGGAGCAGGAATTCCTTCTGAATTGCCGGAATTGGTTGCAGGAAGCGATGTGAAGATTGCACCCATTGTTTCTACGCTCCGTTCTGCCCAGGTTATTTTGAAATACTGGGACCGGAAATATGGGAGAACCGCAGATTTGCTGGTGGTGGAAGGCCCACTGGCTGGAGGACATCTTGGATTTTCTAAGGAAGAATTAGAGTATTGGAAAAAAGAATCCTATGGAGAAGAATTTGTCAAAATACGGAATCTGGTAAAGCAGTATGAAGAAAAATATCAGTGCAGGATTCCGGTAATCGCAGCCGGTGGGATTTATGATAGAAAAAATGTGGAAAAGATGGAGCACCTTGGAGCTGACGGGGTTCAAGTTGCCACAAGGTTTATCACAACCCAGGAATGTGATGCAGATGAAAGATACAAAGAGGCATATATCAGGGCAAAAAAAGAGGATATAGGAATCGTAAAAAGTCCGGTGGGAATGCCGGGAAGAGCGGTTCTGAATCCTTTGATGAAACGTGTTATGGGCGGGGAGCAGGTTCCTCACAGCCCATGCCACAGATGTCTTGGCGGGTGTAAGCCATCAGAAATCCCATATTGTATCACAGACAGCCTGATTGCCGCCGCAAAAGGAGATGTGGAGCATGGACTGCTGTTTTGCGGTGCATATGGATGGAAAGCAGAAAAAATGGAAACCGTTGAGGAGGTCATAGAATCCTTGTTTCCACAAAATAGAGAATAAAGTAAGGGGACTGTTGCACTTTGGTGTGGCAGTCCTTTTGAATTTCTTTAGAAAATCTTTCGTATAATATTATTGACAACACTATATTATATGATATATAGTATTAAATATAAAATAGTATTGCGTAAGAAACAATATGACAGGTATATGAAATGAGGTGACAAGATGGTTTTTAATACAGGAGCAGCACTGCTGGATGCGATTGTGCTGGCGGTTGTATCCAAGGAGAGCGAAGGCACCTACGGATATAAAATCACTCAGGATGTCCGGCAGGCTCTGGAGGTTTCGGAATCTACCTTGTACCCTGTGCTCCGCAGACTTCAGAAAGATGAATGTCTGGAAACTTATGACAAAGAGTATGGAGGACGGAATAGACGGTATTATAAAGTAACAGAGAAGGGTATGGTGCAGTTAAATCTATACCGGGCTGAATGGAGCAGTTACTCAAGGAAAATCAGCACATTGTTCGAGGGAGGTATAAATGAATGAACAAAACAGAGTTTTTGGAACAGTTAGAACGGCTGTTGTATGATATACCAGAACAGGAAAGAGAAGAAGCTCTGGATTTTTACAGAAGCTATTTTGAAGATGCAGGAGAAGACCAGGAATCTAATGTGATTCAGGAGCTGGGAAATCCTGGAAAAGTGGCAGCGATCATTAAAGCGGATCTGGAAGAAAACAGGGAAGAACATGGAGAATATACGGAATCCGGTTATCAGGATGAGCGTTTCCGAGAGGAGCATGTACCGGAAAAGATGGAACACAGTTCTTACAGAAATACAGAAGAAAAGAAAACATCATCCGGGGAAACAGGAAATCAAGGTACTTACAGCAGATACCGTGGTTATACAGGAGCCGAGCACAGACATCAGAGAAGAGGATTATCCTGGCCGCTTCTGATTGTATTGGGAATCATTGCCCTTTGTGCATTACCCTTTGTGTTTGGTCTTGGTGGCAGTGCACTCATCAGTGTATTAATGCTTCTTGTTAGTCTGGTCATTGGAATTTTAGGATTGTTTGTTGGATTGCTTTTTGGTGGAATCGGAAGCCTCATTGGCGGGGTCGCTGGTTTGGTTCATACAGTGCTGCATCTGTTATCACATCCGGCTACAGCCCTTGCAGTAACAGGAGGAAGCCTGATTTTAATTGCCATTGGACTGGTGAGCTGTCTTGCATTTGCATGGCTGGTATTTAAACTGGTTCCGGCCGTGTTCCGGTGGAGTGTGGATTTCATTCAGAGATTGATGCACAGAGGAAATCATGGAGGTGGAAGCGTATGAAAAAAATGACAAAGATAGTTTTAGTTACAGCATTAGTATTAGTTGTGGCGGGAGGATTGATGACCGGAGCCGGACTTGTTTCCGGAGCATCCTTTGAAACCTTTGCACAAAGTACCAATGAGAGTGCGTTTTCCAGAAGAGTTCTAAGAAATATAGGAAATATAGGAAATATCGTACACTGGGATGACCGGTGGGAACGCTGGGAAGAGAAAATGGAAAACGATATGGAACAGTGGGGAGAAGATTTTGAGGAAGATATGGACGACTTTGAAGAGGACATGGAGGACAGTCTGGAAAGGTCAGAGGAGAATCTGCATCACAGGAATCAGCAGCAGAGAGCAGATTATGATGCCGGAAGCAAGAGTAACCCCACAAGTTCACAGTCGTTTCCGGTAAATCAGGTTGAGAATCTGTCTGTGGAAAATTATAGCGGTGAAGTGGAAATCGAAATAGGAACGGGAAGCGAGATTGAAATCACTAATCTGTGTCAGGAAGACATGGTTGAATACGATGCAGAGGACAGGGAATTATACATTTTAAGAGATTGCAACCAGAATGCCCAGGAATCATTGAAGATTACCATACCAGAGGATAAACGGTTTCAAGAGTTGGATTTGGATGTATTAAGCGGAAATTTGAAAGTCTTTGGTAAGCTAATAACATCAGAAGCAGCATTGAGCATTGAAAGTGGGAATTTGTCTGTTGAACTTCTAGATAGCAAAGAAACAGATATAGAATGCTACTCCGGCAATTTGTCAGTGAAACACACAGGAAAATTGTCTGACTACAGAGTGGAATTAGAAGCCGATTCCTGCAACGTCAAGTTAGACGGACAGCCTCACAGAGGGTATGTCCAGAGTATCTTTGGCAGTAGAAACAGCCAGAAAACCATTGATATAGAAGGAAACTCAGGAAATATAGATGTGTCTTTTGAAAACAAATAGAAGGGAGATTGAAACATGTCTGATAAACGTTTATACCGTTCCTCTGTGAATTACATGCTCACAGGAGTATGCGGGGGAATTGCCGAATATTTTAATATTGATCCTACACTTGTGCGGCTGGCCTGGGTCATCTTTACCTGTGCAAGCTTTGGAGCCGGAATCCTGGCTTATATTATCTCATCCATTGTGATTCCTAAGTAAATTACATGACAGGTGGTATAAAGATATAAAATAAGGCCATACTCCTATTAGGAAAGGAGTGTGGCTTTTTTATGTCCAAAAAGAAAGAAAAAACAATAGATTTTAACAAAATTCCAGAAGAAGAGAAATTAAAATATGAAATCGCAGAGGAATTAGGGCTGCTGGACAAAGTAAAACAAAGCGGCTGGAAAAGTCTCTCAGCCAAAGAAACCGGGAGAATCGGCGGCTTGATGACAAAAAGAAAACGGGAAGAAAAGAAGCAGGCAGAAGAATCAGAAGTGTAGAAAGGTCTGTGGGATAAAAGGCTTCCCTAGGATGCCAAGATAGGCTAAAAAAGAGGGGGCATATCAATTTCTTGATACCCCCATTCTACATTATTGCAAAAAAGAAACCTCTAATTTCACTGGCTGATGGTCTGTGTACTGGAAGTCCGTATTGATTACTTCTATCTTGGAGATATCCAAATTATCCGAAACAATAAATCCATCAATCACATACACCTGGGAAGTTTCATAAGAACCGGTATAAGGCTGGTTCAGAAGCCGGCAGGTGGGATAAGAGTCATCCACTGCATAGGAAAAATGTTCCGGCAGGGCGTCGTCTTCCATGATACCGGGAGCCCAGTTTTCTGTATCAATCAGAGGATAAGTATCCCTTCCTGGGAAGGTCTGATTAAAGTCTCCTCCTGCGATTACATAATTACCAGCAAGATATTCTTCTTCTAACTTATCTGCCAGCATCTTGCTCTGGGCAATTTTTCCTTCTCCGCTGTCATAGGCTTCCAGATGGAAATTGATCAGTACCAGTTCAGCATCTGTTCCCTGAACAGGGATTCTGGTTTCCAGCATGCACCGCTTCAGATTGCAGGTCTTTAATGGCCAGGAGAAGGATTCAGGAAGAGAAATCCTGGAAGAACTGCTGGTGTTTAAATCTGTCAGTGTGAGCAGGCCGCTGTGTACCTTCCCAATAGGCGGGAAAGGATAAGGTACAAAATCACATTTGAAATTGGCTGCAAAAGCACTGTCCATATCCAGGATGTCTTCGTAAAAGTCTTTTTGATTCATATGGTAAGAACGCTTAGAATCAAGATCTACCTCCTGTAGAAAATAGATATCACCCTCTGCGTCAGAGAGGATTTTCTGAATCCCCTTGGAGTTGTCCAGTACCTGTTCCTTGCTGTCAGGCTGTACCTGAGTTCCTCCGTCCATGAAAAAATCTTCCGATGCATCCAGTCCGCTGTAGCCGGTATTGCAGGTGATGACACGGAAAGAATCTTCCAGTGAAAGTGCTTTTTCTCCGGAAGGGGTCTCTATGGTTTCTACCGGGTCAGGCCGGTATTCACGCAGGGTAAACCATCCAAGTACACCCAGAACGAATACGGCCAGAACCAGAAAACCAATTCCCACACCCCTGAGAATTTTCTTTGGCTTTGCCATGTTTTTTACCTCCATAAGAATTTGCTTTAACGTTATCTTAACACAAGAGGTTTCTTTCGGACAAGAAGATGGGAAAAGGATTTAGAAAGAATTAAGAATTTGCTCTCTTGACAAAGCAAAGGATTGTGCTTATGATTAGTGGATAGAAAAAGGTGATGAGAAAGAGGAGTACACTCTGGAAACATACAGAGAGAACAATTCATTGGCTGGAAGATTGTTTATGAGAGATAGGGTGGAAGGTAGCTTTTGAACCGGAAAGCTGAAGGACAGGGTGGCAGGAGCCATGTTTTGACTGAGTAGGCTTTCACGGGGAGTTCCCGTTACAGGACTTCAGAGTGATAAATAAAGGTGGTACCGCGATAACAGTCGCCCTTTGTAACTATAAGAATATGGTTATGAGGGGTATTTTTTTATCCCTCAGATCAGACAGGAGGATATGATGAGCAAAGAACTTGCAAAAACTTATGACCCAAAAGGGTTGGAAGACCGTATTTATCAGAAATGGCTGGATAATAAGTATTTCCATGCAGAAGTAAACAGAGATAAGAAACCATTTACCATTGTAATGCCCCCGCCAAACGTAACCGGGCAGCTTCATATGGGACATGCACTGGATGAGACCATGCAGGATATCCTGATCCGTTTCAAGAGAATGCAGGGTTATGAAGCACTGTGGCAGCCTGGAACAGACCACGCAGCCATTGCCACAGAAGTAAAGGTTATTGAGAAGCTGAAAGAACAGGGCATTGATAAAAACGAGATTGGAAGAGAAGAATTCCTGAAACATGCATGGGAATGGAAAGAAGAATACGGCGGAAAAATCATCAATCAGCTGAAAAAGCTGGGTGCTTCCGCAGACTGGGACAGAGAACGTTTCACCATGGACGAAGGCTGCTCCAAGGCAGTACAGGAAGTATTCATTAAGTTATATGAAAAAGGTTATATTTACAAAGGTTCCAGAATCATCAACTGGTGTCCAGTATGCCAGACCTCTATTTCCGATGCAGAGGTAGAACATGAGGATCAGGATGGATTTTTCTGGCATATTAATTATCCGGTTGTGGGAGAAGAAGGACAGTTTGTAGAAATCGCTACTACACGTCCTGAAACTCTTCTTGGAGATACCGCTGTTGCAGTAAACCCAGAGGATGAACGTTACAAACATCTGGTTGGAAAAATGCTGAAGCTGCCTCTTACAGACAGAGAGATTCCGGTGGTTGCAGATGAATATGTTGACAAAGAATTTGGAACAGGCTGTGTAAAAATCACACCAGCTCATGACCCTAATGACTTTGAAGTTGGAAAACGTCATAACCTGCCGGAAATCAATATCATGAATGATGATGCAACCATTAATGAGCTGGGCGGCAAGTACGCAGGTATGGATCGCTACGAAGCTAGAAAAGCTATGGTAGAAGATTTGAAAGAACTTGGACTTCTGGTAAAAGTTGTTCCTCATTCTCATAATGTCGGAACCCATGACCGTTGCGGAACAACAGTAGAGCCTATGATCAAACCACAGTGGTTTGTAAGAATGAAAGAAATGGGCGAGGCTGCCATCAAAACTTTACAGGATGGAAATCTTCAGTTTGTACCAGACCGTTTTGACAAGATTTACATGCACTGGCTGGAAAATATCAGAGACTGGTGTATTTCCCGTCAGCTCTGGTGGGGACACAGAATTCCGGCCTATTACTGTGACGAGTGTGGGGAAACCGTTGTGGCAAGAGAAATGCCTGGGAAATGTCCAAAATGTGGCTGCACTCATCTGACACAGGATGAGGATACCCTGGATACCTGGTTCTCCTCAGCACTTTGGCCGTTCTCTACATTGGGATGGCCGGATAAGACAGAAGAAATGGAATATTTCTATCCTACAGACGTTCTGGTAACAGGATATGACATTATTTTCTTCTGGGTTATCCGTATGGTATTCTCAGGTCTGGAACAGACAGGAAAAACACCATTCCATCATGTGCTGATTCATGGCTTAGTAAGAGATTCCCAGGGCCGCAAGATGAGTAAGTCTCTTGGAAACGGTATTGACCCGCTGGAAATCATTAACCAGTATGGTGCAGATGCCCTGCGTCTTACATTAATGACAGGAAATGCACCTGGAAACGATATGCGTTTCTATATGGAACGTGTGGAAGCCAGCAGAAACTTTGCCAATAAAGTATGGAACGCATCCAGATTTATTATGATGAACCTGGAAAAAGCAGAGGTTCCGGCTGAAATCGACCTGGCAAGCCTTACAAGTGCTGATAAGTGGATTCTCTCTAAAGTCAATACTCTGGCAAAAGATGTGACAGAGAACCTGGATAAATATGAACTTGGTATTGCAGTTCAGAAGGTTTACGACTTTATTTGGGAGGAATTCTGTGACTGGTATATTGAGATGGTGAAACCAAGACTTTACAATGATGAGGACACTACAAAAGCAGCAGCACTGTGGACTTTAAAGACCGTTCTTGCAAATGCACTGAAGATGCTTCATCCATATATGCCATTTATTACAGAAGAAATCTTCTGTACCCTATGTCCGGAAGAAGAATCCATTATGATTTCCTCCTGGCCGGAATTTAAGACAGAGTGGGACTTTAAAACAGATGAAGAAGCTGTAGAAATCATTAAAGAAGCAGTAAGAAGCATCCGGAATGTCCGTACAGGTATGAACGTACCACCAAGCAAGAAAGCAAAAGTTTTCGTTGTATCTGAGGATGAGGCGGTGAGAACTGTATTTGAAAACGGAAAAATATTTTTTGCATCCTTAGGTTATGCAAGCGAAGTTCTGGTACAGGCAGATAAAGAGGGGATTGATGAAGATGCTGTATCAGCGGTAACAGGAAAAGCTGTTATCTACATGCCGTTTGCAGAACTGGTTGATATTGATAAAGAGATTGAGAGATTGAAAAAGGAAGAGGAGAAACTGACAAAAGAGCTGGCCCGTGTAAACGGTATGTTAAGCAATGAACGTTTCATCAGCAAAGCACCTGAGGCTAAGATTGCCGAGGAAAGAGAAAAACTGGAAAAATACACAAATATGATGGAACAGGTAAAACAGCGTCTGGCACAGCTTCTGTAAGATTTATAGGAGACAATTTTTTATGAAAGAAATTAGAAAGGTATTTTGCCTGAAATATCTGAACATGTTTTCCGTACCTCTTCAATTCCTGGCTGTATGTGTGGGATACTTCTTTATTGAGGCCATGTCCAGGCATTCCCTGTTTGAGGCTGCCGATTTCATGACTGGCAGGCCATTGGTATTCCTGTACAACGCAGCACTGATTTTTACTACAACACTGGTAGTATATTTGTTTAGAAGAAGAGTATTTGTGAGAACCATCCTTACCATTTTCTGGATGGGGCTTGGTATCATTAATGGAGTACTGTTATCCACCAGAGTAACACCTTTTACTGGGCCGGACTTGCATCTGATCACAGATGCATTTGAAATCGCTGACCGGTATCTGTCACCTTTCTTTTTCGTGATTGTGGTGATCTTGTTTATTCTGGCAGTCTTGGGACTAATTCTTCTGTTTTTTAAAGGTCCGAAGTACCAGGGGAAAATGAGTTACAAACTGAATGTTCCTCTGGTGCTTGCCGGGGTTCTTGCATTTGCGGGAACCACCAAACTGGCCCTGGAAAAAAGAGTGTTGTCCAATTATTTTGGTAATATTGCATTTGCCTATGAAGATTATGGATATCCTTACTGCCTGGCAACCACAGTATTTAATACAGGAATCGGGATGCCAAGGGATTACAGCGAAAAGACCATAGAAAATATTGTAAAAAGTGAGGAGAGTCTTCCGGAAACAGGCGAGAAACGCCCAAACATTTTATTTTTGCAGCTGGAGACCTTTTATGACCCTACTCAGGTGGAATTTTTGGAGTTTTCCGAAGATCCCATTCCTAATTTCAGGAAAATGATGGATGAGTATTCGTCAGGTTATTATAAGGTTCCGTCTGTAGGGGCTGGTACAGCGAATACAGAGTTTGAGAGTATTACTGGTATGAGCATGCGGTATTTTGGCCCGGGAGAATATCCGTACAAGGGAATTTTGAAAGAAACTACCTGCGAAAGTGCAGCTTATGTGCTGAAAGATCTTGGATACCGGACACATGCCATTCACAATAACGAAGCAAACTTTTACGGAAGAAGAAAGGTATTTTCCAATCTTGGATTTGATACCTTTACCTCAGAAGAATATATGGCAGAGCAGGATGATACCACACCAACAGACTGGATGCGGGATAGAAATCTGATTAAATATATTATGCAGGCATTAGATGAGACAGATGATCCTGATTATATTTACACGATTTCTGTGCAGGGACACGGTGATTATCCGGAAGAGCCTATGATTGAAAATCCGAAGATCAAGGTTTCCGGAGCAAGCTCCCAGGCGGAAAACTACAAATGGGAATATTTCGCTAATCAGATGTATGAGATGGATCAGTTTGTGAAAAACCTTACTGATGTTCTTTCAGAATATGAGGAAGATGTGGTTCTTGTTATGTACGGTGACCATCTCCCGACTATGGGGCTGAAGGTTACAGATGTGGAGAACAAATATCTGTTCCAGACACAGTATGTAATCTGGGATAATATGGGGCTGGAAGAAAAAGATAAAAACTTGGCTGCCTATCAGATGGCAGCAGAAGTCATGAACCAGGTAGGAATTCATGAGGGAAATGTATTCCGTTTCCACCAGGCCAGAGCCAATACAAAAAATTATCAGGTGGATCTTGAAAGCCTTCAGTATGATATTCTCTATGGAGATAAGTATGTGTATGGCGGAGAAAATCCATTTGAACGTGTGAAGATTAAGCTGGGAGTAAAAGATGCAGAACTTCACAGTATCGAAAAAATCTCTGATGGAAGATACTATATCAAAGGTGATAATTTTACACAGTCCGCATTCCTGGAGGTAAACGGTGAACTGTTCGAGGCGAATTTCATTGATGAACAGACCCTGCTGGTGCTGGATGTGCAGATTGCAGATGGTGATACCGTTGATGTTGCTATCAGGAGCAATAGCTCTACGCACAAGGTGCTTACCAGAACACAGAAATATCATTATCAGGAAGCTGTTGCAGATTCAACCGTAGAAGAGTCTGAGACAGATGGCTTATTGGAAGGTGCGGTAGAAGTGCCTGATCAAAATGAAAATACTGGTACTGTGGCAGAGACTGGACCTGCGAAACTGGTTCCGATTCTGCAAGAGCCGGAAGAGGATACAGATGCAGATGCGGAGGCAGATGTAGCTACAGATCCTTCAGGGAATATGACGGACAAGTCTAATGAATAATTTTTTTGAACAAACGACATAATTTGCTTGCATATGGTCACTGTATCATTATAATGATAAGTGACCATATGTATTTTGGTCAGAACAGGAGGATACAGCTTGTTTACATACGAAGAAGCGGTTGCTTATATTGAAGAAATACCGAAATTTACAACAAAAAATAAATTAGAACACACCAGGAAATGTCTGGACAGACTGGGCAGTCCTGATAAGAATAGAAAAATTATTCATGTTGCAGGTACCAATGGAAAGGGAAGTGTATGTGCCTTTCTTTCTTCCATGCTGGAAGAAGGAGGATATAGGTGCGGACTTTTTACCTCTCCCCATTTGGTGAAAATAAACGAGCGTTTTCAGATTAATGAGGTCATGGCCTCAGATGAAGTATTTCTGGAAGCATTTCAAAGGGTGAAAGACCTGGCAGACCAGCTTGTGGAAGAGGGAGATTATCATCCAACGTATTTTGAATTTTTGTTTCTTATGGGAATGTTGATTTTTGATAAGGAAAAAGTGGATTATCTGATTCTGGAAACAGGGCTTGGTGGAAAACTGGATGCTACAAATTCTATTTTGAACCCACTTGCCTGTGTGATTACCTCTATCAGCCTGGATCATGTGGAGTATCTGGGAGATACAGTGGAAAAAATCGCAGGAGAAAAGGCAGGAATCCTGAAATCTGGTGCCAAGGTGATCTTTGACGGGAACAGAGAGGAAGCAGCAGCAGTTATCAGAAACAGAGCCAGAGAACTGGGATGCTCCTGGTATGAGATGAAGGCAGAGAACCAGGAAATGAAGGATTACACTCCAGAGGGAATCCGGTTTGTCTCAAAATCCAGAGTATATGGAGATACAGAGCTTTTTGTGCCGTTTATCGCCAAATATCAGATGATGAATGCAGCCCTTGCCCTGGAGACCATGGGGGCATTAAAAGAGTGTCACGGATTGGAAAAGGAAACGCTGGTAAGAGGAATTGCACATACCAAATGGCAGGGAAGGATGGAGACGATTCTTCCGGGAGTAATCGTGGATGGTGCCCACAATGAAGACGGAATTGCAAGATTTGTGGAAACAGTCCGTTACTTCCAGAATGATTATCCAATCACACTGCTGTTTACTACCGTGTCAGATAAAGATTTCACGGATATGATTCATAAAATCTGTGACGGGTTAAAATTTGCAAATGTAGTGACCACGGAAATCTGGGGCAGCAGGAAACAATCAGCAGAGGAACTGGCAGAATTGTTCCGGGCAAATGGCTGCAGCAGCGTTTATGTAGAAACCAACGTAGAACAGGCATTTGAAAAAGCATATGAACTCAAAGGGGAAGGCCTGATGTTTGCAGTTGGTTCTCTGTATCTTGTTGGCGACATAAAGGATTATGTAAGGAGGCGCAGGCATGATTAATTTCGAAGAGGAACTGAAGAAATTCCAGCCCTGTCTGGATGTAGATGATGCGGAAAGAGCAATCTATAAACAGGATCTTACAGATGTTATTGATATTTTGAAGGAAATGCTGAAGGATAACAAAGGCACCTCAGAGAAATAGGGAGTAAACTATGAAGTGTATGGTATGTCAGGCTGTGCTGACTGCTTCGGACTATTGTCCGAGATGCGGCAGTTATATAAAGGCACAGAAAAAAGCAGGGGCATTGTCAAATCTATATTATAACCAGGGTCTGGAAAAAGCCCAGGTGAGAGATTTGTCAGGTGCAATCACTTGCCTGCAACAAAGTCTGAAAATGGACAAGTTAAATATCCGGGCCAGAAATCTTCTTGGACTGGTGTATTATGAGACCGGGGAAGTGGTAGCAGCATTAAGTGAGTGGGTAATCAGTAAGCATATGATGCCCGAAGGAAATCTGGCAGAAGGTTATATCGAAAGCTTGCAGAAGAATCCGAACAAGATGGATACCATGAATACTAGTATCAAAAAATATAACCAGTGCCTGGAATACTGCAAAAACGGGAACCTGGATATGGCAAAAATGCAGTTGAAAAAGGTTCTGACAAACAATCCTAAGCTGATCAAAGGTTACCATCTTCTTGCTTTGATTTACATGCAGGAGCAGGAGTATGAAAAAGCCAGAAAACCTTTGAAAACAGCAGCCAGAATCGATAAGACAAATACAACCACCCTGCGCTTCCTAAAAGAAATTGAGGAGCAGACAGGAAGGGCTACAAATCTGGAATCAAGATTCCGTATGAAAGAAAAGGAAGATATCCAAAAAGACGGAAGTATGGTGTATAAGTCAGGAAATGATACCATTATCCAGCCACCGGAATACAGGGAAAAATCCATTACAAATACGTTGGTGAATTTGATTCTGGGACTAATCGTGGGAGCGGCAGCTCTATGGTTTCTGATTGTTCCGGCTAAGACCCAGAAGATCAATCATGATGCAAACCAGAAAATCGCAGAATATAGCGGTAAAATGGCTACTATGTCCGCAGAATTGTCCAAGATGCAGGAAGAGATGAATGCTTCAACAGATTCTGTCAATACTGCCAAGGCTCAGATAGAAGAGGCTGGTATTAGGGCTGAAAGTTATGAGAAACTGATCAGTGCTCAGCAGGCTTTTTTACAAGGAAAATTTGATAATACAGCGAATGCCATTGCAGGTGTAGAGCCGGAACACTTATCGGTGGAGGCAAAAAGTGTATATGATACCATGATGGACTCCGTAGGAGGCAGGGTGAAGAAAAGATTTAAAAATCAGGGACTGAATGCTTACAATGAAGGAAATTATGCAGATGCTATTACCTGGCTTTTAAAGGCGATGAATATTGGAAAGCAGGATTCTGAAATCCTGATTTTTCTTGCTCAGGCTTATGAGCAGCAGGGAGAGACAGGTACTGCGAATAAGTGGTATCAAAAGATTATTGATGATTTTCCGGGAACCGAATATGCAGACATGGCGAAAAACTATATGGATGCCAATGGCGGTGTGATAGAGGATGAACCGGAAGAAGGACAGACAGATGACCAGGATGAAGGAGAAGAATCTGAGGGCACAGAGGGCCAGGAAGTGCAGACTGGGGAAAGTGTAGAATAACAAAAGAAAAACCTTGAAGAAAAGGACGCATACGCAGACAGTATGCGTCTTTTTATTATGTAGTTTAGAAAGGGGAAGAGAATGATGGAAGACAGGATAAAAAAGAGAGGAAATCTTCTTATAGTGTATGTGCCAAAAGAATTGGATCACCATTTTGCAGGACAGATGACAGGGCAGATTGACAGGGAACTGGAAAAAGGGCTGATAAAGCAACTGGTATTTGATTTTTCGGACACCACCTTTATGGACAGCTCCGGAATCGGTATGCTGATGGGAAGAAAACGTTTGTTGAGCTACAGTGGCGGAAGAGTCAGTGCCATACATGTCAGTGACAGGATTCTGCGGATTATGCAGCTTTCTGGTATTTATAAGCATATTGAAATCAGCCAGGAACCAGTCTGGAACAGGAGAATGCCTTAGGGGAGGAAAGGAAAATGGAACAGAGAAATCAAATGGTACTGGAGGTCGAGAGCCGTTCCTGTAATGAAGGGCTGGCAAGAATTGCAGTGGCAGCTTTCAGTACACAGCTAAATCCTACATTAGAAGAAGTGGCGGACATAAAGACAGCGGTGTCAGAAGCGATTACCAACTGTATTGTACATGCTTACGATAAAGAGACAGATATTATACGCATACGTTGCAGCAGTCAGGGAAGAGAGCTGACGGTCATGGTGGAAGATACAGGAAAAGGAATCATAGACGTGAAAAAAGCCATGGAGCCTTTGTTTACTACATTGCCGGAACAAGACCGTTCCGGTATGGGGTTTGCATTTATGGAGGCATTCATGGATCAGGTTTGTGTGGAGTCGGAACCTGGGAGAGGAACGACTGTTACCATGAAAAAAACCATAGGGAGACAGAATGCTGTTTTTAAATAAGGAGGATGTATGGATGATATCCTTGCCCTTCTGGGCCGTGCACACCAGGGAGATAAGGAGGCAAGAGATATACTGACAGAGAAAAATATGGGGCTGGTACACAGCATTGCCAGAAGATTCCAGAACCGTGGTGTAGAGATGGAAGATTTGGTGCAGATTGGAAGCATTGGGCTTTTAAAGGCTATTGACAAATTCGATACCGGGTATGACGTGAAATTTTCTACCTATGCAGTGCCAATGATCACAGGGGAAATCAAGCGTTTTTTGAGAGATGACGGTATGGTGAAGGTGAGCAGGTCGCTGAAAGAGGAAGCGGCAAGAGCCTATGCGGTGCGTGAAGAACTTTTTTTAAAGACAGGAAGAGAGCCGGCATTGGAAGAAATTGCAGCGGAACTGAATATAGACAGGGAAGAACTGGTTCTGGCTATGGAATCTGCTGTTCAGATAGAGTCCCTGCAAAAGACTATTTTTCAAAGTGATGGAAGCGGTATTTCTTTGGAAGACAAGTTGCCCCAGGAGAAAAATCAGCAGGAAGAGGTGCTGGACAGGCTGCTCCTGGAGCAGATGCTTGGAATGCTGGAACCAAAAGAGAGGGAATTGATTTACCTCCGTTTCTTTATGGAAAAGACCCAGACTTGTGTTGCAAAAAAAATGGGAATGTCTCAGGTACAGGTATCCAGACTGGAAAAGAAGATTCTTTCCAGGTTAAGGGAAAAACTGTAGCAGAAGCAGAATATTTTCCAGAAAGTATGAAATACTACTCCTACAAGGTGTAAGGAGGCTGGAAGATGAGTGAGACATTATATATACAGACAGAAAAGAATGTGGAGGTGCATCACCCGGATATTTATCTTGGGGATATAGCGAAATTAGTGTGCAGCAGCCAGAAGGTGCTGGACAGAAACAGAGTGCGAAAAATCTTTACGATTCCAGATGGAGCACCGGGCAGGTATGTGGTCTCAGCCACTGACCTGATTAAAGCGGTAGAGAGGGAAGAGCAGTCCGTGGATGTGACCCATATAGGAGAGCCGGAATTTGTTGTCACTTATGAAGAGCCGGAAGGGAAACCATCTTGGTATAGTTGGGTGAAGACTGCATTTATCTGTCTGGTTACTTTTTTCGGGGGTGCGTTTTCTATTATGACCTTTAATACTGATGTAGATACTTCAGGCTTGTTTTTCCGGATTTACAGACAGTTTACGGGAGAAATTTCTACCGGACATACGATTTTAGAATTTAGTTACTCTCTTGGTGTAGGGCTTGGAGTTGTTTTCTTTTTTAATCATTTTGGGCATGGAAAGATCACACAAGACCCGACCCCCATGGAAGTGCAGATGCGGGTGTATGAAGATGATGTCAATAAAACTTTAATTGCTGCAAAAAACAGGGGAAGAAAGCAAAAAGATACGAAAGGAGCCGGAAGATAATGTGGCAGGGACAGGTAATAACAGGAATCACAGGGCTGTGTGGGGGAGCTGTGGTAGCCACTGCCCTGGCTGCTTTTGTTATTGGGCTTGGGATTATTCCAAGGTATGCGGGAGTTACCCATACAGCAAATCATATTTTATTGTATGAAGACTGCCTGATGCTTGGAGCTGTGGCTGGCAATTTGGTTTCTATTTATCATATAACCCTTCCTCTTGGAAGGATTGGCCTTGGGATTGCGGGTCTGTGCTTTGGGATTTTTCTGGGAAGCTGGATTATTGCCCTGGGAGAAGTAGTCAATGTTTTTGCGGTGATGGCAAGACGGATCGGATTAAAAAAGGGAACCGGCTGTATTGTTCTTGCCATTGCCATTGGAAAAATTCTGGGAAGTTTTTTACAGTTTTTTATTCTGAAATAAGAGATGGATTTAGCGAGCATAAAAAACTTAGAATCCGCCATACTAATATTGAATCAGAATTCAAAAAGGATGGTGAAAGGCATGGACTTGGCACAGCAGGAAGTACAGAAGAGAAAAGCAAAGGAATACGAAAAGTATGTGAAAGAGAGGACACCTGTTCACAGTTTGTTTCTCAATATGCTGGGAGCATTTATCAGTGGAGGAGTGATCTGTACCATTGGCCAGATAATCCAGAATATCTGTAAAAATATGGGACTGAACCAGGAAGTGAGCGGAAGCTGGACATCCCTGCTTTTAATCTTGCTCAGTATCTTGCTCACAGGGTGGAATCTATATCCGAAACTGGCAAAGTGGGGAGGGGCAGGAACTCTGGTGCCGATTACAGGGTTTGCAAATTCCGTGGCAGCACCTGCCATTGAATATCAGAAAGAAGGCCAGGTATTTGGCATTGGCTGCAAGATTTTCATTATTGCAGGTCCTGTGATTTTATATGGAATTCTCACTTCATCTTTGTTAGGATTCCTGTTTTACTTTTTGCATATGTGGGGGATTGTGTGATGAAACAGATAACCGGAAAACAAAGTATTCAGTTTGAAAAAGCACCCCATATTATCAGCGGGGCTTCTATTGTGGGAAAAAAGGAGGGGGAAGGCCCTCTGGGACACTATTTTGACAAAATAGGAGAAGAAGACGGGCTTTTCGGAACTGCTTCCTGGGAGGAGGCAGAAAGTACCTTGCAGAAAGAGGCCATTTCCATGGTAATTGAGAAAGCAGGAATTGAAAAATGGCAGATACGGACCATTTACGCAGGAGATTTGCTGGCACAGACCATTGCATCTTCTTTTGGGATTATGGGATTTAACACACCTGTTTATGGACTCTATGGAGCCTGTGCAACCATGGGAGAGGCATTATCTCTGGCATCCATGGCAGTGGCAGGAGGCTATGGGGAATATGTGGCTGCTGTGACTTCCAGCCATTTTGGCAGTGCAGAAAAGGAATTCCGTTTTCCGCTAGGGTACGGCAATCAGCGGCCATTGTCAGCAACCTGGACTGTCACAGGAAGCGGTGCATGTATTCTTGGGGAAAAAGGCGGCAAAGCCAGGATTACAGGTATCACCACAGGGAAAATCGTCGACTATGGACTGAAGGATTCTCTGAATATGGGAGCCTGTATGGCACCGGCAGCCTGTGATACCATTTATCAGAATTTTATGGATTTTAACAGGATGCCAGAGGATTATGACAGGATTATCACCGGGGATTTAGGTCAGGTGGGACAGAGGATTCTGTTTGATCTTTTGAAGGAAAAAGGATTTGATATTGAGAAGCAGCATATGGACTGTGGAATTGAAATCTATGACAGCGAAAGCCAGGATACCCATGCAGGAGGAAGCGGATGCGGATGCTCAGCCGTGACGTTTGCTTCCTATATCTTGCCAAAACTGGAAAAGGGAGAATGGAAGCGGGTACTTTTTGTACCTACCGGTGCACTGCTGTCTAAGGTAAGTTATAACGAAGGGAAAAGTGTTCCTGGCATTGCACAGGCAGTTGTTGTGGAGCATTGTTAAGGAGAACATGATGGATTATATAAATGCATTCTGGGTGGGAGGACTGATCTGTGCTCTGGTACAGATTCTCCTGGAAAAAACAAAAATGCTTCCCGGCAGGGTTATGGTGCTTCTTGTATGCACGGGGGCAGTACTTGGAAGTTTAGGTTTGTATGATAAGCTAATCGCATTTGCAGGGGCAGGAGCCAGTGTCCCTCTTCTGGGATTTGGAAACCTTTTATTTAAAGGCGTAAAAAAGGCAGTTTTAGAAAATGGGTTTCTTGGGATTTTTATGGGAGGCTTTACCGCCAGTGCAGTAGGAATCTCCGCAGCCCTGATTTTTGGATACCTTGCAAGCCTGATCTTCAAGCCGAAAATGAAAGAATGAGAATAAAGACAGGCATAAAAACCCTTTGCGAAAAAAGAAAGCAAGTTTTCGCAAAGGGTTTTTATGAAATAAAAAGAGAAATTAAACGCTGAACAGTAAATATGTATGTTATTTAGAGTTGATCATACATAGAAATCTATAAAAACAAATCTATACTTTTTTTGAAATAAATAGTATAATAGAAATAATCATGCCAGACGGGAGAGTAACCTGAACCGTCTGAAATATGGGGTAACAGGAGGAAAGCGGGTAATGCTTCACGCATTTTCACGTTCAGAAGAACTATTAGGAAAAGAAGGGCTTAACATTCTGGCAAATTCCAGAGTAGCGGTATTTGGAATTGGGGGTGTTGGGTCTTATGTAACAGAAGCACTGGCCAGAGCCGGTGTGGGAACTTTGATTTTAGTAGACCATGATGAGGTAAGCCTGACCAATTTAAACCGCCAGCTTGTGGCATTGCGTTCCACTATGGGCAGGAAGAAGGTTCAGGTAGCGAAAGAGCGGATCATGGACATTAACCAGGATGCAGTAGTCCATACCTACGATACATTTTTTAGTCAGGAAACAGCAGGGCTGTTTGATTTCAGGACATTTGACTATGTAGTGGATGCAGTAGATACCGTATCTGCAAAATTGCTGCTGATAGAACTGGCAAAACAGGCAAATGTGCCGGTGATATCCTGTATGGGTACCGGAAATAAACTGGATCCATCCTGTTTTCAGATTGCCGATATTTCAAAGACCAGCGTGTGCCCCCTTGCCAAGGTCATGCGGACAGAACTGAAGAAAAGAAAAATTAAGAAAGTAAAGGTTTTATTTTCTACAGAAACTGTGGTTAAAAAGCAAAAAACAGCAAAGATGCCGCAAGAAGCACAGGAGCTAAGAAGCGGAAGTAAACGGCCAGTACCTGCCAGTGTATCCTTTGTGCCTGGAGTAGCAGGGCTGATGATTGCAGGGGAAGTCATTAAGGATCTGGTGTTTAAGAATAAATAAAAGGGGATTGTAAATGAATAATAATAAAATCGAAAATAAATTCTGTACCTGTCTGGGGAGCGATAATGTGAAACTGCAGGAGCCAATGAGCAAGCACACCACATTCCGGATTGGGGGACCGGCAGATTTTTATCTTTGTCCTCACAGCACGAAAGAGGTGCAGCAGACAGTACAAATTTGCAAGGAAGAGAATCTTCCGTATTTTATCCTTGGAAACGGAAGTAATCTTCTTGTGAGTGATAAAGGTTACCGGGGTGTAATCATCCAGCTTTGGAAGAATTTCAGTGATATTTCAGTGAAAGACTGCTGCATTACTGCAAAAGCAGGTGCCCTGTTGTCAAAAGTAGCCGCAGAGGCTTTGGAAGAGGGGCTTACAGGAATGGAATTTGCATCCGGTATTCCAGGTACCATAGGCGGTGCTGTATTTATGAATGCAGGTGCCTATGGCGGAGAAATGAAAGACATCATAAAAGAAGTAAAGGTTTTGGATGACCAGGGGGAAATAAGGGTTTTATCAAATGAAGAGATGAAACTTGGATATAGAACAAGCATTGTGAAAGAAAAGGGCTACACGGTACTTTCAGCAGTGCTGCAATTGAAAAAGGGAGATGTATCTGTTATCCGGGAGACCATGGAGGATCTGAAAAACAGAAGAACTTCCAAGCAGCCACTGGATATGCCAAGTGCAGGCAGCACCTTTAAAAGACCGGAAGGGTATTTTGCCGGAAAGTTGATCATGGACAGCGGATTAAGAGGTTTTTCCGTGGGAGGTGCCCAGGTATCTGAGAAACACTGTGGATTTGTAGTGAACAAAGGCGGGGCAACTGCTGAGGATGTGACAGCACTCATCAGAGAAGTCCAGAGAAGAGTGAAAGAAAAGTTTGGTGTTGAACTGGAAACAGAAGTACGGTTTCTTGGAGAATTTTAGGAGGCATTATGCGGTTTGTAATTGTTACAGGAATGTCAGGAGCAGGAAAAAGTACAGCGTTGAAAATGCTGGAAGATATGGAGTATTTCTGTGTGGACAATCTCCCCGTTCCTTTGATGGACAAATTTATTCAGCTGCTGAAAGACAGTGGTTCCGGAGAGATTGAGCGGGTGGCAGCAGGAGTTGACATCCGCAGCGGCCGTTCTCTTGGAGAACTGGAAAATGTATTGGAAAAGATCAGCTTTTCTGGTATCGAGGTGGAAATCCTGTTTCTGGATGCGGATGACACAACTCTGGTGAGAAGATACAAAGAAACCAGAAGAAGCCATCCTCTTGCAGGAAACGGCAGGGTAGACGACGGTATCAAAAAAGAGAGAGAAAAATTAAAATTCCTGAGAGAATATGCAGATTATATTATAGATACCAGCAAGCTTCTGACCAGAGAGCTAAAGGCAGAGATTGAAAAGATTTTCGTTGAAAACCGCTGCTTTAAAAATCTTATGGTGACAGTTCTTTCTTTTGGATTTAAGTATGGGATACCTCAGGATGCAGACCTTGTCTTTGATGTGCGTTTTTTGCCGAACCCGTATTATCTGGAAGACCTCCGGCCTTTAAGCGGCAATGATAAAGAAGTCAGTGATTATGTCATGGGGTATGAGGCAGCACATACATTTTCAGACAAATTAGAGGATATGATCCGCTTTCTGATACCAAATTATATTCTGGAGGGAAAGACACAGCTTGTTATTGCTGTGGGATGTACAGGAGGAAAACACAGGTCAGTCACTCTGGCAAATGAGCTGTACAGACGTCTTGGAGAAAACGAATCCTATGGAATCCGGATTGAACATAGAGATATAGAGAAGGATGGGAAAAAATGTCTTTTTCCGGAAGCGTAAAAGAAGAATTGCTGGGCTGCATAGATAATGCAAGACATTGCAGAATCGCTGAGGTGGCAGCAGTCCTGGCATTTGATGGGGAAATTGTAAGACTGCCGTCAGGAGAAATTGATTTAAGGGTTTCGTCTGAAAATGAAAGTCTTGTGAGAAAGTACTTTACATTGTTAGAAAAAACGTTTACAATGGAAAATAGTGTTTCTATTGATGATAGAATTACGAAAAAGAACAATCGGTTTGTGGTAGAGCTGGAAGAGCCGGACAGTGCGGTGAAAATTCTGCAGGCAGTGAAGTTGCTTGGGAATGATAGAACCCCTCAGGTTTCAGATGCTCTGGTGAACCAAATGGTAGTGCAAAGAAATTGCTGCAGGCGGGCATTCATCCGGGGTGCTTTTTTATGTGCTGGTTCAATCAGCGACCCGGAGAAGTTTTATCATTTTGAAATTGTCTGTGGCAGTAAGGCAAAAGCGGTACAGCTTATGGAGCTGATTCAGTCTTTTGAAGTAGATGCGAAAATCGTACAGCGGAAGAAATACTATGTCGTCTATGTAAAAGAAGGAGCTCAGATTGTGGAGCTTCTTGGAATTATGGGTGCTGGTGTCTCTTTAATGAACCTGGAGAATGTGCGGATTCTCAAGGATATGAGAAACACTGTAAACAGAAAAGTGAATTGTGAAACAGCAAATATCAACAAGACTGTAAATGCTGCAGTGAAACAGGTGGAAGATATTCTGTATATACGGGATACAGCAGGGCTTGACTCACTTCCGGAAAATCTGGAAGAGACAGCTTTATTGAGATTGGAATACCCACAGGCATCCCTGAAAGAACTGGGAGCACTGCTTTCCACTCCGGTAGGGAAGTCCGGGATTAATCACCGTCTGAGAAAAATCTGCAGTATAGCTAATGAGCTGAGAGGAGTCAGGGAGGAACAAGTATGATCAGAAAATCAGTTACCATCGGAATTTCAAATGGCCTGGAAGCAAGACCAATCGCAATGCTTGTACAGGTTGCCAGCCAGTATGTAAGTAATATTTATCTGGAGAGTGAAGAGAGAAAGGTCAATGCGAAAAGCATCATGGGAATGATGAGTCTGGGATTGGATACGGGTGAAAGCGTGACAGTCTCTGTAGATGGGGCAGATGAAGAGGAAGCAATGAAAAGTATCGAGAAATACTTGAGCAGCCATTCAGAATAATAGAACAGAAGCATAACGGGGAACCTTTTCCGGGAAATGGGCGGAAGGAGGTTCCCCTGTTTTGTGTCTGCAGATATTACATTTCGCAAGGATGGTTGTCCGCAGGGGATACAGGGTATTGCTGGCGGAACCAGTAAGTATAGAAATCCTGAAAACCCAGGGAAGTGTAAAGTGTTTTAGCTGGTGCATTTCCTTTGACAACCTGCAGATAAGCTGAGGCGGCACCGTATTCCATAGAAGCATCTAAAATAGACTGGCAGATGTCGTGCCCAAGTCCGTGTCCCCGGTAAGCCTGGTCAACATGAATTGCATAAAGCCCAATATAGTCCCGGTCCAGAATCCCAAGCCCGGTACCTATGATTTTATCACCGTCATAAACATAAGCAGCAATGGTATCTTTTGGAATTGCAGCATACATGGAAGGGACAATAGTGCGGTGAATCTGATTCACAGTACCTTTCATATTAAACAAGGCATTTAACCAGGCCGGAGAGATTTTTTTTCTCAGAATCACTCTGGAGGAGTGCTGGGATGGTTTGTGCTCCATAAGGCTCATGGCCATGACTTCAGTGATATGAGCAATATGGTATCCTCTTTCTGTAAGCTTCTGATCAAAAGAACTGTCAAGCAAAGGATTTATTTTGTAAATAGCAGGAGTTCCCCATTTCCTGTAGATTTCTTCACAGTAATCCAGTTTATCTTCCAATGGAATAGAAGAAGGACCAATCTGTTCGATGCAGTTGGTACGATGTGTATAAAAATACGAAAAACGCAGAATCCAGCCGTCATAAATCTGCATTTGATGAGACGGCCAGGCGTTTAATGATAAATCTTCTATGATCTTAATGTTATTTCTCATAAATAAAAATACCGCCTTTTTGAGAGATTAAAAACTGTTACGTATTATAACCCGCCTTGCAATCTGATGCAAGTTGTGTTATATTCAGTCAGGGAGAAAAAGGTAAAATACTTAGGAGGTATAGAGTATGAAGACAGAAAATGCATGGAAAAAATATGCAGATAAAAAAGAAGTATTTGCTTTCAGCGAAGCCTACAAAACTTTTATAAGCAATTGCAAAACAGAACGTGAGTGTGTAACAGAAATGGTACAGCAAGCAGAAAAAGCAGGCTATCGCAATATTGATGAAATTATTGAACAGGGTACTGCATTAAAAGCAGGCGATAAAGTTTATGCAAATAATATGGGAAAAGGTCTTGCCCTTTACCTGATTGGAGAAGAACCTATCGAAAAAGGTATGAGAATTCTGGGAGCCCATATTGACTCTCCAAGACTGGACTTAAAGCAGAACCCGCTTTATGAAGACCAGGACCTGGCTCTTCTGGATACTCATTATTATGGAGGCGTAAAGAAATATCAGTGGGTGACCCTTCCTATGGCACTCCATGGTGCTGTGGCAAAAAAAGACGGAGAAGTTGTTCCGGTAGTTATCGGGGAAGATCCGGCAGATCCTGTACTGGGAATTTCAGATCTTCTGATCCATCTTTCACAGAAACAGCTGCAGAAGACAGCCGCTGAAGTGATTGAAGGAGAAAACCTCAATGTTCTGGTAGGAAGTATTCCGCTGGAAGGAGAGGAAGACGAACCTGTAAAAGCACAGATTCTTGCAATCTTAAAAGACAAATATGGAATGGAGGAAGATGATTTCCTTTCTGCTGAATTTGAAATCGTTCCTGCAGGAGCAGCCAGAGATTTTGGTTTAGACAGAAGTATGATCATGGGATACGGACAGGATGACCGCGTATGCTCTTATCCATCTTTTGCGGCAATTTTGGAGCAGGAAAAAGTAACCTATACTTCTGTATGCCTTCTGGTAGATAAGGAAGAAATCGGAAGCGTAGGAGCGACTGGAATGCAGTCAAGATTCTTTGAGAATACAACTGCAGAAGTTATGAACGCATGCGGACAGTACAGTGAATTAGCCCTGAGACGTGCTCTGAAAAATTCCATGATGCTGTCATCTGATGTCAGTGCAGCCTTTGATCCAAACTTCCCGGAAGTAATGGAAAAGAAAAATTCCGCTTACTTAGGCCATGGACTTACCTTTAATAAGTACACAGGTTCCAGAGGAAAAAGTGGTTCCAATGATGCCAATGCAGAATATGTTGCAAGACTCCGCAAAGTTATGGATGAAGGAAATGTTGCATTCCAGACAGCAGAACTTGGTAAGGTAGACCAGGGTGGCGGTGGAACCATTGCCTATATCCTGGCTAACTATAATATGGAAGTAATTGACTGTGGTGTTGCTGTACTGAACATGCATGCTCCATGGGAAATTACCAGCAAAGTAGATATTTACGAGGCATATAGAGGATACTGTGCGTTTCTTCAAAATATGTAATTGACTCTATACATCTTTGCTGAAAAATGTTAAGATAAATGAAAATAAGTAACCATAGCAGTGAAGATGTGAAGTGAGGAGTACACAAATGTCAAAATTTTTGAAAGTAATTGTGAACCTGGTGGTTCTCTTCTCCATAGTTGTAGCGACTGCACTTCTGGTACCTCCTTTCGTAGGAATTGATACCGTGATGAATGATAATACCAATACGGAGACAAACATTCCGGTTGGTTCCGTTGCATATGGAAAAGAAATCAAGGTAAAGGAACTGAAAAAGAAAGACCGGATTATCTACAGCGAAGGTTCCAGTACCTATGTATATGAAATAACAGATATGGATGCCAGTGCAGGGGCATATGAAGTAAAAGACCCTTACAGCAAGAGCAGCGAAGCTGAAGTTGTTACACTGCAGAAATCAGTACCTAAGGTAGCTGTTGTAGTTCCTTTTATCGGATATGCAGCCATTGCTCTTCAGAGCAAAGAGGGACTGATTGTTATTGGCCTTGGAATTGTTCTTCTAATCATCCTGTTTATCCTGTCAGAACTTTGGAGAAAAGATGATGACGATGACGACGAGGATGATGAGGAAGATGACAATGAAGATGATGAGGATGACGACGAAGACGATGAAGAAGAGATGAGCCGTAAGGAACGCCGCCGTCTGAAAAAAGAAGAAAAGCGCCGCCGTAAGGAGGAAAAACGCCGTCTGAAAGAAGCAGAAGAAGACGAAGAATATGAAGAGGATGACGACGAGGAAGAGGAAGAAGAATTAAGCCGCAAAGAACGCCGCCGTCTGAAAAAAGAAGAAAAACGCCGCCATAAGCTGGCGAAGAAAGGTCTTCTGGAAGATGACGACGAGGAAGAAGAATCCTCTGAAACAGAAATTGCAGAACCTGTTTCTCTAGATGAAGGACAGCAGCACGAAGAACTTCAGGGCTTTGATGAAGCTATGAAAGAAGCAATGTCTTCTATAGCACTGGGAGTTTCCCAGGTGAATGCATCAGAAAACAGTGAACAGGAGGCACTTCCAGAAAAAGAACCTGCCAAGGAAGTTGATATAGAAGGAACAGAGCCAGAGATGCCTGAGGAAATTCCAGCAGCAGATGTTCCGGAAGCCGCAGAGGATATCCAGAGTGAAAACTTATTTGAAATGCAGGAAGAGATTTCAGATGAGCCGAAAGTGGATGTCAATGCAGTTCCTAAGATGCCTTCTTTAGAAGAGCTTCTTGCAAAAGCAGAGGCAGCGGGTGAAAAACCAGAAGTGAAAAAAGATAAAGAAAATGAAGTGACACTGCTTGATTATTCAGATATTCTATAAGAAATGAGAATGGGGAGGCTGGGAAACCAGTCTCTCTTTTGTTTTTGAAAAAAAACAAAAAAAGTACTTGCAATCTGGAAAGACTTCGTATATACTACTAAGTGCTGTGACATGATAGCTATGAAGCGCGAGGTTGCTGGCATAAAGCCAGGTTTTCCGTGGAGCGAATGTCAAGTTAGGAAACTGACGACAAGTCACTGTATTACATCTTAAGATATACCACTACGGGGTGGGAGTGCGTGTTGTATTGAGATGACACACACGGGAATGTGTACAGTCGCCGCTTGTCGTACTACTTAAAAGTGCGAATAGGAGGAGACTTTTTTTATGGCAAGTCAAGTAATGAGAATCACTTTAAAAGCTTATGATCATCAGTTAGTAGATGCATCAGCAGGCAAAATTATCGAAACTGTTAAGAAGAATGGAGCAACTGTTAGCGGACCGGTTCCACTTCCTACTAAAAAAGAAGTAGTAACCATCTTACGTGCGGTTCACAAATACAAAGATTCCAGAGAACAGTTCGAACAGAGAACTCACAAAAGACTTATCGATATCATTGCACCAACACAGAAAACTGTTGACGCTCTGGCTCGTTTAGAAATGCCAGCTGGTGTATATATCGACATCAAGATGAAACAGAAATAATTTTATATAGATTCTGTTTAAAATGAAGAGATTATCCTTACAAGGTTGATATAGGAATGTATCGACTGTTTGTCTAGGATGATTGCACATCACAGTGTAATCCGCTGTAGATTCACAGGAGGTAAAAAAATGAAGAAAGCAATCTTAGCTACTAAAGTCGGAATGACTCAAATCTTCAACGAAGACGGAGTTTTAACTCCAGTAACTGTATTGCAGGCTGGTCCTTGTGTAGTAACACAGATCAAAACAATGGACAATGATGGCTACGAAGCAGTACAGGTTGGTTATGGCGACAAGAGAGAAGCTCTTGTAAACAAACCAATGAAAGGCCACTTTGAAAAAGCTGGTGTATCCTGCAAGAGATTCGTAAGAGAATTCAAATTAGAAGGCGAATACGAATTAGGACAGGAAATCAAAGCTGAAATCTTTGCAGCAGGTGACAAAATCGACGTTACTGCAATCAGCAAAGGTAAAGGATTCCAGGGTGCTATCAAGAGACACGGACAGTCCAGAGGACCTATGGCTCATGGTTCCAAATATCATCGTCACGCAGGTTCCAATGGTGCTTGCTCCGATCCGAGTAAGGTATTCAAAGGAAAAAGAATGCCAGGCCAGATGGGTGGAAAGAAAATCACCGTACAGAACCTGGAAATCGTAAAAGTTGACGTAGAGAACAATTTACTGTTAGTCAAAGGTGCTGTACCAGGACCGAAGAAATCCATGGTTACCATCAAAGAGACAGTAAAATGCGGTAAATAAGTTCGTTGAAAGGAGGAACACACGTAATGGCTAACGTATCTGTATTAAATATGGAAGGCAAAGAAGTTGGCAGCATGGAGCTTAATGATGCAGTGTTCGGTGTAGAAATCAACGAGCATCTGGTACATCAGGCTGTAGTGCTTCAGCTTGCAAATAATCGTCAGGGAACTCAGAAAGCTAAAACCCGTTCCGAAGTAAGCGGTGGCGGAAGAAAACCGTGGAGACAGAAAGGAACAGGTCACGCAAGACAGGGTTCAACAAGAGCTCCTCAGTGGACAGGCGGCGGAGTTGTATTCGCTCCAGTACCAAGAGATTACTCTTTCAAAATGAACAAGAAAGAGAAAAGAGCTGCATTAAAATCCGTTCTGACAAGCAAAGTTCAGGAGAACAAATTCATCGTTCTTGATGAGCTGAAACTTGCAGAGGTTAAAACAAAAGAGATGAAGAAAGTGCTTGATAACCTCAAAGTAAACAACGCACTGGTAATCATCGGAGATGACAGCGAAAACGTAGCACTTTCCGCAAGAAATATTGCTGGCGTTCAGACTGCATCTGTTAATACCATCAATGTATTCGACATGCTGAAATACAACACCATCATCGCAACCAAGAGCAGTGTTGCATCTATCGAGGAGGTGTACGCATAATGGCAGATATCAGATATTACGACGTAATCCTGAAACCAATCGTAACTGAGAAGAGCATGAACGCTATGGGCGAGAAGAAATACACATTTATGGTTCACCCGGAAGCAAACAAATCTCAGATTAAAGAAGCAGTTGAGAAAATGTTCGAAGGAACAAAAGTAAAAAGCGTAAACACCATGAACATGGACGGAAAGAACAAACGTCGTGGAATGGTAGTTGGAAAAACTGCAAAGAGCAAGAAAGCAATCGTTGCTCTGACCGAGGACAGCAAAGACATCGAAATCTTCGAAGGACTTTAATTAGCAGCTGTTCGAAATATGCACACATAAGTGCGATACGAAATGAAAGGAGAACAAAGTAATGGGAATCAAAAGCTTTAACCCATATACACCTTCCAGAAGACACATGACCTCCTCTGATTTCAACGAAATCACGAAGAGCACACCGGAGAAATCTCTGGTAGTGTCCCTGAAGAAAAACGCTGGTCGTAACAACCAGGGTAAAATCACTGTAAGACACCGCGGAGGCGGAAGCAGAAGAAAATACAGAATCATCGACTTCAAGAGAAGAAAAGATGATGTTCCGGCAATCGTTAAATCGATCGAGTACGATCCGAACAGAACAGCAAACATCGCTCTGATCTGCTATGCAGACGGCGAGAAAGCATACATCCTGGCTCCGGAAGGACTGAAAGTTGGCATGAAGGTTATGAGCGGCGCTGCTGCTGAAGTAAGACCTGGAAACTGCCTGCCGCTGTCCGAGATTCCGGTTGGTACCATGGTTCACAACGTAGAGCTTCATGCAGGCAAAGGCGGACAGCTTGTTCGTGCAGCTGGTAATGGCGCTCAGCTGATGGCTAAAGAAGGTAAATACGCAACCCTTCGTCTTCCATCCGGAGAGATGAGAATGGTTCCGATCAACTGCCGCGCATCCATCGGTGTTGTTGGAAATGGCGAGCACAGCCTGATCAACATTGGTAAAGCAGGACGGAAACGTAACATGGGTATCCGCCCGACTGTACGTGGTTCTGTCATGAACCCGAATGACCATCCACACGGTGGTGGAGAAGGAAAGACCGGTATCGGACGTCCGGGCCCGTCTACTCCTTGGGGAAAACCGGCTCTTGGCCTGAAGACCAGAGCAAAGAACAAGCAGTCTAACAAGTACATCGTAAGAAGACGCGATGGAAAAGCTTTATCGAAATAAGGAGGTAAACGATGTCTCGTTCATTAAAAAAAGGACCATTTGCAGATGAAAGCCTGTTAAAGAAAGTTGACGCTGCAAACGCTTCAGGAGATAAAACAGTCATTAAAACCTGGTCACGTCGTTCTACAATCTTCCCGTCATTCGTTGGACACACAATCGCTGTTCATGACGGAAGAAAACATGTGCCAGTATATGTTACAGAAGATATGGTTGGACATAAACTCGGTGAGTTCGTTGCAACCAGAACATACAGAGGACATGGAAAAGACGAGAAAAAATCAGGTGTTCGCTAATATTTGAAAGGAGGCTTTTATC
>USPF01000009.1 GCA_900556555.1 uncultured Blautia sp.
GAGCAGAGGACTGAAAATCCTCGTGTCGCTGGTTCGATTCCGGCTCTGGGCATTTAATATGGAGCATTAGCTCAGTCGGTAGAGCACTTGACTTTTAATCAAGTTGTCCGGGGTTCGAATCCCCGATGCTTCATTTTTAAGAGGACTGAAATCTGCAATCAGGTTTCAGTTTTTTTATTGCGTAAATTTTTATATGGGATATTTAACAAGGTGCTTTCCACATAAGTGGTAAAAAATCGAGAAGTTATCCATAATAAAAAGAGTAAAAAGGATTTTTTGTGGATAACTATAGAAAACATTGTAATAGATGTGAATAAAAAAGAAACCAGAATCAATGAGGGGGGAAGGTTGATTCTGGTCTCTTTTTTAATATAAATATTAAAAAGAAGGAGAGCCGGTCTTTTCATACCGGCATATGAAAAAGAAAAAGATTTTTGAAAAAGTCTTATCGGCTTTTACAAGTAATACTATAAAGGTTAATTGTGATGAATCTGTGTTTAAATGATAAAAGAAATGTAAAAAACATTGGCAGCTTCGTTTTTATTTGTTATAATAAGTGAACATTCTCATATCAGTCAAATCTTACATAATGTCTTTAAAATAATTCTATTGTATTTCAAATTCATTTCAATTATTCAGTATATGAAGAATTTCCAAAAGCTTTTCCTGATCCCTGTGTGACATTGCTGAGATGGCAGTCTTTAAATCTGGAATAATATTTTCTTCTGCTTCTGATTTATCGGAATCTAGTCCGGTTAACTTATCTAAAGAAACATTCAATTTGCGTGCATAACTTATTAAAACGTGAGCATTACATTTATTAATGCCACGCTCCATGGCTGATAAATAATTTTTTGACAGACCGCAGTAATCGGCCATTTCTTGTTGTTGAATATGTGCTTCCTTGCGGAAGGTCTGTAGTCTTTTGTTTAGTCGTTTGCTTTCTTCTGGTAATGGTTTCATTTTACTTCTCCCTTTTCTTTCAATAAATTTATTATAACTGTTTCTGTTAAAAGTGGTCAATGAAAAAATATCGGATTTGATAATGCAAAGGAGTAATAGAATTGAAAAGAAAATTTAGAGTTTTTTTAGGTGCTATTTTTTTGAGTGTGAGTATAGGATGTTTTTTTTATCCAGATTATTATAAGTGGAAAATGGATTGTGAGATAAATATTATAGAAAAAGAAATATTGGAGCCACTGCCTCAGAAAGAAAACAAGAAGAAAGAAAAAAATTATGAGGCGTTATACAAAGAAATGGAAATCTATAATCAAAGACTAGAAATTCAGGGGCAGAACCTTGTGGATGCATGGAGTTATGAAGAACCACCGATTCCGCAGCATTTTATACCGAATGGGGACTATGCAGTCGGCACAATTGAAATCCCGGATATGCAGGTAAAGCTGCCGTTACTTTTGGGAGCTTCTAAAGAGAATCTTTCTAAAGGTGCGGGAATTTTATCGGAAACAAGTATGCCTATTGGGGGAAGAAATTCTAACTGTGTTATTGCCGCTCATCGTGGATGGAGAGGAAATCCATATTTTCAGTATATTGAAAATATGTCAGAGGGTTCGTTGGTATATATTAAAAATCCATGGGAAACAAGGATATATCAGGCAGTAGAAGTTAAAATTATTAACCCTTGGGACTTAGAGTCAATTTTAATACAACCGGAAAAAGATATGGTAACTTTATTAACTTGTCATCCTTATGGGATAGGTGGAGGTACACAGCGTTATCTTGTATATTGTGAATATGTGAAAACACAATCCCAGGTTGAAAATGTAAATACAGAGAAAAAGAATGAGGATAGAAAGCTAAATGAAAATGAAATACAAAATGGGGGTCAGTCGAAGAAATTTATGAAATGGGAGGAGAGAGTGTGCATCGTATTTCCTATGGTTACATTGATAATAATTATTTTCCGTTTTTTTTATAATTTATATCTTGATAAAAGAAACAAAAACAGTTATAATACGGATACAAACAACTGAAAACAGTGATAATAAGAAAGGAGAAAAGAATATGAGAAGAAATTTTTTCAGGGGAGTAGGTAGTTTATTTTTGACAATGTTTTTGGTGCTGACATCGGCACAGGAAATTTTTGCAGCAACGCAGGATATCATTGATACGGGAAGAAGGGGAAGTTTTACTATTTACAAGTATGATTTAACAGCAGCAGAACAGGATGATGTAGATATATCAGGAGGAGTATTTGAAAATAATGGAAAAGAGGATATAAAAGCCAAGGAAACATTAATGAATTATGCTATTTCAGGTGTGGAATTTACTTATTTGCAGTTAGGTGGTATTCATACAGATAGCCAGGGGGGAAAAGTTCAACTTTTATATGATATTCCGGAAAGTTTGGAGAAAATACTTGAATTAGAAAATGAAAGAAAAAATCACTGCTATACATCGACAGAGTTGAACAAGGCATTGAAAGATATTATGTCAAAAGGAACAGAGGGAAAAAATAAGCTGGAGCAGTATATGATGAACTCGGAAGAGAGAAAAGCAATGCCGGTTACAGACACAGAAGGTAAAACCGCAGTAACAGGATTATCGTTGGGATTATATCTGATTCTAGAAACCAGAGTTCCGGCAAATGTTCATACAACAATAGATCCATTTTTTGTCTCACTGCCAATGACAGATTCAGAGGGAGATGCCTGGTTTTATGATGTGGAGGTATATCCAAAAAATCAAACCGATATTCCTGATTTGGATAAATTAGTAAAACAAAAAGATGATAATGGGAAATTGTCTTATGAAGATGTAGCTACAGGTTCTGAAGGTGATGTTATGGATTATATTCTGGTATCCCATCTTCCGCAAATAACTTCTGAAGCCACCTATTTAACAAAATATTCGTTTGTAGATAAAATGGATACAGGACTTGTTTATAACAAAGATGTCACTATACGTTTTTATGACAGTGAGGCAGATGCCAGGGAGAATAAAAAAGAAAAGGCTATTCAGATATGGGATAATGATGAAAGTTTGTATCAGGTTTCCTACATAGAGGAAAATAACCAGAAAATGACAGTAACTATAACAAAAGAAGGATTAAAAGAAATCAATACAAAATTTTCAGGAAAATGGATTGTAATTGATTACTCCTGCAGCATAAAATCAGACCAGTCACCAATACTGGGGGATTCAGGAAATATAAATAATGTAAATCTTGAATGGAAACGCACCAATATGGAAGAGGCCGATACTTTGGAAGATCGTGCTAAGGTTTATACATTTGGATTAAATATAAAAAAGAATTTTGCTGATAATAAAGGAAATGCCTTGGATGTGCAGTTTGTTTTGCAGAATCAGACAGATGGACATTATATAAAAGCAAAAGGTGAGAATGGAATTTATTATGTGACAGACAGTGAAAAAGGAACAACAGAAAAAGAAGCTACAGTACTTGTACCTGCGGAAGATGGAAATTTGGAAATATATGGACTAGAAGCAAATACTTATGTTCTAACAGAAATTGCAACATCAGATGGATATTCTCTTCTAAAAGAATCTATGGTGATTGATATTGTGAGTACACTTGACAATATTATCCCATCTCGGACAACTCTATATGACATCATGGATAAAAATAATAACCCTAATAAAAATTTAATAGAAACAGAGGGAAGACGCGCCAGTGCATCGGTTGATGGAAAACCTGCAAGTATGAGTGAGTTTCATTCAGATAACGGAAGTGTATCAATAAATGCAAATGTCGAATTGTCAGTAGTCAATAGCAGGACATTTCAATTACCTCAGACCGGCGGTTTGGGAACATGGATTTTCACATTTGCAGGATGTGGTGCAGCTTTAGCAGGGGTCATTCTTGTGACAAAAAAATCCAAGAAGAAGGAAGTTTAATGGAATATGGGAAAGGGGATAAGCGGTAAAAAAGGATTACTTACGATTTCGTTATTTACCAGTGCCATTATTTTAATGGGGTATCCGTATATTGCAAATTATATATTTGAGCATCGGACAGATTCCATTGTGGAAACAACAGAAAAATTAGAGAGAAATATGGAAGATAGGAAAAGAGAAGAGTATGCAGATGAAATAAATAAATATAACCAAGAACTATATAGTGGGAGAATCCAGCTTCAAGACCCTTTTAAGGAAATGTTTGAAGAAAAAGAGACAGGAAAATACAATGAGTTACTAAATATTAATAAAAATGGAATTATGGGAACTATTGTAATACCAGCTATTAATATAAAACTGCCGATTTACCACGGAACATCAGAGAAAATATTAGAAAAAGGAATCGGACATTTGGAGGGAAGTTCTTTGCCATTAGGAGGAGAAAATACACATACTGTATTAACAGGGCATACAGGGCTCAGTAATGCAAAGCTGTTTACAGACCTGTCAGAGATGAAAGAGGGAGAGTTTTTCTTTTTAAATATTTTAGGAGAGCAATTAGTATATCAGATTAACCAGATAAGGATTGTTTTACCTACAGATTTGGAGGAACTGTATATCAAGAAAGGCAAAGATTACTGTACTCTTGTAACATGTACTCCTTATGGAGTCAATACCCATCGCCTTCTGGTTCGAGGAGAGAGAGTAGAAAACGAGGGAATATTTGAGAATAAAAGAAATTTTGAGAAAAAAAGAATAGAGTCCAGATGGATGAAAGAATACAAATATGCTTTAAAAAGTAGTCTTGGAATGTTAGGAGGAAGTTTCATACTACTATATTTCTTTCGTAAGTTTATAAGACACTAAAAAGGAAAGGAGAAAGCTGCATATGGGCAGTAGAATGGGGTATGAAAAATAAAAAAATAATTCCGGTATTGCTGTTGATTGTGTTACTTTTGGGAAATTGGTTTACTATTTCACATAATGTATATGGAAGTTCAGAAAAAATTGTTCAGAATGGATTGTCAGAAGAGTTGCTGACAGAGGCTGTAATGGTATCTGTCAGTAGAAAAGATGAAAAAGAGGAATTACATCCGGGAAAGCAAGCAACATTGATTGTGAAAATGAGTAATAAAACAGAAGAAAAAGGGCAGTTTAGAATTTATTTTTGCGATGGGGAAACTCCATTGCCACAAGAAAAAGAACAATGGAGTTCCTATTTTACAAAAGCAGCACAATCTGTAAAAATAGATGGAATGAGTAGTGAAAATAAAATGCCAATTATGGTAAAGTTTCCGGAGAAAGAAGAAGAAGAAACATTGCTGGAGATACATCAAAAAATTGAAAATGAAAAAATAGTTACATTCTATGCACAATTAGAAATTCCACCGGAAGGAGATACAGAGTTTGAATTAGTGGTATCTTCCGAAGAAGAAGAAAAGGCAGTTATTATTCCAACCGTAGAAAATCAGGAAATTGTTTATGGAGAACCTGTATGTGTAGAATGGAAAGCAGATGAAGGTTATACAGAAGACAGGATAGAGGGAGATACAGAAATGACGGAAAATTTTTCTAGGGAAGAGCAGGAGGCAGAAGGAGAGAATGCAGAGGAAAATCTGGAATTAGAAATAGATGGGGAAATGTCATTAAATTCGGAATCACATAAGTTTCGTACTGTAATTCCACAAAAGGGAGGTGTATTAAATCTTTTATACGATTTTGAGGAAGCACAGTGGACAACCGTTTACCCAAAGAGAAATGGCTTGGCCACGGCAGATACACTTCCAGGGGGAACAGTGATTAAAACGGTTTTATCGGCAGATCCGGGGTATTGTATTGCATCATGCAGAATATTAGAAGAAGATTTGTCAGAATGGAAAGAAATAGAGGAGTGCATAGGAAAAGAACGATATGAACTGGAAATAGAAATTTTGAGAGAAGATATCACATTGGAAATTTTCTTTGAAAAGAAAAGAGAATTGACAGCGGAAGAAGAAACTTATCAGACTTCATTGGAGTTTATTTACAATCGCGACGATTGTGCAGATGTAAAGGAAGACAACGTAAGTAAAAATAAAGCAGAACTACAGACATTAAAAGATACTGACAATAGACTGGCAGCAGTACCTGATAATGTTTATCTGGAAGTGGGTGATAGAATTTCCTATCCTTCTCAAACTTATATATCACATGAATTCAATATATCAGGTTGTGACGGGATTGTCGGACCTGGATATTGTATGAACCCTAATAAGAGCAATCCGCCAAGTGGATGGTATTCTGATATACGTTTACTGGATGAAACAAGGCCTGATTATGGAAATGCATATAAATTAATTATGCTGACCAACTACGGCATGGATTTACAGTCATGGGGGGATTTTTGGTTTGGTATTTCGGATCAGGGTCAAAAAAAGTATAGAGAAATTTATATTCATGCAATTATTGGATACTTGGAGACTGGTACGTTATTAGGATTGAATAGTGAAGAACAAAGAGGAGTTATTAATATAGCAAACGATGTATATAAAAGAGCAAATAATGGAGAAGTGGAGGGAGTTTTAAAGAAATATCGTGTTTATGAAATTCATACAGAAAATGCTAAGATGCAAAACATATGCTTTATGACACGAAATTCAAAAGGTGGATTAAGTATTCAGAAAAAAAGCAGTAAACCTGATATCACAAGCAATAATGAATATTACAGTTTGCAAGGTGCTGTTTATGGCATATATTCTGATGAATCTTGTACAAAACAGATTATGACTATGGAAACAGATCACAATGGATATGCTGCAACTGCAGATGATGCCTTAGAGGATGGGAGCTACTATGTAAAAGAGCAGACGCCTTCAAAAGGATATATGTTAGATACAAATACATATAGGTATGACATTGCAGGTGGAGGAAAGGCAGCAGAAAATAAGAAAATATCCAGTGAACCGCCTAAAATGGGAAGAATAGATATCACAAAAACATCTGCTTTGCCGGAAATATCAGATCATAATCAATGTTATGATTTAGGAGGAGCAGAGTACACGATTTATAAAAATCAGGATTGTACAGAGTATGTATCCAAAATTGTAACGGACAGTACAGGATGTGGAACAGGAGATCATTTGCCATTGGGAATCTATTATGCTAAAGAGACAAAGGCTCCAAAAGGATATGAAATAAGTCCAGCTGTTTATACCGTATCTTTGACAGAATCAGAAGAGTCCATCACCATAGAAGAGCTAAATGTACAAGATTATCCTGAAAACTATTCTATGGGAATCCATATAATCAAGATAGGCAAGGGAAAAGAAACACTTGAAGTTCCAACTTTAGAAGGAACGCAGTTTACCGTTAAATATTACGATGGATTTTTTAACCAGGATAATCTCCCGGATATGGCAGAGCGTATTTGGGTTATAGAAGTAAAGAAAGATAAAGAAACAGGAAAATTTCTGACAGAGCTTGGAGATGAATATTTGATAAGTCAGTTAAGTGATAAACTTTATAAAAATGAAAATCAAGAAGCTGTGATTCCTTATGGGACACTTACGGTTCAGGAGACAAAACCTGCTTCAGGATATACGCTGAAAGGAAATTTGAAGGACAAGAATGGGAAAATTGTAGCAGTTAATAGTGAATTATATGTGGCACAGGTAAAAAAAGAAAGTGGAAATATAATGTTAGAAGGTGGAAACGAATTTATAGCAGAAGACGAATTGATTCATGGAAGCATTAAAATAAAAAAATATAAATCCGATGGAAAAACACCATTAGAAGGTGCAGAATTTGAAATTAAAAACAGAGAAGGAGAAGTAGTGCAGGTAAAAACTACAGATAAAAATGGAGAAATTATGTTTGATAAGCTATATCCTGACACTTATACCATTACTGAGAAAAAAACAGTGGAAGGCAATACATTGTTGAAAGAGCCTTTGGTGGTTCAGATTCCAGCTAAGGTAACAAAAGAGGAAATAAAAGAAAATAATATTGACGAGAGTAAATGTATTTATGATCCTGTGGAAGATGTTTATTATATTTATAATTATGTATATGAAATTACTAACCATGCCAATTTTCAAATACCTATGACAGGTGGAGAAATTCCGTATGAACCGTTCTTTTTTCTGAGTATTGGAATAGTTTTATTTTTAGGTGCAGTGGCTGTTCTTATGAAAAAGAATGATCCGGGGAGTCAGAAATAAGAAATTTATATATGTTATAAAAAACGAAACAGGAGCAAGAATCCGAGGGGGTTAGATTCCTGCTCCTGTCTGTATTTCATAAAAAAGAAGGAGTTACTGGCAACTCTTTTGCCAGTAATATGAAAAGAAAAAGATTTTGAAAAAAGTCTTATTGGCTTTTACAAGTAATACTATACCCTGTAAATAAGGATAATTTATGACTAAAAACTAAAAGAAAAATGAAAAAATATCAATTTGATTTATTGTTATTTTAGAATTATTTCAAAAATCTTTTTATTTTATAGTTTCACCTGATTTACCGGTCTGCCTTGTAAACAGGATCTGCTGGATAGCCCCCGGCAGCTTTTTGCATTCCCCTTTGGATGGCATCCCTGGAATTTTTCCAGTCTGCATCTTTATTTCTGAAGTCGAATTTATCACAGAACCACTCTAAATCTTCAGTGACTCTCTGTAAATTTTCTGTCATGAGAGAGAAAATAGAATCATAGAAGGAATTTTTTTCTTTGTCAGATAAAACTACTTCTGCTGTTTCAATTAAATCTGCAAAATGTGGGAGACAGAATCCTTTGCTGTTTTTGAATATTTCCTGGAACTCAGTGTTTTTACGGTATAATTCAAAAAAAGTATCCAGGTAACGGTTGTAGGTGTCCTTGTAATAATCACAGATATAACAGTTAGAACTTTGTTCTTTTACCCAGTTTCCAATGCTGGTCTTGGGATTTTCGGGATCAATTTTTGCTTTTTTGAAATGACTCAGCATGGATGCCTTTCCGGGAGAAAACATTTTTATTTGCTGTTTGAGTTCTTCGTTTTTTTTCTTAAAATGTGTGGTGAGAATCAAACCTGTTCCGAGACGGTTCCCATAGTCGAACATTTTTTTATAGTGTTCTCTGCAAAAGCCCATTTTGTCGGTTTCTGCACGAATGTCATCTTCCATGTAGGAAGCACCGGAACCAAGAACAAAATCAATTGCATGTTGTTCAAGATTACGTTCAATAAAGCAGAATGGGCACTCATCATTGGCATGAAAAGCATCCATAAGAGGAATGGTATATATTTTTTCTTTCATTGCTTTTACCCTCATTTCTTGTTTTTATAAGCGTACCACAAGTAGGAATGAAAGAAAAGATAAATAAGTGTTTACAGGTATAATTGGTGTCTGTTAAGATAATAAGAAAGGGTTTATGTATAAGACTTATTATACAGAGGATGGAGAGAAAATGAAGAAAAAAATAGACTTATTGGAGGGATCGATTGCAGGGACTCTTGCTAAGTTGGCGTTTCCGATTATGGGGACATCATTAATCCAGATGGGATACAATCTGGTGGATATGATTTGGATAGGTAAGCTTGGAAGCGGTGCAGTGGCAGCAGTAGGTGCAGCGGGCATGTTTATGTGGCTGGCTAATGGTGTAACAACGATTCCTAAAATAGGAGGGCAGGTTACTGTTGCACAGAAGCTCGGAAGCAATGAGACAGAAGAGGCAGCAGAATATGGAAGATGTGCTCTTAAAATGGGGGCATTTTTGGGGATTTTATATGGTATTCTGAGTGTCCTTTTTAGTAGTCAGATGATAGGATTCTTTCAATTGAATCATAAGGAAGTGATACAAGATGCGAGAACGTATTTATTGATTACCTGTGGATTAGTGGTTTTTTCTTTTCTGGATCAGGTAATTGGTGGAATCTTGGCAGCTATGGGAAATACGGTTACAACATTCAGGGTAACAACGGTAGGATTATTGATTAATTTAGTTTTGGATCCTGTATTAATTTTTGGAATTGGTCCAATTCCTGGAATGAAAGTAGCTGGTGCAGCAGCAGCAACAGTTTTAGCACAGATGATTGTGTTTGTTTTATATTTAAAAGCGGTATGGAATGAACCGGTTATTTTTAAAAATCTTCATTTAATGAAAAGGTCAAGAAAAGAACATGTGAGAAATATTGTAAAAATAGGATTTCCATCAGCAGTTCAAGATGCACTGTTCTCAGCTATTTCTATGGTGATTGCCAGATTAGTTGCCAGTTGGGGAGATGCTGCTGTGGCGGTTCAGAAGGTTGGGAGTCAGATTGAGTCTATTTCATGGATGATGGCTGGAGGATTTTCAACGGCAGTAAATGCATTTATTGCCCAGAATTATGGTGCAGGAAAAATAGAAAGAATAAAAAAAGGCTACAGAACAGCATTAACTATTATGGGAGCATGGGGCATTTTTACCAGTATGCTGCTTTGGATTTTTCCAAAATTCTTTTTCAGTATTTTTATAACAGAACCGGATGTGATTCCTATGGGTGTGGATTATTTAAGGATTATTGGAATCAGCGAGTTGTTTATGTGTCTGGAAGGTGCTGCAACAGGAGCATTCCAGGGATTGGGAAAGACAGTGCCACCGTCTGTTACCGGAATTGTATTCAATGCTTTGAGAATACCAGCGGCTATGTTATTGTCAAAGACGTCTCTTGGATTGAATGGAATTTGGTGGGTATTAAGTTTTTCTTGTGTTTTTAAAGGGACAATTCTGCCACTATGGTATCATATAGCATTTAAAAAAATAAAAATGAAGGGAGGAACAAAAGATTATGAGAAATGACATGGTATTATTAGTTATTGCAGTAGTAGTTATTCTAGTGGGGATTTTTCTTGCTGTAAAAGGGAAACCTTCTATGATCAGAGACCGGTTCTCCAGTGGGGTTTCGCCTAAAAATGAAAGAAAATTTATGATGACAATAGGAGGTGCAGTTGGAATCATCGGATTAGATATGCTGGTACTTGTATTGTTATCTATGAACATGACAGTTACAGAAGAAATGACATTGATTATTCTTGCAGTAGGAATTGTTTTGTTCGTTGGAATGATTCTGATTGGACAGAAATATTTTAGAAGATAAATTTTAAATTTAACTATTCACAGTGAAAAAACAGTGGTACAATAATCAGCAGAAAATTTTGATGATAAACACAAGGAGTGAGGATAATTATGAGCAGAGAATATCGTATTGAGACAAAATGTATCCAATCCGGATGGAAACCTAAAAAAGGTGAACCAAGAATGATGCCTATTTACCAGAGTACAACTTTTAAATATGATACAACAGAAGAAATGGGAAGATTATTCGATTTAAAGGATAACGGATATTTTTATACCAGATGCCAAAATCCTACAAACGATTTAGTGGCTGCTAAAATCGCAGATTTGGAAGGCGGTGTTGCGGCTGTACTTACATCTTCCGGCCAGGCTGCAAACTTTTATGCTGTATTTAATATCTGCGAAGCAGGAGACCATGTAATCTGTGCATCTTCTATTTATGGAGGTACATTGAATGTCCTTGGTGTTACAGCAAAAAAAATGGGGATTTCCTGTACTTTCGTAGATGTGGATGCCCCAAAAGAGGAACTTGATAAGGCATTTCAGCCAAATACAAAAGCTGTAATTGCAGAAACGATTGCAAATCCGGCACTGGTAGTTCTTGATATTGAAAAAATGGCAGATGTGGCTCATAGCCATGGTGTGCCGCTCATTGTGGATAATACTTTTGCGACACCGGTAAACTGCAGACCATTCGAATGGGGAGCAGATATTGTAACACATTCTACCACAAAATATATGGATGGTCATGCTGCACAGGTAGGCGGTGCTATTGTGGACAGCGGAAACTTTGATTGGGAAGCACATGCAGAAAAATTCCCAGGATTAACCACGCCAGATGAATCTTATCATGGTGTAGTATATACAAAACAGTTTGGAAAGGCAGCTTATATTACAAAAATCAATGCTCAGCTTATGAGAGACCTGGGCTCTATTCCTTCTCCTATGAACTGTTTTATCCTGAATCTGGGACTGGAATCCCTGGTGCTAAGAGTAGAAAGACATTGCTATAACGCACAGAAGGTAGCAGAATATCTGAGTGAGCATCCATTAGTCGGAAAAGTGAATTATCCAGGTCTTCCAGGAGATAAATATTACGCACTGGCACAGAAATATATGCCAAAGGGAACTTGCGGTGTTATCTCTTTTGAATTAAAGGCAGGAAGAGAAGCTGCAGTAAAATTCATGGATAATCTGAAACTGGCATCAATTGTAACCCATGTAGCTGATGCAAAGACCAGTGTGCTGCATCCTGCAAGCCATACGCACAGACAGTTGAATGATCAGCAGTTAGAAGCAGCAGGAGTATCTCCGGGTATGATTCGTCTGTCAGTTGGAATTGAGCATGTAGATGACATTATTGCAGACCTGGAACAAGCATTGCAGGCAAGTGAGAAATAAGATGGTATCTTATCAGATTACACAGTGGAGTCATGAATTATTTCGTCTTCAGGTCAAACCAGGCGGAATCTATATAGATGCAACCATGGGAAATGGCCATGATACCTTGTTTTTATGTGAACTTGCGGGAGAAACAGGGAAAGTAATCGCTTTTGATATTCAAGAGAAGGCAATCAATGCTACAGAACTGCTTTTGAAGAAACATCATATGGAAACCAGAGCAAAACTTTGCCTGGATAGTCATATTCACATGGACAGATATCTTGAGCAGGATTCTGTAGATGGCATTTATTTTAACTTTGGTTATCTGCCGGGAGGAGACCATAATCTGGCAACAAAACCAGATACCAGCGTAGAAGCAATTAAGACTGGACTTGGATTATTGCGAAAAGGCGGTGTTATGGCTCTTTGTATTTATAGCGGCGGTGATACAGGATTTGAAGAGAAAGACTGTATTCTTGAATATTTAAAAGGTCTTGACGAAAAATCTTATATCGTGATTGTAAATACATATTTTAACAGGAAAAATAATCCGCCGATACCGGCATTTGTAATTAAAAAATAATGCTTTGCGGATAGGACACCCATATATCTTCATATAATGTCAGTGAAAGAGATACAGGTACTGTGACTTTATGAAGAAAGAAAGCGAATGGTGGATTCTTGTATGCAGTATGTTTATATTGCTGCCGTATCTGGTAACTGTGCTGATTCTTGGACGTAGTGCATGTCCTGTAAGCAAAACAGCAGAGTTGGAGGAGTATGTGGCTGGTGCGGCAGCGTCTCAGATTCCGTGGGGATATCAAAAAGAAACGATTAAAGCTCAGGTAGTTCTTGCCAGAACAAATCTTTATCTGGAGAGGCAGGCAGGAAAAGAACAACCCATGCTGAAGGAGATAAGTAGATTTTTTCATCAGAAACATATGAATTCAGAAAAGCTGGAGCAGTTTGCTGTTTTTCAGGACGCTGCTGTTGAGACAAAGGGTGAAATTTTAATGAAGAATGGTGAAGCAGTAAGGCTTCCTTATCATGATTTAAGTGCCGGAAAAACCAGAGATGGAAAAGAAATTCTGGGAGATTCCTATGCTTACATACCTTCTGTAGAAGTAACAAAAGATATTGACAGTCCTCTTTATGTGGAGGGCTGTTATTTTTCTTTTCAGGAATTAGAGAAGCATATGCGGAAGCAATACATAAGTTTTGCTTTTGGGGAAGAGAAGATAGTAGAAGTAAAGAAAACAGATGCAACAGATTATGTTATGGAAGTACAGATAGGAAATCAGATGGTTCAGGGAGAAACAATAAGAGGGATTCTTGATTTGCCTTCTTCTTGCTTTACCGTTCAGATATCAGGAGATAAAGTGCGTTTTCTATGCAAGGGAAGGGGACACGGTCTTGGCATGAGCCAGTATGGAGCAGATCAAATGGCTCTTGAGGGGAAAAATTATAAGGAAATATTAAATCTCTTTTTTCCGGAACTGAGTATAGAAAAGAGAAAATAGAAAAAAGACACCAGTCAGCATCTTATCACTTGCTGGCTGGTGTCTGTCTTTAGTTTACTTCTTCTCCTTCTGTTTGATTTTCTGCCAAATTCAAAACAGAGGTAGTAATAACGATGGAATCTTGGTTAACAAGGTTGTCCACTTCAAAACTTACGAGATCTCCTTCTTTTATTTCATAGAATCCCTGTACATTGTAAGGATAAAGAATGGTCATAGTACCCTGAATTGTAATGGTATCCCCTTCTTTTAAGTGAGAACCATTGTATTCGCCTGTATCCGTAACGGTAGCTTCCATGGTCCGGTCATCCAGCACAGCAGTAATCTGTGCTTCTATGGATTTCAGCTCATCCGTTTGGGTGTAGGTATGAGAGGAAGGGGTAATTTCAACCAAGCTGACTACTTTTTTTGAAACAGGAAGATATTTAGCCATGAGTTTTGAATCTTCAGAATATTTATAGCTATATACAATATTCTTTGTTTCTGGGTCATATTCCATGTATTCCTCATTGGTAATATAGGAATAGGTGTTATAATTTTTTTCACTGATACGCAGAGAAATCTTTTGGTCAAAAAGGTCTGTGCCTTCCATACAATAAGTATCCTCCATCGGAATGTTCAGTATGGAATGAGGTGTTCTGAAAAATTTAGTTTGATTTACAGTAACCTGTACAGGTTTTTTCATTGCCAGAGTATCTTTTGCTCCGGTATAGAGAAAAATACTGCTGAGAAGGAGAATCAGCACTGTAAATCCAATAGGTATTATGTTTTGGACAGAGGTTTTCAGCCGTTTTTTCAGTTTTATCTGGAAAATAAGAAGCAATATTATGGCAGCAGCAATGCATCCGAGACAAATATAATAACGAACAGGTGCTGTCCAAAAATCAAAGAAGTATGTCAGTATGGTAATGTCCAGAATCACCAGCAGCAGTATTAAAACATAACAGATGGTATTCATCAACTTTTTCATATGTAAATCCTCCATGTTGCCTAAGTTGTTATTTTTATTTTAACACACATGGACAGAAAAGAAAAACAGATAATGTATAAGTTTTCATTTTCTGGCAATCCTATGATTGAAGTCAAAAAAGGGGCGGATTGCTCCATATAGGTAGAGGTGAAAGATATGAGTAAAAAAGGTAAAATCCGTGTTGCTCTTGGGAGTATGCTGGCATTAACACTTGTGGTTACATGTGCTGCTGTATATCAGTCTGGGAGTAAGAGCACGCCAAATGAGAAAGAATTTGTTAAGGAGAACGAGGAAGACACTGTTGACCAGGCAATAAGAACAGAAGAACGGGTAGATACAGAAGAAACAGAGGATGTAAATACTTCTCAGGTGGAAGGAACAAGAAAAACAGAAGATGATACAGCAAAAGAAGAGAAACAGGATACTGTAAGTGAAGAGCAGCCAGCCGCAGATAAAGAAGCACCAGAGCAGGAGAACACAGAATCTGCATCTGCCCAGGCACAGACTCAGACAGCTATTCCCCAGGCACCTTCTTTGAATTTTACGGAAAGTTCTCTCATGGAATGGCCGGTAAACGGACAGGTTGTGCTGGATTATAATATGGATCATACAATCTATTTTCCAACATTGAATGTATATAAATTGAATCCGGCTGTAGCAATTTCAGCAGAAGCAGGGACACCAGTGGCAGCAGTCGCTAATGGGAAAATTGTTTCTATTGCAGAAAACGAAGAGACAGGCATTACTATGACGGTAGATATGGGAAATGGCTATCAGGCTATTTACGGGCAGTTAAAGGATGTTCCTTTCCAGGCAGAAGAGTATGTGTCAGCAGGAAGTGTGCTTGGATATGTAAACGAACCAACTAAGTATTACAGCAAGGAAGGTGCAAATCTTTATTTTGCTTTGAAAAAAGATGGCATGCCTCTAGATCCGATGCAATATTTGCCCTGAGAAAGAATTCACAAATCTGGATTGTAAGAGTATAATAAAGTATGCAGCGGAAGTTCCGCAGCCGATATACTTTTACAGTCTTTGAACCAATTTCCCGGAAATCAGATGGCTTTCAAAAAGAATTGTTCCATACGGATTCCCGGCTGAGTGAAGCACGTATTTATCGGCGGCTTGATATATAGGACGTTTTGACTGGCTTTTGAAGCAGGTAGAGCGTCCGCTACATAGAACAGCAGGAGTGAGAACGTGGAAAATTATACTTATATGTTGCAGTGCAGGGATGGAAGCCTTTATACAGGATGGACTACAAATTTGGACAAGCGGGTGGCCTGTCATAATTCTGGAAAAGGGGCAAAATATACCAGGGCAAGACTTCCCGTAGAATTGGTGTATTATGAGAAGTTTAAGACAAAGGAAGAGGCAATGCGAAGAGAATGGGAGATTAAGCAACTGACTCGAAAACAAAAGGAAAAATTGATAAAAAATATATAAAAAGAAAAACATCCGGGCTTAGAGAGTACAAAAAAAGGAGAAACCGGATGTTTTTCTTTTTAACAATATTATGATCTAGCCATGCCGTCTACACTAAGAACAACTCCTGTGATGTAGGATGCTTCGTCAGAAGCCAGGAATACAAAAGCATTTGCAATATCTTCCGGCTGGCCGAGACGGCGGAGAGGAATCTGATTGATTAGAGGCTCAATGACCTGTTTAGGAACTGATTTCATCATATCTGTTTCTGTGATTCCAGGTGCAACCGCATTGACACGGATTCCTTTTGGTCCAAGTTCTCTTGCAAGAGAAACGGTAAGACCGTTTACTGCAAATTTGGATACAGGGTAAGCCAGGCCACTTGCCTGTCCGTAAATACTTACCATGGATGAAGTATTGAGGATTACACCGTCACCTCTGGCAATCATGCATTCAGAGGCTGCTCTGGTGGAGTTAAATACTCCTTTTACATTTAAGTCCATGATACGGTCGAAATCTTCTTCTTTGTATTCCATGAACGGAGTACGTTCAGAAAGACCGGCATTGTTTACCAGAATATCTACACAGCCGTATTTGGATGTTGCTTCACGGAAAGAAGTTCTTACGGATTCTAAATCAGCCAGATTCGGACTGATTCCTGCTATTTTTGACTCAGGATGTTTTTCCTGTAATTTTTTTACAGCATTATCAGCGGATTCCTGAGTGCTTGCTGTCAGGATAACAGTAGCCCCTTCTCTTAAAAATGCATCTGCGGTAGCAAAACCAATTCCACGGCTTCCGCCAGTGATGATAGCAACTTTATTTTTTAATCTCATGAGATTACCTCCTGTTTTTGTAATTTATATTTAGATATTCATACTTATTATCTGTAACTTTGATTGTAGCATATACAAAAAAAGTGACTTTGTCTGTGACAAAATCACTTTTTGAAATAGTGGTTAGAATTAATTTTCCATAAGCGGTATATGTTTTCCTCTCTTCTAGTACACCATAAAACAAATGCTAGTTTTTTCTTAAAGTGCTGGAGTTTTGGTGTTTTGTACGGCAGCATTATAGTATATGTAACGAACAATTTAAAAGGATCAAGTTTTTGAGGTGCAAGTAAAAATAAACAAAAAACATTGATATAAATTATAAAAAATAACAGAAAATGCAAAGAAAATGAAATTGTATTGACATAAATACATATAAAGATTATAATACAAACAAAAGAGTACACGTGTACGCAATAAAAAATATCCATATTGAAAGGAGAAAAGAAATGAAGAAAAAAAGAGTGATAAGTTTGATACTGGCAACAGCTATGTGTTCATCTGCATTATTAGGTGGGTGTGGTGAAAAAGAATCAGAAGGAAAAGAGAGCATAAATAAAAAAGACCAAAAAATGGAACTAACATTTTGGAATGTATTTACTGGTTCAGATGGAGATGTTCTTCGAAGTATTGTTGATAATTATAATAAGACAAATACAGATAATATACAGATAAATATGGATATTATGCCGAATGATACTTTGCAGCAAAAGCTTCCAGCAGCAATTGCTACAGATACAGCACCAGATTTCGTATTATTTGGTGTAGAAAATATTGCTCCTTATGTAGCCAATGATTCTTTAGAAGATATCAGTGATTTTTGGGAAGTCAGCGGAGTGGAAAAAGATAATTTTCTGGAAAATGTAGTAGATTTATCTTATGTAGATGGAAAAATGTATGGTGCACCAATGCAGTACAATGTATCTTATTTGTATTGGAATAAAGATATTTTTGAAGCCTCAGGTCTTGACCCAGATACACCGCCGGCAACATTGGAGGAACTGGCAGAATTTGCTGAAAAATGTACAGATACATCTAAAAATCAGTATGGTTTGGCACTTCCAGTACAGGCAACATACATGCAGTTTTTGTGGGCTAATGGGGGAGATGTAGATAACCCGGAAACAGGAGAGAATTTGCTGGACTCAAATGAAAATCTTCAAACGCTTGAATGGCTTCAGGATTTATCTGTGAATAAAAAAGTTTCTCCTGTAAATGCGACTGGTTCAGATTGTGACGCTATGCTTCAGGCAGGACAGGTTGCTATGTATTTTAGCGGTCCGTGGCAGATTAATGGACTTAGAGAGCAGGGGATTAATTTTGGTATAGCTCCTTGCCCAGCAGGAACAGCAGGAGCCTTTTCACCAGCAGGTGGTTGCAGTTATGTCATACCTAAAGGTATAAGTGAAGAGAAAAAGCAGGCTGTTTATAAATTTATGGAATATTGGCTTAGTGATGACATTCTAAAAGAATGGTCTCAGAAAAATGGCTTTCCAGTATGGTCAAAATCTTTAATGGAAGATGCAGAAATTAAAAATGATGAGGTTCTCAATTCTATTTCAAAAGCTACAGAGATTGGACGTTCTTATAATTTGGGATATGCTCTTGCAAGTCAGATTGACAATGATGTGATGTTCCCTATGTTTGAAGAAGTTCTTACAGGTGCTGCTAAACCAGAAGCTGCTTTGGAAAAAGCGTCGGGAGCTTTGGAATCTATTTTATCAGACGCAAAATAAAAGATATATATTTAACAAACAATAAATTAGGGCTGTTCAGAGTAACAGCCCTAATTAGGAGGGGATTCTATGAATAAGAGAAAAAAATTTCAACCCCATAATCAAAAGACAGCATATGCTTTTATTATGCCATCTATGATTATACTAACGATTTTTGTTTTTATACCATTAATTTCATCTTTCATTATCAGTCTGTTGAATATGAATATTTTTATGAAGGATATTTCCTTTGCAGGTTTAGATAATTTTAAAAGATTATTTGCAGATGAAAGAGTTTTTAATGCAACATCTAATACAATTATTTTTAGTTTGTTTCAGGTGCCGCTTCAGATAGGAATAGCATTGCTTTTGTCCATGTGTCTGGCAAAAAACAGTAAATATACGAAAATACTTCGGTCTGTATATTATCTTCCTTTTGTATGTTCTATGACTGCGATTAGTATTGTATGGTCGATGCTGTTAGATCCTAATCTTGGAATTATACCGTATTGGCTGAAAAATCTTGGGCTTGAAAGCGTTGCATTTTTAAAGGATCCGAATCTTGCAATGCCAACAGTTATCGTTATTACTGCTTGGAAAGGTTTTGGATATACATTAACTTTGATTATGGCGGCTATGCTCAATATTTCTCCGTCTTTATACGAAGCTGCTGATATGGATGGAGCAAATACTTGGAAAAAGTTTAAAAGCATTACAATTCCTGGAATATTCCCAACCATTAGTTTTTGCATTGTTACAACAACTATAGGTTCTCTTCAAGTGTTCGATCAGACGTACGTAATGACACAAGGAGGACCTTTGTATAAAACGGAAACACTGGTTCAATACATATATGATAGAGGGTTTCAGACAGCTCCATACGATTTGGGCTATGCGTCTGCAATTTCAGTATATTTATTTGTAATTATTGCTATTGTAACCTTTGTGCTGAAAAAAATTGTGTTAAACAGGGGGGATGAGGCAGATGTGTAAAAAAATTACAGTAACGCAAACAGTCAGAGTTGTGGCAACGATGTTGGTAGCAATAACGGTTGTGATACCAATTTTATGGTTGGTAGTCTCTGCCTTTAAAACAGATTCAGGGGTTATTTCATATCCGCCTAGATTTTTTCCAGAAGAGTGGACGTTAGACCAGTTTAAATATGTAACCGATAGCATTCCAATCTTTCGTATGTTGGGAAATACCTTGATTTTTGCAGGAAGTACTACAATTATAAGTATTTTGTTTGATTCTATGGCAGGTTATGCTTTTGCAAGAATGAATTTTAAAGGGAAGAAAGTTATTTTTTCTATTATATTATTGACAATGATGATTCCTTTTCAGATTATTATGACACCCCTTTATATCGAAGAATATAAGATGAATTTATTGGATAATTTTCTAGGGTTGATTTTTCCAAGAGCAACAAGTGCTTATGGAATATATATGATGACTTCATTTTTCCAGGGATTACCGAAATCTATTGAAGAGTCAGGGAGAATGGATGGAATGGGAGAATTTAGAATTTATTGGTCGCTTATGCTTCCTTTGTGTAAACCAGCTGTGTTGAGTTTGGCAATTTTTCATTTTATGAATAACTGGAATGATTTGCTTTATCCGTTAATGCTTACAAGTTCTGCTGATATGCGGACATTATCTGCGGGATTGGCAGTTCTGGTAGGCAATAAAGTTATAAAATACGGACCGACTTTAGCAGCAACGCTTATTGCTGTTTTGCCTCTTCTGGTGCTTTATATCTTTTTACAAAAATATTTTGTAGAAGGAATTGCAGTAGGGGGAGAAAAAGAGTAAGAATGAAAAAAGGGAAAGGTAACAGCTATGAAAGCAAAAAGAATTATTAATAAAGATTTTAAGAATGGTATTATTGATAAAAGAATATACTCTTCTTTTGTGGAACATATGGGGCGTGTTATATATGGGGGAATATATGAACCGAAGCACCCTCTGGCAGATGAAGATGGATTTAGAAAAGATGTGTTGGAACTGGTTGAAAAAATGGGAGTGACAGCGGTTAGATATCCAGGTGGGAATTTTGTCTCATTTTATGATTGGAGAGATGGGATTGGTCCAAAGCAGGAAAGACCTAGAAGATTAGAATTGGCATGGCGTTCCATTGAAACTAATGAAATTGGAACTAATGAATTTATGGTATGGGCTCAAAAAGCAGGTATTGAACCAATATGGGCAGTAAATTTAGGAACAAAAGGAATTGAAAATGCTGTTTCTCTTTTAGAATATTGTAACATAGATGCAGGAAGTTTTTACAGTGATTTGAGAAGACAGCATGGAGTAGAGAAACCATATAAAATAAAGACATGGTGTCTTGGAAATGAAATGGATGGAGAATGGCAGATTGGTCATAAGACAGCACATGAATACGGAAGACTTGCACAGGAAACTGCAAAAGCAATGAAATTAGTGGATCCGGATATTAAACTGGTATCTTGTGGAAGCTCTAAGTCAGACATGGAAACATATCCAGACTGGGAGGCAATAACTCTTTCTTATACATATGATTATGTAGACTATATTTCATTACATCAGTATTATGGTGGACAGGAAAAGGGAACTCCAGAGTTTCTTGCACAAGCTCTTGACATGGAAAACTATATTAAAAGTGTTATAGCCACATGTGATTATGTAAAAGCAAAAAAACGTTCCGCTAAACAGATGAATATTAGCTTTGATGAATGGGGAGTATGGGAAATACCAGATAAAGAGGTTGTTTCTCAGGTAGATGAAAGACCATGGCAGGAAGCTCCTCATTTGAGTGAGCAGATTTATACAATGGAAGATGCTTTGCTGTTTGCAAGTATGATGATGAATTTTCTTCGATATTCCGATAGAATAAAAATTGCGTGTCAGTCACTTTTGACCAACATTAGTGCTGCAATTATGACAGAAGAACAGGGAGAAGCCTGGGTTCAGCCTATTTATTATCCGTTTGCACATATGTCTGCGTATGGAAGAGGTGTAGTTTTAGAAGAACAGGCAGAGGATGATTGTTACCAATGTGAGACATTTAAAGAAGTTCCTTATTTGGACAGTGTGGCAGTATATAATGAACAGGAAAAGGAAGTAGCCTATTTTCTGGTTAATAGAAGTGAAGACGAGCTAGAATTTTTGGCTGAAATTCAACAGTTTAAAATAGCTGGTATAAAAGAGCATTTGGTAATGTATCATGAAAACAAAAAGGCTACAAATAAAGAAGATCATAATGCAGTAAAACCAATTAGAGTTAATGATGTATTCGTGCAAGACAAGGAGATAAGTTGTAAGTTAAGACCGTTGTCATGGAATGTAATTAGAATAGACATATCAGAGAAATAGTTTTTGAATGGTTGTTTGCATAAAAAAAATATGGTAAAATTTTCCTGATAATATATGCTAAATTTTTTAGGAGATATAAGAAACATGGGTATTACGACTAAGGATTTAGCCGCTCTATGTAATGTGTCAAGAACAACAGTGCATCGGGCTTTACATGGAACGGGAAGAATCAATCCGGAAACAAAAAAAAAGATATTGGAAATGGCTGAAAAATATGAATATCGCCCAGACGTATTGGCACGTGGTCTGGTAAAGGGACAAACATTCCAAATAGGCGTGGTAATTATGGATGTGGATAATCGGTATTTTTCCCAAATGTTAAGCGAAATCGAAATATCTGCAAAGAGAAAGGGATATTTTGTTAATATCACTATGCATGAGCAAAATCCAGAACAAGAAAAAGAGCAATTGTTAAGGCTTGCAGATTATCATGTAGACGGAATTATTCTCTCCTCCATTAATAAAGGAGAAGAATATAAAGAATTTTTAACAGGATTGAAGATTCCTATAGTAACTATTGATAATAAAATTGCAAATGGAATTCCCTTTGTAGGAAGCGATGGATATCGTGCGGTGCAAGAAGCTATGAGAGAAATTATGGCATTAGGCTATGAAAGAATCATTTTTGTTTGTCCTCCACTGGAAGATAGCGAATCAACGAATACCTATGTTCATCAAGAACGCCTTTCGGCATATCATGATACTATGGTGTCTAAAGGGAGACAACCTATTGTTTTGCCAGACTGGAACTATAAAGAAAATGCGAGAAAATATTTAGGTGAATCAGATAAAAAGACTGCATTTTTTTGTACAGGAGATATGATTGCTTTAGATTTAGTGGAATACCTTAGAAGATGTGGAATACAGCCTATAAAGGATTATGGAATTATGGGATTTGATAATATTGATTTTCTTAAGTATATTTCACCAAGACTCACAACAATTGATAACTCAGTACAGGCAGTGGCTAGTGCAGCAGTTGAGATGCTTTTTCAGTTAATGAACAAGGAAAAAGATATATGTACTGAAAAAGTTATGCCATGTACAATGGTAGAAGGAGAAACACTGTAAGATTTATTTTAATAAAGAAGGATAAATAGATAATGTCGTCTATGTTCTAAATCTTCAAATAATAGTCTCCCTTAGAACCAAGTGTTTTGAACACACAGTGGATGTCTAAGGGAGATTTTGCTTTATGATTTTAAATTACCTGTTTAAGATTATATTCTTCATCTACCAGCAGCACATCTGCAAATTTTCCAGGTGTTAAGGAGCCGACTTTATCATAAACGCCAATACTCTTTGCCGGGTTTCTGGTTGCTGCAAAAATCGCGGTGGCTTCCGGGATACCGAATTCCATAGCTTTTTTCATACAGTCATACAGATTGGTGGCAGAACCGGCAATCGTACCGTCAGAAAGAGCGGCAAAGCGGTCTTTCATGGTTACTTCCTGTCCGCCAAGTTCATATTTTCCGTTTGGCATACCAGTGGCCATCATGGAATCGCTGATGAGTACGACTCTTTCATCCCCAAACATTTTGAAGGTTGTGCGGATGGTGCTTGGGTGAATGTGGAAACCATCACAAATCAGTTCTACCATACAATCTTCACTGTCACAGGCTGCACCGATTACGCCTGGGTCTCTGTGTGCGAATGGAGGCATTGCGTTGTAAAGATGAGTAACATGTTTAACGCCCATATCCATGGCTTTTTTTGCACAGTCGTAGTTTGCTGTGGTGTGTCCGATAGAAATGACAACCTCATCTTTTACTTCCTGAATAAATTCGTAAGCACGTTCAACATTTGGAGCCAGTGTCACCAGTTTGATCTGGTTTCCGGAGGCTTCATTGCATTTGCGGAAGAAGGATGCTTCCGGCACGCTGATATGTTCTGCGGCCTGGGCACCTTTTTTCTTAATATCAATCAATGGGCCTTCCATATTTACACCGATGATACGTGCCTGTGAAGGATCGTCAGGAACCATAGTAGCTGTTGCAAAGATATCCATGAGTTTATCTTTGGCAAGGGTCATAGAAGTCGGGCAGTAGGAAGTGATGCCGTGTTCTTTTTCGTATTTTAAGATTACTTTTAATCCTTCCGGGTCTGCATCACAGAAATCATGACCGTAAGCACCGTGGCTGTGAACGTCTACAAGTCCTGGCAACACTTTTAAGCCCTGAGCATCTACTTCTGTTTTGTCAGAAACATCTTCTTCGGAAGCAACAAATTTTCCGTTTTCAATATAGAGGTCTTTTTTTACGAATGTTCCGTCTTCCTGGAATACCAGTCCGTTTTTAATAATCATAATCATTCTCCTTGTGTGTAAGATGATAAAATACCTGTTTCTATTATAATTCTATAGAGAGATTAATTCAATCAAATTTCATATAGGAAAACAAGAACCGTTTCATCGTTAAGCTGATACAATGAAACGGTTCCCTGTTATTGAAAATTTAAACTATTTTATCACGGCTGTTTTCCGATGTATGCAAGGATTCCACCGTCTACGTACAGAATGTGTCCGTTTACGAAGTTAGAAGCATCGGATGCCAGGAATACAGCAGGTCCCATAAGGTCTTCTGGATCTCCCCAGCGGGCAGCAGGAGTTTTTCCGATGATGAATTTATCAAATGGATGTCTGGATCCATCTTCCTGAAGCTCACGGAGAGGAGCTGTCTGAGGAGTTGCGATATAGCCAGGTCCAATACCATTACACTGAATATTAAATTCACCATATTCAGAAGCAATGTTCTTGGTGAGCATTTTCAGACCACCCTTTGCAGCTGCATAAGCAGATACAGTTTCACGGCCAAGTTCACTCATCATTGAGCAGATGTTAATGATTTTTCCGTGACCTTTTTTGATCATGCCAGGAATAACAGCTTTTGATACAATGAAAGGTGCATTTAAGTCAATGTCTACAACCTGACGGAAATCAGCAGCACTCATCTCTGTCATAGGGATTCTCTTAATGATTCCGGCATTGTTTACCAGAATATCAATGACACCAAGTTCTTTTTCGATATCAGCTACCATGCTCTGTACCTGATCTTCACAGGTAACATCACAGATATAACCTTTTGCATCGATTCCTTTTTCAGCATAAGCTGCTAAGGCTTTGTCAAGATGTTCCTGGCCGCGGCAGTTAAATGCAATTTTAGCACCTGCTTTTGCCAGAGCTTCTGCCATAGCAAAACCGATTCCGTAAGCAGCACCTGTTACCAGAGCTACTTTTCCTTCTAATGAAAAGCTCTTCATAATATCCATGAGAATATCCTCCTTATTTGAATTCTTTATTTAATATCTTTGTTAGAAACGCCGTCCATATCATCAAAATCCTGGTTTTCTCCAACCATACCCCAGATAAAGGTATAAGCCTGAGAACCGCTTCCTGAGTGGATAGACCAGCTTGGGGAGATTACGGCTTCTTCGTTTCTCATAACAATGTGGCGTGTTTCTGTAGGTTCACCCATATAGTGCATAACAAATGCATCTTCTGGAATATCGAAGTATAAGTAAACTTCCATTCTTCTGTCATGTGTGTGGCATGGCATGGTGTTCCAGACACTTCCTGGTTCCAGTTTTGTCATACCCATTACTAACTGGCAGCTTTCTACCTGTCCAGGAAGGATATATTTGCAAATGGTTCTGTGGTTAGACTGTTCCAGACATCCAAGTTCTACTTTGTTTTCGTCTTTTACAATAACAACGCCATCTTCCGGTGTTCCTTCTGGCTTGATCAGAACAGTCGGGTAAGCGGTGTGTGCAGGAGCACTGTTTAAGTAGAATTTAGCAGGTTTTTCGGCATCATCACTGGTAAAGGAAATGTCTTTTGCACCCATACCAATATACATACCTTCTTTGTATGCTACAGGATATACTTTTCCGTCAATGGTAATTTTGCCGGCTCCACCAATATTGATGACACCCATCTCACGTCTTTCCAGGAAGTAAGCCGCACGAAGTTCTTCTCCTGCTGTGAGTTTTAACTCTTCTTTTACTGGAGTAGCAGCACCTGTGATGATACGGTCAATGTGACTGTAAACCAGTTTGATTTCATCAGGGGTGAAAAGATTCTGAATCAGAAATTCTTCTCTTAAACGATCTGTGGTGTAGTGTTTCACGTCTCTTGGTGATACAGCAGTTCTAAGTTCCATAGTTTTGATCTCCTTTTCTGTAAAATTTTCGTTACCGTTTATTTTTTCAGTAACAAATTTCTTCTACTAAGTTTGTATCTCTATCATAGCATGTTTATATTTCTGTTTCTTGTGTTTTCTTGCTGTAAATCTTGTTTATTTTGAACAAAGACGATATACTAAACTTAACAGAGTGATTTATATAAAAAAATCAGCAAAAGAGGTGAAAAAATAATGGAAGTTTATAGCTCCTGTAAGAAGGCAATAGAAACATGTATTCAAAACCAGAGTTTTGCCATTGCTCATTTGTATCATGATGAAAAACCGATGAATATGCATATTCATGACAGCTATGAGTTATATTTCTCTGTTTCAGGGGGGAAACAATTTTTGATTGATAATCGTTTCTATGACATTTTGCCGGGAGATTTGTTTTTTATTAATCAATATGAGGGGCATCATCTGACTCAGATTGACAGCCAGATTCATGAAAGAATCGTTATTTCTATACATCCGGAATTTTTGAAAAAATTAAGCTGTGAGAGTGCGGATTTGAATCATTGTTTTTCCAGCAGGCCGAAAAGATTCGGACATAAGATTTCTCTGACAGAAGAGGAGAAAAGCCGTTTTCTGTACTATATTCATAAGATTTCTTCTATTACAGGCTATGGTGCACAACTATTGGAACAGGCGGCATTTGTGGAAATGATGGTGTTTTTGAACCGGATTTTTATTGGAAGGGAAGATGCGGCGAAGGAATGTGAGACGCTGCCAGAAGAGAAAAGAACCAATCATACCCAGGTGGATGCTATTTTAAGCTATATTAACCAGAATATAGAAGATTCTCTTACGATTGAGGAACTTGCAGAACACTTTTTCCTGAGTGCTTCCTATTTATGCCGTATTTTTAAGGCTGCTACAGGAACAACAATCAATAAATATATTATTGCTAAGAGAATTACGCTGGCGAAATCCCTGCTGAGTCAGGGTTATTCGGTGAATGAAGCGTGTGAAAAATGTGGATTCCGTGATTACAGCAATTTTCTCAAGGCGTTTGCAAAGGCAGTGGGGATATCGCCTAAGAAATATGCACAATATACTTCTGTGTCGTGATGGGAAAAGGAAACCATAGTAGAAAAAGTGGCTTTTGAGGGCCACTTTTTCTATACGTTTATAATTCTTTCTTGATTTTTTGAACATAATCCAGAGACAGATCCAGTAAATCAGAGATTTCTTCTACGGTTTTGCCTTTGCGTAGCAGAGCAGATATACTTTGGGCAAGCCCCTGAGAAATTCCCTGCTCCAACCCTTTCTGTATCAGTCTGTCGGATTCCAGTTCCAGCACTTTACCGCCCATAACATCACCCAATCCTTTCCTGGCTTTTTCCTTGTTCCGCAGGATATAGTCTGATATCCGCAGAATCAGTTCCATTAAATCCCGGTAAACCTTTTCTTTTCCTTCTTCCAGAAATTCTTCTTCTAAGCATTTTTCAATCTCTCGGTATTCCTCCAACATTTTCTGTAATTCCGGGTCTTGTGTGTCCAATACCTTTTTTTCATACCGCATAATATAAAACGGAAGAAGGAAGAACAGTTTTTTCTGTAAAATCTCATCTTTTGTATAATGTCCCACATAGATTGCAGGAACCTTGTATTTTGTGGTGCTTCCATCGGGCATCACCATTTCCACACCCAGCATCTTCCTGTCTGAATTTCCCCTCAGGAATAAAATGCAGGAGTTTGGGAAATACATCCGGTATTTTCCATCTTCCAGCCGTAAGGATTCCAGGCTGATGGAAAAATCGTATTCAATCATACGGATGATCATGCTGCTGTCGCTGGTGCTCTGGCATTCTATGTGGTACGCTTTATCAGCAATCAAAAAATAGGAATCCGTGATGATTTCCCCTTGTTTCGTCTGATGCTCATTTCTCTTTTGTATCAATAGGATATCCTCCGGATAGGAGGTACCAAAAACTTCGTTGATCAAAGGCACTGCCAGTTCCGGCATTTTTTCCAGTAAGGTCCGGAACACATCATCAAAAATAGTATTGTTGGCCATGAAACATTCCTCTCCTATGTATGTAGTGTCGTCTCATGTATTTTGATTTATGTCCTCTGACGGTATTTTCAAACGTTATCTTCTGTAGAAAAGCATCTTGTCCGGCCATCACCTGCCTCTTTTTTATCTATTTTGATTATAAAATACCATTTGTCAGGAATCAAGGATTATGGGAAGAAAAAAGTACCTCTCCGGTTCAGGCAAACGCCTCGGAAAGGTACTTTGATTTTTAATAATTTTCAGCTGTTCTCTCAAAATAAGCTCGTGGGTGAGCACATACCGGACATATTTCAGGAGCATCGTCACCTTCGTGAATGTATCCGCAATTTCTGCATTTCCATCCAAGAGGTGCATCACCTTTGAAGGTATTTCCTGCCTTATAGTGTTCCAGTAATTTTAAGTAGCGTTTTTCATGAGCAGCTTCTACTTTTGCCACGCCTTCGAATTTGGCAGCTAATTCAGGAAAGCCTTCTTCTTTGGCTTCTCTTGCCATACGTGCATACATGTCTGTCCACTCAAAGTTTTCTCCCTGTGCCGCATCTGTAAGGTTTGCTTCTACGTCATGGATTCCGTGGAATTCCTTGAACCACATTTTCGCATGTTCTTTTTCCTGGTCAGCAGTTTCCAGGTAAAGGGCAGCTAATTGCTCATAACCGGCTTTTTTCGCTGCGGAAGCATAATAGGTATATTTGTTTCGTGCCTGAGATTCCCCAGCAAACGCTTCCATTAAATTCTTTTCTGTTTTTGTTCCTGCGTACTTACTCATGAAGAAATCCCTCCTATACTAAAAAAAAGAGGGCAGCGGCATAGCCGGTACCCTCTTAGATTTCAAAGTTCAGATGCGGTTAGAATTAACCGAAGTATCTCTTTAACAGACCTTCGAATGCTTTTCCGTGACGAGCTTCGTCTCTAGCCATTTCATGAACTGTATCATGGATAGCGTCAAGGTTAGCAGCTTTTGCACGTTTAGCCAGGTCAAATTTACCTGCTGTAGCACCGTTTTCAGCTTCTACACGCATTTCCAGGTTTTTCTTTGTGCTGTTTGTTACAACTTCGCCTAATAATTCAGCGAATTTAGCAGCATGTTCTGCTTCTTCGTAAGCAGCTTTTTCCCAGTATAAACCGATTTCTGGATATCCTTCTCTGTGAGCAACTCTAGCCATAGCCAGGTACATACCAACTTCTGAGCATTCACCTTCAAAGTTTGCTCTTAAATCAGCTAAGATATCTTCGCTAACGCCCTGAGCAACACCTACAACGTGTTCTGCAGCCCAGCTTCTCTCTGCTGTCTGTTCAACAAATTTTTCTGCTCCAACGCCACAAACTGGACATTTTTCAGGAGCTGCTTCACCTTCATAAACATAACCACATACGCTGCATACAAATTTTTTCATAATTTTATATCTCCTTTTCTTAAAAAAATTAGTTTTTTAGTTATTTCATCTGGTTTGAAACCAGCTTTCTGTAAGTAATAATAGTAATGATTACTATTACAATTTAACATACTTGATAGAAATTGTCAAGAAGTTTTTTTCCTTTTTTCTTCTTCTAAACATTGTTTACAGATACCATACAATGTAGTCCTGTGAGCAGAAATTTTTCCGTTAATATCTTCGGATGCTTTCTCTACAACACAGTCTATTTCCGGTATTTCAATGTCCTGGATACAATGACAGTGGGTACAGATAAAATGGCTGTGAGGTTTGGTATTACAGTCAAACCTGTCTGGCCCGTTATCTATGGAAATCTTTGTGATTTCCCCCAGTTCTACAAGAAGAGAAAGGTTACGGTAAACAGTCCCCAGACTGATGTTAGGAAATTCTTCTTTCATCACACCGTATATGCTGTCCGCAGTGGGGTGTTCTTTACAGCTTCTTACATATTCACGTATGCATTCTCTTTGCCGGCTGTATTTTAAAGTAGCCATCTGCTCTCCTTTCTATCTGCCATAAGAAGACCTGGCTGATTAATAATAGTAATTGTTACTGGTATTAAGATAACATACTTGATTAAAAATGTCAAGTATTAAAATTAAAGTTGTTGCTTTTTATAAAAGAGATTTATACTATTGAAGATACTATGGTTTATAAGGTATAATCTAAGTAAATGGTATATGTAATAAAGATAAAGGTGGACTTATGAAAAAAAAGAGTGCGTGGATTGCTTTTAAGACTTTGGGGTTAATTATATCTATTGTTTTGATTATTAGTTATATCGGTGTACTTTTAAGAGATTTCGAAAAGGATGTCAGACGGGAAGAGACGAGAAGTCTTGTGTCATCTATGGCAGATTTATCAGATCAGGCCGCAGAAATTGTGGAAGAAAGGGTAAGCTCTGCCTTAAATACTATGGAACACGCCTCCAGGCTTTTGAGTAGCAGGGATGATTTTCAGACCGAGGAAGTAATAGAACGTCTGGGAAGAACACTGTTAGATGTAGATACAGGACTGGAACGGTTTGGAATTGCCCTGCCGGATGGTTCGAGTAAGGTCAGCAATGGAGAGAGTGTAAATGTATCTGACAGAGATTTTTTCACGGAGAGCATGAAGGGAAAAACCTATGTCAGCAGTTCTATGAAATCAAAGCTGGATGATATAGATATATTTTTCCTTTCCGTACCCGTGTTTGATTCGCAGGGTGAAGTGAAAGGAGTTCTGTACGGCGTTATTGAAACAAACCAGTTTAAGGTTTATAAAAGCATAGAACTGGAAAAGAGAAGCCAGAATATCTATATTATTGATATTCAAGGAAATTATATCAGCCAGTTTATGGGCACAGAGGCGATTCTCAATCAGAATAATTTCTTTAGTGACATTAAAGAGAAAAAAAGTTCAGTTCCTGCAAAAGATGTATTAAAGAATATGGAACAGGGCGCTTCTACTTATTTAGAAATAAAAAATAAAGAAGAGAGTGCATATGTTTATGTAAGCCCTAGCAATATCGAGAACTGGTACATTGTAACTGTGGTAAGTGAAGATGTGATCAGTGACAGGGTATCCCATCTTCAGAAACATGCGTTAGACTTTATTACCAGTATTACAGTTCTGATGATGCTTTTCCTGGCAGGATATTTTCTGGTGATTTCTTTTGAAAAGCGTAAGACAGAAAAAATCAATCAGGAACTAAGAATCAGGGATAGTATTTTCCAGATTGCTACTGCGGAAATGGAAAGTTTTGTATTTCTGTATGATGCAATGAAAGATAAAGTCGACTTTATGAGTGAAAATATCGAAACTCTGGAATTGCCAAGATGTATGGAGCATGTCTCAGCAGAAATTGTGCATTATTTCTCAAGTGCGAATGCCAAGACCATGGAAGGTTTTGTAGAAACTGTAAAAAAAGATCTGCATGACGGAAGAGAAAATTCTGAGAGGGAGCTTCAGATTCATAAGCCGGAAGAAGAGTTATATTATCAGATCAAAATGACGCATTTATATGATGCGAAGAAACGGCCTGTGCGTTCTATTGGAATGATTTATGACGTGACAGAAAAGAAACAAAAAGAACTTTTATTAAGAAGAGAAGAAAAACTTCGGAATCTGTTTATGTCAGATACCATTGCCTTTTATGAGATTGATATAGCTAAGGATACGGTTGTAAGAGAATGTGCTGATCATAAAAAAGAAGCAGGAATATACTCTGATATCTTAGAACAATTTGTAGAAAAGAGAGTGGTAGAGCAATATCAGGACAGATTAAGAGAGTGCTGTTCATTGGAGTATATAAAGGAGTGCTTCCGGCAGCAGATTTATGATTATTCAGTAGAATATGAATATGTGCGAAATGATAGCTCTCTGTACTGGGTGGCATGTGAGATGCATCTGGAAGAGGAAAAAGGAAAACAGAAAGCATTTATGACAGTCAGGGACATTGATAATAAGAAACGCAGGGAGCTTCATTTAGAAAAGCAGGCTGTTTTTGATGCACTTACCCAGGTGTATAACCGTAGTGCCGGAATCAACTGGATCAGTAAGGCTTTGGAAATGATGCAGCCTGGAGAGCTCAGTGCCTTTTTAATCCTGGATCTTGATAATTTCAAACAGGTGAATGACAGTCTGGGTCATATGGTAGGTGACCAGGTACTTGTGGATGTGGCGAAGATCATGAAGACACATTTTAGGAATTATGATGTGATCTGCCGTCTTGGAGGAGACGAGTTTATAGTTTTTGTCCAGAGGTTACCTATAGAAGCCCTGGATAAAATTATAAAAAGTCTTTTAAGAAAGTTAATGCTTACTTACGGTGCAGAAGGTAAAGAAGTTGCCATTAGTGCATCGGTAGGTGCAGCACTTGCACCGGTGCATGGAACGAACTTCACGCAGCTTTATGAAAAAGCAGACAGTGCATTGTATCAGGTGAAAAAATCTAGCAAAAATGATTATATGCTTTATAAAGAGAAATAAAGAATGGAAGGAATTCCGGTGCTCGGTTTTGGGCATTTGAGTTCCTTCCATTCTTTTTAGCGTGGTAGTTTTTTGCTCAGCATATCTACGTTAGAAGCATAGGTCAGAGCTGTATCCCGGGTGATTTTTCCTGCACGGTAAAGGTTCAGAAGACTGGTATCCATGGAAACCATAGAAGGATTGTTCATGGAAGAATAGAGCACACCGTCAATCTGAGGAATTTTATTATCACGGATCATATTACGGATAGCAGGAGTCACAGTCATGATTTCAAATGCGGCTGTCATTTTTCCGTCTGTGGATGGGACAAGCTGCTGGGAAACTACGGCCTGGAGTACCATAGAAAGCTGAATGGCAATTTGCCGCTGCTGGTTAGGAGGAAATACGTCAATGATACGGTCAATGGTATTGGCGGCTCCTATGGTGTGCAGGGTAGAAATGATTAAATGTCCGGTTTCTGCGGCTGTCATAGCCACATTGGTGGTTTCGTAGTCTCTCATTTCTCCCAGTAGGATAACATCAGGGCTTTGCCGCAGGGCAGCTCTTAATGCTGTTACATAACTCTGGGTATCCAGGTTCACCTCTCTCTGGCTGACAATACTCTTTTTGTGAGGATGAAGGAATTCCAGTGGGTCTTCCAAAGTGATGATATGCCGCTCCATGGTATTGTTAATCTTGTCCACCATGCAGGCCAGAGTCGTGGATTTTCCACTGCCTGCCGGACCGGTTACTAAGACCAGACCTTTGTTCAGGCTGCCGAAATCAATGACCTGATCCGGAATTCCAAGTTCGTGAGGCTCTGGGAGGGAGAAAGTAATTACACGGATAACAGCAGCGATGGAGCCCCTTTGGCGGAAGGTATTTACACGGAATCTGGAAACACCTTTTAGAGCGAAGGAGAAGTCATCATCTCCTGTGTCAAAGAGCTGCTGGATATTCCGGTGGTTGGCAAGTTCATAAATCTGTTTTACCAAATCAAGAGTATCATCAGGAAGAAGTTTCATGTCATTGACTCTTTTGATGGAGCCGTGGAGACGGTAGGAAAGCGGAAGCCCGGCAACGAGAAAAATATCGGAAGCCTGGGCATTTGAGGCAGTTTCGAGTAATTCTTTGATATTCATAAGGAACCTCCTTTTACATTAGATTCAGGGTGGTGTCTCCATCCCATTCTTCGGTGGGAATTTCCTGCCAGGAAGTGATGGTGTAGAGAGAATCCCCCTCTTTTCCTGGTATTTTCAGGGAAAGAGAAATATGCAGAGCCTGGTTTTCGTTCATGGGAATTTCATAGGAAATCTCAGGAAAAGCAGAAAAATCAATACCTTCCAGGTTCTCAAGCTCCTTTGGAATGGAATCTAAACAATTCTCTTTGTGTTCTAAATAGTTTTTTTCTAAAATCTGGTCAATTTCATCTAGGATTTCTTCCGCCTTGTTCGAGGCTTCATAATAATTCTCAGTCCTCTGGGCAATTTTTTGACTATAAGCAAAATCTTTGTTGGCACTTGCCACAGACAGAACGGCAAAGGTTACAAGACACAGGATAATAAAAATAACCAGCATGGATGCAGAACCGATATTTACACCGGGATAGTTTTTCTTTTCATTTTTCATCTGTGTCAGTTCCCTCCTTTCGCAGCATAAGGCAAATGTACCTTTACCGGAAGTTCATAAATGATTTCTTTTGAATCTTCAGCCGTAAGTGAAACCTGTGCAGATACCATGGTTTCCCCGGTGTCTAAGAGGATTTTCAGGAGATAATCCGCATTTTCCTGAGAACATACCTGAAATTCCTCATCATAGTAAGCCAGCAGGGAATCTTCCTGGGAAACAGTAAGCTGAGGCATAAGTTCCTGGAGGCTTTCCCCTGAACCCTCACATTGCCGTAAGGATTCTGCGGCAGAGGTGCACAGGTTTACAGCAGTATTTAATTCCTTTGTCCTGGCACTGAGTAAATGGGATTTTACGAAGAGCTGCAGACAAACACTGCTTGCCAGGGCAAAAAATACAATGGCAATGATTAATTCCATTAAAAACAAACTGGATTTGTGTGCCTGATATTTTTTCATAAGGTTCTCCTTTATCTGCTTTTGATTCCTGTAGTGACGCTGTCCTGGCTGCCGTCTTTTGTGGTGATGGTAAAACGGAACAGGGAATCAGTAATTTCTTCTGCCTGAAAGGCACTGATTTCCAGAATGTCTTTTCCTGATTCCAAAGAGGGGGCAATGCCTTCTTTTATATAAAGTTCTTTTAAATGCCCCTGATATTCATAAATATAAGTACAATATTTCGTGTCATTGATGGTTTCTTCTAAGAGAAGGCAAGGTTTGTCTTCCAGTGTGTCTACAGAGACACCACCCTCAAAATCTCCCTGATGAATCTTTTCGCTGATGTAGGAAAGAATTGTGCGGGAGGCATCCTGGTCTATGGATTCTCTGGTGGTATGCTGATAAATATTGGCTGCCAGAAGAATTACCACCAGGGAAGAAACTGCAAAGACAAAAAACAGGGAAATGGGAAAAATAAAATCAATGACATGGTTTCGCTGTTTCCCGATGTTCATAGTTACCTTCCTTTCCGGATCTGTGAAGCATCTCTGGGGATGATGGTGATGTCAGGCATGATGTTTTCTCCCAGAACTTCATATCCGATAAAATATTTTTCTTTGTCATAGCGGAGGCCATAGCGTTCTTCCAGATAAGCGAGACTTTCCGGATACTGTCCTTCCGCAGCATAGCAGTGGACAACGCTTCTTTGGATAGCCTGCTTTAAGATGTCCAGTTCTGTCTGTGATGCTTCCCGTGACATCCAGTTAATTCCAAGAGTAAAACACAGGAACAATCCCAGGAAAAGAAGAACAGAAAGTATAAAATTTCTGGAAGTACCGGTGCTGGCTGCCTCTTTGTCTTGAAAACGTTTCACGGTATATCCCCCCTTCTTTTACAGGCCGGACATGATTCCCATAAGAGGAAGCATGACAGAAAGCAGGATGATTCCAACAATGACAGACAGGATAATGACCAGGGTAGGTTCTAATACAGAGAGCATATGGTTGAGCCTGGAATCAAGCTCATCTTCATATTTTTCTGCAATATCAGTCATCACAGTGTCCATGCTGCCTGCTCTGGCTGCCAGAGAAGTCATACGCCCGTAGATACCTGAAAAAATTCCGGTTTCTGTCAGGGCAGAAGAGAAATCCGTTCCCTCTGATACAAGCTTCTGGCATTCCTCCAGTTTTTTCTGAAAAGCTTCATTGTCAATCAGGCCAGCAGCAAGTTCAGCAGCATAGTCAGGGTTCAGCCCGCTGCGAAGTGCCAGGGACATGACGCCAGCGAATCTGCAAGAGGCTGTCTTATCATAAATATTCCTGAAAAACGGAATCGGATAGCTGAAACGGCGAAAAGCAACCCTGCCTTTTTGTGTCTTGGTGAAGAATAAAAATAATGCAATAATAAGCACCAAAAGCACAATTAAAACTATGGAATACCGGTTGATGGCAGTTCCAAGTCCCAGAAGCCCTTTAGAAAATCCAGTCATTTCCTGGCCAAGCTGTGCAAATACCTGGTTGAAAATAGGCATCACTTTTGTGATTAAAACTAAAATTACAGCAATCATCATGGTAATCATGATTAAAGGATAGGTGACTGCACTGCGGATGGATTTCTGAATGTTTTCCTCCCGCTGATAATGAGAGGAAAGAGAATCCATAACTTCATCAAGACGCCCTGTCTGTTCTCCGATGTCCACCATATGAAGGGCATAAGATGGAAATACATGAGATGCCTCCAGAGCACTGTGCAGGTTTCCGGTTTCCATTAAAGTATCGTAAATTGTCTGCAGAATTTCTTTTTCCTGAGTCCCGGAGGCTTCTTCAAGCATGATGGAAATACCTTCCATAGAAGAAATGCCAGAATTTAAGATCAATGCCATCTGGCTGCAGAAAGAAGATAATTCTGTATTTGACAAAGGTTTTTGTCCACATTGTTTTTCCATAGGTCTCTCCTTTTAATAAGAATATTGTAATGTATAGTTGCTGCCGTCTCCCACATATTTCTTCACAGATTCTTTGCTGTTGCTGGAAGCCAGGGTTGGGTCCATTAATGTCCAGGTGGATCCGTTGAATTCGATAATGTTGTCTATCCATCCCTGTTCCTTGGTGTAGGCACTGATCCATGCATGTTTTACATCCCCGGAATATCCAATCTCCAGTTTGGTCGGAATGTTCTGTGTCCTCATCATGGATGTCATAAGAGATGCATAGTCGAAACAGATTCCAGTTCCCTGAGTGAGAGTTTCATCAACAGAAGGAAGGTATCCGTCTTTTACCTGTTCAGCTTTGACCTCATCATAGACAATGTTTTCTGTTACATAATGATAGATGTTTTGGATTACTTCTAAATCGGAATAAGTGTCCGAAGCCAGTTCAGAAGCCTTTGATACCGCTTTTGTATCTGAAGTGTAGTCCACATACTGGTTTGCATATAGAAACGGCTTAAACGGGTTCGATAAGGTCACATCAATGGTCTGGGATAAAATGACGGCATAGCTGGTATCCACGGTGTTTTCCAGAATGTTAATCTGGTAACTGCCATCTCCCTGTGTCAGAGGAAAAGCCTGGTAGTCTCCATCAATAGAGAGAAGAGGCTGGTTTTTCGTTCCGTCAGGTGCAATAACCTGTACCCTGACCTTGGGAATGCTGCCGGTGTAAAGAACCATAAAATAACCTTCACTGATGTTAGACACATCCAGAGTCACGTTTCCTTCCTGTATGATTGTAGTTCCGGGAGCCTCTGGTATCAGCACGGAGGGGGTGTGATCTCTGGGAGTCCCCTGATGTGCTGCTTTCTTAGATTCCTCTTTGCCGCAGGAAGAAAAAAAGACCATGCAGATGCACAGAAATAAAAAATAGATTTTCTTTTTATGTTTCTCCATTCATCTAAATTCCTCCAGATTTCTGTAGTATATACAAGAATTATACCATAGATTTAATCAGACAGTGTGGAAAAGTTTCAGAAATAGAAAGAAAAAAAGAGCTGTTCGTGTGAACAGCCCCGGGTTTAAATCCCCATAGGAAGAATAAAGAAATACATTACAATAAAGTGGCAAATGCTTCCTCCCATTACGAAGAGGTGGAAAATTTCGTGAGAACCGAAATTCTTATGGTGAGAATTGAAAATAGGCAGTTTCAGTGCATAGATGACACCGCCAACCGTATAAATAATACCGCCTGCCAGCAGCCATCCGAATCCAGCTGAAGGAAGTGCGTGAAGAATCGGTACAAAAGCGAACACACACAGCCAGCCCATGCCAATATAAATCAAAGAAGAAAACCATTTCGGGCAGGTGATCCAGCAGGCCTTAATAACAATTCCCACGATAGCCACAGTCCATACAGCGGCACAGAGAAAATATCCTGTCTTTCCGTGAAGGGTAATGAGGCAGACCGGAGTATAACTTCCGGCAATCAGAATGAAAATCATCATATGGTCAATTTTCCGTAATCTCCGGTTTACCTTTTCTGTGGAATCCACCGTGTGATAGATTGTGCTGGCTGCGTATAATAAAATCATACTGAGAATGAAAATACTCATGGCAATGACATAGATGCTGTCCGGCTCCCTGGCAGCCTTATGCAGCAATGGCAAAGCGGCAAGAATTGCCATAATACAGCCAATAAAATGAGTAATTGCACTTCCCGGGTCTTTGATCTTGAATTTCATAGTTACCACTCCTGTCCTTTTTGTTTAGTATATGAAATCTGATAAATGGTATTTGTAAATTTCATATGTAGTTTTAAATACTACGTTTTGATATATGTATATTACACCTGCTTTTAGGAAATTGCAAGAGGGTAGTTGTAGTTTTTTTCTTGTTGAAAGTTCTGGCGGAAAGTCCTGGGGGTGTAGCCCACATATTTTTTAAAATAATTTGAAAATGCCGGGGCATCTTTAAATCCACAGGAAAAGGCGATTTCTGTGATGGTATAAGAAGAATTGCAAAGCATCTGTGTGGCAATCCTAAGTCTATGCTGCAGGAGATATTGCTTGGGAGAGAGGCTGGACTGTTCAATGAAAATTTTGTACAGATAGGTTCTGTCAATGCCAACAAACCGTGCAATATCCGAGATGCGGATAGGGTAAGTATAATTGTTTTCTATGTATTCCTTTGCTTTTCGGAAGTATTGTGCGGAATAATCGTCTTTGGCAATGGCGTGCGGATGGGACATACAGGATAATAAAAGAAGCAGGTTTCCCAGCGGATTCAGGGGCGTTTTCCAGGAGGTACGGAAACTTTCTAATAAGTCTTCCATACCGCATATGACCTGTTCTTTTTCTTTGTCTGAGTCAGTAGTAAAGATGCAGGAATCTGCAAAAACGGTCTGTTCCAGGACTTCTTTGCAGGATTTTCCGTCAAAACCAACCCAGGCATAGCTCCAGGGGTCTTCCGTATCTGCCCGGTAGAAGGTAGATTCCATAGGAGGAATCAGGAACGCACTTCCCTTTTCTAAATGATACGTTTTTCCGTCTTTCTGATAAATTCCCTTTCCATCTAAAATAACGTGGAGCAGATAGTGTGGACGGATGGCAGGACCGAAGGCATGGCCTGGTTCGCAGTGTTCCATATCACAAAAATAGACTGCCAGAGCAGACTGCTCTGAAATTTTTTTAGAATTCATGAATCAGTTCCTCTCTATAAATGCAACAAATCAACAAGTTTTAAAATCAAATGGGCATGGAATGTGGATAAGAGAATTATATAATAAAAACAATGTGGAAATCAAATGGAGATTTCGCATTGACGGTGTTTTTCCCGGCAATTATAATGAAGATAAGAGACAACGAAGGGAGAAACAAATGGAACAGAAATTATTATTTTTTGATATAGACGGCACATTAATCACAGAAGGGCCAGGGGTGCTTCCTGAGAGTACCAGGCAGGCAATCTGCATGGCAAAGGAAAGAGGGCATTTCCTGTTCATTAATACGGGCAGAACTTTAAGAAGCCTTCCAAAGAAGATAACAGAACTGGGATTCAGCGGGTATGTATGTGGCTGTGGGACACACATTTTCTTAAATGGAGAAGAATTATTATGTTCCAGGCTGGATAATGCACTGTGCAGGCAGGTAGCCGGAAAAATAGGAGAATACCAGGTTCCGGTGTTTTATGAGGCAATTGATGCCCTTTATTCAGACCACAGAATGCAGGAGCATGAGTGGGTCAGGGCAACAGAGGAAGCACTGGGGATTCATGCAGCGGACATTCAGGAAATCTTTCAAGATGAGACCAAGGTGTATGAAAAGCTGGTCGTGATTCTGGAACCAACAGAGAAAAATCAGGAATTAAAAGAATATTTGTCCAAATATTTTCTGTGTATTGACCGTGGGCATGATATGTACGAGATGATTCAGAAGGGGTATTCCAAAGCAACGGGAATCCGCTTTTTGTGTGAATATCTGGGAAAAAGCATTGAAGATTGTTATGTGTTCGGGGACAGTGAAAACGACAGGGCTATGCTGGAAGCTGTTCCAAACAGTATTGCCATGGGGAATTCTCAGGAATCCATTAAGAGTACCTGCTCTTATGTGACCGCAGATATTGAGGAAGATGGAATTTATAAGGCCATGAAACATTTTGGCCTGATTTAAAATATAAATCAAGGAGGAAAACAAAATGGGAATTGTATGCAAAAATCATGTGTTTACGCTTCAGACAAAACATTCTGCGTATCAGATGAAGGAAGAGGGAGGTTTTTTATTCCATAATTATTATGGTCCGGTCATTGGAGATATGGATATGTCTTATCTGGTACGGCCACTGGACCGTGGATTTTCCGGACAGCCACAGGAGATTATGGACCGTGGATTTTCTTTAGACACAAGACTGCTGGAATATCCTTCTTATGGTACCGGAGACTACAGAGATTACTGTCTTCATGCAGCATATGGAGATGGAAGCCAGGTAACAGACCTGCGTTTTGTTTCCTATGAAATCAAAGAAGGAAAATATGCCCTGGAAGGGCTGCCTGCCATGTATCAGGGAGAGGAAAAGGCAGAGACACTGGAAATCACACTGGAAGATAAGTATAAAAATTTACAGGTTATGCTGTATTATGGTGTTTTTGAAAACTTGGATGTGATTACCAGAGCATGTAAAATCGTGAACAAAGGGGAAGACAAGGTGCGTCTTTTAAGAGCGTATTCCATGGCTCTTGATTTTGACCATAAAGATTTGGATTTCCTTCATTTCTATGGCCGCCATGCCATGGAGCGTAAAATGGAGCGTTCTCCTTTGCAGCATGGATTCCAGGGAGTGGAGAGCAGAAGAGGATATTCCAGCCATCAGCAGAATCCATTTGCGGTTTTATGTAAACCGGATGCTACAGAAGAATATGGATGGTGCTATGGTGCATCTTTTGTATATAGCGGAAACTTTTCCATTCAGGCAGAGGTTTCCCAGGCAGATACTACACGCCTTACCGTAGGTATCAAGGATACACAGTTTGAATTTCATCTGGAGCCGGGAGAATGTTTCACAGCACCGGAAGTCATTCTTTCCTTCTCAGATAAAGGTCTGGGACAGCTTTCCAGAAATTACCACAAAGCGATCAGGAACAATGTGTGCAGAGGAAAATATAAGACAGCCAGACGTCCGGTTCTCATTAACAACTGGGAAGCCACTTATTTTGATTTCACACCAGAGAAATTGGTTGCTATTGCGAAAGATGCCAAAGAACTGGGAATCGAAATGCTTGTTATGGATGATGGCTGGTTCGGAAAGAGAGACAGTGATTTCAGCGGTCTTGGAGACTGGTTTGTAAATGAAAAGAAATTAAAAGGCGGTCTGAAAGATTTAGTGGAAGAAGTTAATAAAACAGGAATGAAATTCGGTATCTGGTTTGAGCCGGAAATGATTTCTGAAGACAGTGATTTATACCGGGCACATCCGGACTGGGCACTTACGATTCCTGGACGTCCTTTCAGCAGAGCGAGACATCAGCTTGTCCTGGACTTTTCAAGAGAAGATGTAAGGACTTATATTTTTGAGAGAATGTGCGAAATTTTGGAAAGTGCTAATATCGAATATGTAAAATGGGATGCAAACCGTCATCTTACGGATGTGTGGTCTGCACAGCTTCCGGCTGACAGACAGGGAGAGGTTTTCCACAGATATATTCTTGGCCTGTACGATTTCCTGGAAAAACTCACTCAGAGATTTCCTGATATCTTAATCGAGGGTTGCAGTGGCGGCGGCGGAAGATTCGACGCAGGAATGATGTACTATCATCCTCAGATCTGGTGCAGTGATGATACAGATGCCATAGAAAGACTGGAGATCCAGTATGGAACATCCTTTGGATACCCTGTTTCTACCGTTGGTTCTCACGTATCCGTGTGCCCAAATCATCAGACGAGCAGAAGCGTATCCATGAAAACCAGAGGAATCGTGGCAATGGCAGGAACATTTGGTTATGAGCTGGACATCACCAAATTGTCAGAAGATGACAAGGAGATGGTGAAGGTTCAGGTAGAAGAATTCAAGAAATACTATGATTTGATTCAGAATGGTGACTATTACCGCCTGACAGATGATGGAAGCAAATCACCTTATGTTGCATGGGAGTTTGCGGCAGCAGATCAGAGAGAGGCTCTTTTAAATGTGGTAGTGTTAAGAGCAAAGGCAAATCCGATGCTTCATACCGTTCAGGTCAAAGGATTAAAACCAGATGCTGTTTACAGAGTAGAAGGAACAGAAGAAGAATATCTGGGTGCAGCACTGATGAGCGGAGGCTATCCGGTTCCTGTACTGTGGGATGATTACCAGGGTATTCAAGTGCATTTTGTAGAATGCTGATGCTGTAAAAGCAGGGAGAAAAACATGGAATTTCAAATGTTAGACCAGGAATTCTGGTATGGTGGTGCGGTCTATGAAGGCTACAGGCAGCCAGTGGGAATGAAAGATTGTGTGGAGTGGGATTTTCGTGAAAATCCCACTGCCAATCAGTTAATGCCGCTGTTTCTGTCCAGTAAGGGCAGATATCTGTGGAGTGAAGAGGGATTTTTGATTCGTTTTCACGAAGGAAAAGTGACGGTGGAAGGCAATGGTAAAATTGAACTTCAGGAAGGATTTCAGGATCTGAGAGGTGCTTATCTGGCAGCTATGAAGGCACATTTTCCGTTTCATGAGATTCGTCTTTCCAACCGATTTTTTGAGGCTCCGGTATATAATACCTGGATTGAACTGACTTTTTATCAGGCACAGGACAAGGTGCTTGAGTATGCCAGAGGAATTCTTGAGCATGGCCTGGAGCCAGGGATTTTAATGATTGACGATGGCTGGTCTCCTTATTATGGAAAGTGGGAATTTAGAAGAGATAATTTTCCAGATCCAGAAGCTATGTTAAGAGAACTTCATGATATGGGATTTCAGGTTATGCTGTGGATCTGTCCTTTTATCACACCGGATACTCTGGAGTACAGAGAAACCAGAGATAAAGGCTTTCTCATCCGGACACCCGAAGGAAAGCCGAGAATCCTGGAATGGTGGAATGGTTATTCCGCAGGTTTGGATTTGACAAATCCTGAGGCAATGTCATGGCTGAAAAAGCAGATGGATAAACTCCAGGAAATGGGTGTGGATGGCTTTAAGTTTGATGCAGGAGACCCCTGTTATTATACAGCGGGAGATTTGATGCAGGAAGATGTAACCACAAATGAACTGTCCAGATTATGGGCGGCTTTTGGAGAGCAGTATGAACTTAATGAGCTGCGTGTCTGCTTTAAAACAGGTGGATATTCTCTGATGCAGAGGCTTTGTGATAAGCATCATTCTTGGGAAGAGAATGGTGTAGGCGGACTGATTCCCGGTACGTTGATTCAGGGACTTACAGGACATCCCTTTGGAAGCCCGGATATGATTGGCGGAGGGGAGTATCTGAGCTTCTTGGAAGATTATGAGGAGAAGTTCGAACCGGAATTATTTGTAAGATACTGTGAAATTGCGGCATTGATGCCAGTGATGCAGTTCTCCGCAGCACCTTGGCGCCTTCTTAATCAGGAGGATTATCAGAGAGTTTTAAGAGCCATGGAAGTGCGGAAACAATATCTGCCCCAGATTCTGGAAGCTGTGGATTGTGCCAGAAAGACAGGAGAACCCATTGTACGCCATATGGAATATGTATTTCCTGGACAGGGCATGGAGTGTCTTATGGATCAGTTTATGATTGGGGATAAACTGTTAGCAGCACCGGTTGATGAAAAAAGCGTGACACAGCGGAAAGTAAGGCTTCCAAAAGGAATGTGGAAACTGGGAGACAGGGTAATAGACAGTAAAGGCGAAGATGTTCTGCTGGAGCAGAAGGATGGACCTCTGGTGTTAGAAAGATGTGAGTAAAGAGTTTAATTATATAAATTGACAGCAATGTCAAAATGTAACAAAAAAGATTCAGAAACTGTATGCATAGGCCGCAGTTTCTGAATCTTTTTTTCTGTTAGGCATCTTCTTTTTCTAAAAAAGGCTTAAACATCCGGTAAAGCAGCAAGGAGTTTACATAAGCTGTCAGTCCAAATCCAAAGAAAAACCAGCAGCAGGCATACAGAGGCAAGAGTTTTATATCCCTGTAAGTCATAAACATTGGCAGTATGGTTATCACAGCAATAGCCAGGGTAGAAGGAAAATGTAAAAAGGCAAATACATAGGCATTTTTCAGCAGATTCACCGTAGTATTGGCAAAAGCGGCGATCACAGGAAAAATATAAAGTGCCAGGATGATGACCAGCCCTGCAATTCCGAGAGATACATAAAACAAAGGCTTACTCACAACAGATGCAGTATTCTGGAGAAACCGGATATTCAGGAATAAGATAAAACCAACAGCCAGAAGCCCCAGCCACACAATAAGGGACTGACGGAAATTCTCTTTAAATGCCCGGAAAAAAGTTTTGGTTGTTCCGTTATTATTCCCTTTTACTGTGCGGAGCATGCAGTGATAAAGAGCAGTGAGTGCAGGTCCTATAGTGATAATAGGGATGCAGCATACAAGAAAAAGTAGATTTGCTACGATGATGTCGCCCAGTTTGTTAAGAAATATATGGATAATATTGTCTTCGTTTAACAGATTCATAGAGCAGTCCTCCTAGTTTATACCAAATATCTAAAATCTATCAGGTATTCTAGCATTATTTTTTTAGGAATGCAAAGGGAATTCGTTATAAAGATATGCAAAAAAGTGTGCTGTTGTAGAAATATGTAAAAAAGTGTGATGAAAATATGTAAAAAAAGTATTATGTTAAACGTATAAAAATGATGGTATGATTATTTTTAAACAATATGAAATGCCTAAAAAACAGAAACGAGTCGAAAAAAGTAGAAAAAAGTATAGTTAAAATATAGTAAAGTAATGAGAAATAGATGATAAAATATGTAAAGTGCACAAAAAGCAACATTATTCCATATATTAAAAACATCTATCCATTTAACATTATTCCATGTGCAAGTATAATAAACATATCAGTCAGGACGAGAGAAAATAGGTTAAACTGACGAAACATTTTATTAAAGGAGGAAAAAGGTATGAAGTTTAAAAAAGTGATGGCACTGGCATTAGCAAGTACAATGGTATTCTCTATGGCGGCTTGTGGCGGAAGCAAGGACGACGGTGGTTCTTCCGATGCAGGTGAAAGCAAAAAAGAAGAGAAAGCGGAAGGCGGCGATACACTTTCTGTTTCTATCTGGGATACCAACCAGGAGCCAGGTATCAATGAGATTCTTGCAGACTTTACAAAAGAGACAGGAATCAAGACAAAACTTACAGTAGTAAAATGGGACGAATATTGGACAATGTTAGAGGCTGGTGCACAGGGCGGTTCTCTTCCGGATGTATTCTGGATGCATTCAAATGAAAGCCAGAGATATATGTCCAACGATATGCTGTTAGACTTAACAGACAAAATCGCAGCCAGTGATTTGATTGATCCTGCAAATTATCCGGAAGATATCTGGGGCCTGTATACATATGATGAGAAATATTATGCAGTTCCAAAAGATGTGGATACCATTGCTCTTTGGTACAATAAAGCAATGTTTGATGAAGCAGGACTTGCTTATCCTACAGCAGACTGGACATGGGATGATGTGACAGAAGCTGCTAAGAAACTGACAAAAGAAGATGGAAGCCAGTATGGACTTGCAGTGAGAAACGATAATAACCAGGCTGGTTATTACAACCTGATTTATGATAACGGCGGATATATCATTAATGAAGATAAGACAAAATCCGGATGGGATGATCCAAAAACAATCGAAGCTATGGAAGTTCTGGAAGGATGGATTAAAGATGGTGTAATGCCTCCAATCGAAACTATGTCTGAAAACGGCGAAGATGTACTCTTCCAGTCTGGTAAAGCTGCTATGGTTCTTCAGGGATCCTGGATGGTAGCTGCTTACAGAGATAATGAATATACAGCAGAAAATTGTGATGTAGTAGAACTTCCTAAGAGTGCAACAACCGGAAGAAGAGCTTCTGTATATAATGGACTTGGATGGGCAGCATCTGCTAATGGAAAAAATACAGAAAATGCTTGGAAACTTATCGAATACTTAGGCTCAGAAAAAGCTCAGAAAAAACAGGCTGAACTTGGTGTTACAATGTCTGCATACAAAGGAACATCTGATGCATGGGCAAATTCCGCAGAATTTAATCTTCAGGCATACCTGAACATGATGGATGATATGGAAATCAGACCATACTCAAAATCTACTGTTACATGGGAAAATGAAGACAATGAAATCTTAAAGAGCGTTTACATGGGTGAAAAGAGCATGGCTGACGCATGTAAAGAAATGGCTGACCAGATGAACGAAAAACTGGCAGAAGAATAAGGAACAGATCTTTATAAAAAAGAGGTTGTTTTTTAGAAGGGAAAGGACAGCAGGCAGATTCGAAAGAATCTGCCTGTGTTGAAAAAAGTCCAGCTAATAAATGTCAATAGATAAATGAAAAATATTTTCTCCATAAAAA
>USPF01000010.1 GCA_900556555.1 uncultured Blautia sp.
CATGTGTTAATAATTCGTCCAGGAATTCCGGTGCCAACTGTTCATGCAGTTCTTCCGGTACATATCTTAAAGCATTTGCTACTGCCAGTTTAATTTCTCTTTTGTTCAGTGTCAGCTCTCTCATTGGTGCTCTTCTGACACCTTCCTTAAAGGTTGGGTATTCTGGTAAAACTGGATCCAGTTTAATTACCATTGCATTTCCGATCTCCGCATTGTTCATATCACATCGTCTCCTTTTCTCTTTTTTCATGATTTTAGCATCTAGAGGGTCTAAAAAACGTCTATTGATTATAAAAAAGCACTAAAATTTACGTTAACTCTCTTTCTTTTTAATAGATTTTGACGTTTTTGTTTCTTGTGGTAAAGTGAAAGTGCATGAAAATCTGTTATTTTCTTTGTGATTTTGAGCCAAAAATAGGAAAAAATCACAAAAAGAATAAAAGAAACGACAAAATAAAAAATGGAGGTTCCCTTATATTTGAGGGTCACTCCATTTTTTATCCACATTTTATTTCACAGAAACTCTGCAAATTCCAAGTCCGGCCACAGACTCTGCTGTATTTTCAATCATCAGTTCTTTGCTCCAATTCTTACAGATAAACAGTTCTCCTGTTTTCACCTGCATATCCTCAATCTTTACAGTTCCTGCCGGCACATAGACAGCCAGAAGACTCTCTTCTTCCTCCGGCTTCAGCGTAAAACTTTCGCCTGGGTTTATCTGTGCTGTTTCCATCTTCCCATCTGCACCATTTTTCAGCATCAGATTGAAATCTACCACCTGTCCGAAACTAACCGTCGGAATCCCCCCATCAAAGCAGTCCACCTGAAACGGTTCCAGAGAAACTTCAACACCTTCTCCATGAATCATATCCAGATGTCCATGAAAAATAGAGAGATATCTTTTTACTCCGGGAAGGCTGGTAAAATCAGAACGCTCTGCCTCTACGGTGGCACTGCTGATTCTGCACTGAAAATTGCCTTCTTTGTACACAGCATCTTCCGGATAAATATACAGTTCTGTGGTGCTTCCTCCTGACCACAGAGAAGTTTTAAATTCTTCCTGTTTTTTTACAACATATGTTTCGCTCATTTCTTCTAATCGCTCCTTAACAAACATTTTCTTTATAGTAGCAAAAATCCGTCATCTAGTCCAGTACCTCTTATTTTCTTTTCCTTTATTCTTATGAAAATTTGCATTATCTGACTGGTCTATGTTAAAATACTTATACAAAATAGCCAAGAAAGGAGCAATTATGAGTTCTCAATCCTATTATCTTGAAGAAGGCTTCCCATTCCGCAACCGGAAGCTGGATAAATTGAAATTATTTCTGTCAGAAAATAATCTGACTTATGATCAGCAGATTCAATATACGGTTCTTTTATGTAATGATGAAGGCAAAATCATGGGCTGCGGTTCCCGCCATGAAAACACCTTAAAGTGCATTGCCATAGATAAAAGTCTCCAGGGGGAAGGACAACTCCAGCGTATCATCACCCAGCTTATTACCAATGCTGTGGAGCATAATATTTCTCATTTATTTTTATTTACAAAACCGGAATACAATATTGTTTTTTCTGATATGGGATTTTATCCAATTACACAGACAGACGATATGCTGCTGATGGAAAACCGAAAAGATGGAATTACACAGTATTTAAAAAAAGAAGCAGAACCCTACGAAAATCTTCCTGCTTCTTCCGTTGGTGCCATTGTTATGAATGCCAATCCTTTCACCAATGGACACAGGTATCTGGTAGAGACTGCTTCTAAAATCTGCGACCAGCTTCACGTATTTGTGCTGTCTGCTGATGCATCTGAATTTCCTGCTGATGTCCGTCTGGAGCTTGTGAAAAAAGGCTGCGAAGATCTGTATAACGTATATGTCCATGGAAGTTCTGACTACCTGATTTCTCATGCCACGTTCCCTGATTATTTTCTGAAAGACAAAGCCTCCAGTTCTGAAAAGGCCGTAGAACTGGATCTGAAAATCTTTGGCAAATACTATCAGAAAGCCTTTGGAATCACAGAGCGTTTTGTGGGCGATGAACCTTTCTCAAAAATCACAGCTCTCTATAATCAGGAAATGAAAAAGATACTTCCAGAATATGGCATTCAGGTCACAGAACTTCCCCGGTACCAGTGTGGAGGCACCATTATCAGTGCAACAACTGTACGTCAAAAATTCCTGGAGGGGAATACCGAAGAACTCCAGGCTTTTGTCCCTTACAGTACCTACGAATATCTGATTTCTCCAAAGGGACAGGCACTTCGCAAAAAACTTTTAGAAAAACAGGAGGAATTCTGATGCACACCTGCTGGACCTTAGGACCTGCCATTGCGCTTGCCGAAATCCTGGATGCCCGTGAACACCGGGCATGGATTCAGCAAGAACTTCTGCTGCAAAAACCTGCCAGCCTCTTAAGCTTCACTTTGAATATTGCCGGTCCTGTGAAAGTAACACCTTTTACCAAATGGCTGTATCACCTGGGATGCCGCCTAATTCAAAGAGGTATTCAGAAACTTGATGGAACCATACTAGAAATGCGGGAAGAAAAGAAAGATACCGGCTGGGAAGGTTTCTTTTCCCTCTCTCTTTCACCTGAAATCATAAAATCCTATCTGGTGGAGCAGGAACTTCAGCATCCCCTGGGGCGGTTATTTGACTTTGATGTACTCCGGCCTGACGGTTCAAAAGTATCAAGACAGGAACTTGGTTTTTCCGAACGCACCTGTCTCATTTGCGGAAATCCAGCATTTTCGTGCGGCCGTTCCAGAGCCCACAGTGCCCAGGAACTCCAGGCAAAAACCACGGAAATGATTCAAGATTTTTATATAGAAAGAATGTCTGTTCATATTGGCATGCTCATGCAGAAAGCCCTGCTTTATGAAGTAAATACCAGCTTGAAACCAGGGCTTGTAGACCGTCTGCATAACGGCTCACATAAAGATATGTGTATTGATACCTTTGTCCAAAGTGCCTATGCTCTGACTCCTTATTTCATAGAGTGTGCAAAAACAGGACTTGCATTTGAAGGCTCTGATACAGAACTTCCTAACTTATTTCTAAAGCTCCGCACCCTGGGCATACAGGCAGAATCTACGATGCTTCAAGCCACAAAAGGGATTAACACACACAAAGGAATCATCTTCTCCGGAGGCATTTTCTGTGGGGCTGCCGGCTATGCAGCATCTGCCCACATGGCTGACTTTAAGGATTCTAAATTCCCGGAGCTTATAGCCTCGATCTGTCAAAATATGCTTTCCGGGCTTCTGGATGATTATCAGAATATTACCCTCTCCACTGCCAGAACTCATGGCGAAAAACTATATGCCCACTATGGCATCACTGGCATCCGGGGGGAAGCTGAAAAGGGATTTCCTCATGTCCTTAAGTACGGATTCCCTGCATTTCAAAAGGCATTAGAGACCTTATCCTCCTTAAACAAAGCGGGGCTGATTGCACTGCTTTATTACATAGGAAATGTGGAAGATACCAACTTAATCATCCGGTCTGACTATGAAACCGCAGCCAGGATTCAGCATACTCTCTCTGCTTTTTTCAAAACTGCTGAGTACGAAGAACAGCTGAAGATTCTTCCTGCTCTTGATACATTTTTTGTTTCCAGAAATATCAGTCCCGGAGGCAGTGCAGATATGTTGGCTCTTACTTATTTTCTTTGGTTTTTATCTGAAAAAAACTGTTATTTTGAAGAATAACTATACATTCATAGCTATAAACTGTCAAAACATCTCCCTACTCTTTGACAGTTTATAGTTTTTTTATTTGACATCAATGAAAGTCAATGCTATAATCCCCCATTACTAAACAAAAATTGAAAGGACGATTTTATGACATTTTATCAGGAACTTCAGTTAAATCAGGCAGGCTCCAAAGCACTCATACGGAATTCCGCAACAAACCGGGAAAAAATCCGTCATACTTGCATTTATCTTGCTAAAATTGCAATCACTATGGCTTTTTGCATGGCCTTTGTAATGGGGTTCAGTGCAATATTCGGAAATGATAACAGCATTGCCGGCGTGGTACTTTTATTATTCCTAATGGTCTTTAAAAACGCAGATTTTGGTATATGCACAAAACACTCCCTTGCTGTCATGGGTATCATTTTTGCAATACTTATGACTGGCCCAAGATTAGCCAATTCTTTCGGTCCTGTTGGCGGAATGTTCATGAATATAGGCTGTATCTTTCTTCTGACATTTTTAAGCTGCCATAACATGCTCATGTCCAATCAGTCTACTGTAGTCCTTGGATATTTGCTTTTATATGGATACGATGCTACCGGAAAAACCTTTGCTATGCGAAGCATTGGACTTCTTCTCGGTGCTGTTGCCACCATGATCGTATTTTACCGTGGACACAGAAACCGCAGCTACAAACGGACTATCAAGGATTTCTTCAAAGAATTCAGGCTTCATTCTTCCAGAACCAAATGGCAAATTGCACTTGCACTGGGTGTTTCTTCCATTATGTGTGCAGTAGAACTTCTCCATCTTCCCCGTTCTATGTGGGCAGGTATTGCTGCCATGTCGGTAATCCTTCCTTTTGAAAAAGATGCCAAAGGAAGAATCAAGGGAAGGATTCCAGGAAATCTTTTAGGCGGTATCGTTTTCCTGGCCCTTTATATCATGCTTCCACCTTCTTTTCTTTCTTATGCCGGAATCATCGGTGGTATCGGGGTTGGATTGTCTGCTACCTATGGATGGCAGTCTCTTTTTAATTCTTTTGGAGCTATGGCCGTGGCCACTGGGCTCATTGGACTGGAAGGTGCCATTTTCTTCCGTATTATGCACAACATCTGCGGAAGCCTGTACGGACAGTTTTTTTATAAATTCTTTGACAACTGTGTAAGTCGTTTTATGAAAAACACTTCCCCTGAAACCGTATAAAAAGTGGAGGGGCGGCTGGTATCCATCCAGTCGCTCCCTCCACTTTTTTAATCTCCTTTTACCATAGCCTGCCACTTTCGTAATAGGCTTATGCCTCATCTTCTTGCCAGTGTAAAACCACCTTCAAATTTTATCGTTTATTTAAAATATTCTACACCAGATTCAAATATCTTAATATCCTGTTCTCCGTAGATATTCATAGCAACGCCATCTCCACGTCTTTCGGAGTGAGCCATCTTACCAAGTACACGGCCATCCGGGCTTGTGATACCTTCGATTGCACAGTAGGAACCGTTTACGTTCCACTCTTCATCCATTGTGATATTTCCGTTGAGATCACAGTACTGTGTAGCAACCTGACCGTTTTCAAACAATTTCTTCAGCCATTCTTCGTTTGCAACAAATCTACCTTCACCATGAGAAGCTGGGCTTGTGTAAACCTTGCCAAGTTCTGCTTTCTGTAGCCATGGGGATTTATTTGTTACTACTTTTGTATAAACCATCTTGGAAATATGACGTCCGATTGTATTGAATGTCAGTGTAGGAGACTGTTCTGTCTGACCTACGATTTCACCATATGGAACTAATCCAAGTTTAATCAGAGCCTGGAAACCATTACAGATACCAAGTGCAAGACCATCTCTTTCATTTAAAAGGCGCATAACAGCTTCTTTAATCTTTGCATTCTGGAATGCAGTAGCAAAGAATTTCGCAGAACCATCCGGTTCGTCACCTGCGGAGAAACCACCTGGGAACATAATCATCTGAGCCTGATCAATTGCTTTTTCAAAGGTTTCTACAGAATCACGAATGTCTGCTGCATCCAGGTTTTTAAATACTTTTGTGATTACTTTTGCACCGGCACGTTCAAATGCTTTTGTACTGTCATACTCACAGTTTGTTCCCGGGAATACCGGAATAAATACAGTAGGCTGTGCAATCTTATGAGAACAAATATGAATCTCTTTTGTATCATATACACCCTTGTCCACATTCTTAGTTGCATCATCTGTCTCAGAACCGGAACGTGTCTTGAACACCTTCTCAAGAGGTGCTTTCCATGTTTCCAGAGCCTCTGCCATAGAAATAGACATATCCTTATAAGTCAGAACAGGCTCTTCTAAGACTTCACCGATCACAGTGTATGTCATTGCCAGTTCTCCGACTTTATCGTGTTTTACTTCGCAGATAATATCGCCAAATCCTGCTGTAAACAGGTCTCTCTCATCTACATTATGTTCAATCTTCACACCACGCTGGTTACCAAATGCCATCTTAGAAACTGCGGCAGCAATACCCTGACGGTCTAATGCATAAGCAGAAATAACTCTTCCCGCCTGAATATCTTCATGCAGTTTTGCATACTGTTCTTTTAATGCTTCGAAATCCGGTAAGTCGTACTCTGCTTTTGGTAAACGCAGCCATACTAATTTGCTTCCTGCTTTTTTCAGTTCCGGTGTGATCACATCTTTCTGTTTTGCCACATCCACTGCAAAAGATACCAGTGTAGGAGGTACATCAATCTCATTAAAGGTTCCTGACATGGAATCCTTTCCGCCGATAGATGGAAGTCCAAATCCAAGCTGTGCTGCATATGCACCAAGAAGTGCTGCAAATGGCTGGCTCCAGCGGCTTGGGTCTTCTGTCATTCTTCTGAAATATTCCTGGAAGGTGAAGCGGATCTTGCTGTAATCACCACCAGCAGCTACGATTCTTGCCACAGATTCTGTCACTGCATAAACAGCTCCGTGATATGGGCTCCAGCTTGACAGATATGGGTCAAAACCATAACTCATCATGGTAACAGTTTCTGTTTTTCCATTTAATACAGGCACTTTTGCTACCATAGTCTGTGTTTCTGTCATCTGATATTTACCACCATATGGCATAAATACACTTCCTGCTCCGATAGAACCATCAAACATTTCTACCAGGCCTTTCTGGGAACAGGTATTTAAGTCAGCCAGTGTTTTTAACCAGCGTTCTTTTACATCACAAACTTTTGCACGGTCCAGAACATTTCCTTCTTTGTTTGGAATGTCCACGAACACATCAGTCTCCTGATGAGCACCGTTGGTATCTAAGAATGCTCTTGATAAATCTACAATTGTTTTTCCTCTCCAGTTCATCACCAGTCTTGGGGATTCTGTGACAACAGCAACTGGAATTGCTTCTAAGTTTTCTTCTTTGGCAAATCCTAAGAATTTATCTACATCTTTTGGATCAATAACAACAGCCATACGTTCCTGAGACTCAGAAATAGCGATTTCTGTTCCGTCAAGACCAGCGTATTTCTTCGGAACCTTGTCCAGATCAATTTTCAGACCGGCTGCAAGTTCGCCGATTGCAACAGAAACACCGCCTGCACCAAAGTCGTTACACTTTTTGATAATGCAGCTTACTTCTTCTCTTCTGAACAGTCTCTGAATCTTTCTTTCTGTAGGTGCATTACCTTTCTGCACTTCTGCACCACAGGTTTCAATGGATTCTTCTGTATGTACTTTAGAGGAACCTGTAGCACCGCCGCAGCCATCACGTCCGGTACGTCCACCTAATAAGATGATGATATCACCTGGATCAGAGTTTTCTCTGATTACCGCTCTTCTTGGAGCAGCACCTAATACCGCACCAATTTCCATACGTTTTGCAACGTAGTTTGGATGATAAATTTCTTTTACATATCCAGTAGCAAGACCAATCTGGTTACCGTAGGAAGAATATCCATGAGCTGCACCGCGAACCAGTTTCTTCTGAGGTAATTTACCTTTCATAGTTTCTTTTACAGAAACAGTTGGGTCAGCAGCACCTGTCACACGCATAGCCTGGTAAACATAGGTACGTCCGGAAAGCGGGTCACGGATAGCTCCGCCAAGACATGTTGCAGCACCACCAAATGGTTCAATCTCTGTTGGGTGATTATGAGTCTCGTTTTTGAAGTTAATAAGCCATTCTTCTTCTTTTCCGTCTACATCTACAGGAACAACGATGGAACAAGCATTGATTTCATCAGATTCTTCCTGATCCTGAAGTTTTCCTTCTGCTTTTAATTTCTTCATAGCCATGAGAGCCAGGTCCATCAGGCAGACAAATTTGTCATCTCTGTCTTTATAGATTACCTGACGGTCAGCCAGATATTTTTCGTATGTTTTTACGATTGGTTCTTTGTAATCGCCATCTCCAAAAGTAACATTCTTTAACTCTGTGGAGAATGTTGTATGGCGGCAATGATCAGACCAGTATGTATCCAGAACACGAATTTCGGTCATGGATGGATCACGTTTTTCTTCGTTTTTATAATAATTCTGAATGTGAAGGAAATCTTTAAAGGTCATAGCAAGATTTAAAGAAGTATACAGTTCTTTAAGATCAGCTTCTGACATATCAGCAAAACCTTCAAAAATCTTTACATCTTCTGGTTCTTCAAAGTTTGTTACCAATGTTTCTGGTTTTACAGCGTCTGCTTCTCTGGAATCTACCGGGTTGATGCAATGTGCTTTAATCGCTTCCAGCTCTTCCTCAGAAACATTTCCTTCAATCACATAGGTAGTTGCAGAGCGGATAATCGGATTCTCATCTTCTTTTAAAAACTGTACGCACTGTACCGCTGAATCTGCTCTCTGGTCAAACTGTCCTGGAAGATATTCTACAGAAAATACTTTAGAACCTTCCTTCTTTTCAAATGTTTCTTTAAATAATACATCTACTGGAGGTTCAGAGAATACACAATTACATGCTTTCTCAAAAATCTCATCTGAGATATTCTCTACATCATAACGGATCAGTACACGTACTGCTTCTACGTCCTGAATTCCTAAATAGCCTTCGATTTCATGTTTTAATTCTTTCGCCTGCACTGCGAAATCTGGTTTTTTTTCAACATAGACACGTCTTACGCTGCTCATTCCGGCTCCTTTCTGCCCTCCCTGGGCATTGGCTTTTTCTTTTTACCATTTATATGAACAGTTTAACACATGTTTCTTTATAAGTAAAATTAATATGACTAATATTTTATATAATTATACCTAATATATTTATTGACTTCTTACCAGACTTCTCTTATAGTTTAAATAAGAACACTTAGAAAGGAAACATCTATGGATATCAGTTTCGAACTTTATAAAGTATTTTATCATGTTGCCACGACTCTTAGCTTCTCTGAAGCATCCAGACAACTCTATATCTCCCAGTCTGCGGTAAGCCAGTCTGTGAAATCCCTGGAACAAAAACTGGGGCATCCCCTCTTTCACCGGAGCACAAAAAAAGTCACCCTGACCCCGGAAGGAGAATCTCTTCTTCGCCATGTAGAACCAGCGGTGAACCTTTTATATGAAGGAGAAAACCAGGTTTTGAATTCCCCTTCCCTGGAAGCTCCTTTGCGCATTGGTGCCAGCGACACCATCTGCCGCTATTTTCTGGTTCCCTACTTCCAGCGCTTTCATCAGGAATTCCCAAATATCCATATAAAAGTCACCAACGCCACCTCCAAGGATTGTGTGTCTCTTCTTCACAATAATAAGGTGGACTTTATTGTTGCAAATAGTCCCAACTCTTATTTAACAGAAAAAGATACCTCCTATGTCATTCAGGAATTTCAGGATATTTTTGTGGCAGGCAAAAAATTCTTCGACCTGGAAGAACAGATATTATCCTTACGGGAATTAACCAAATACCCCATTCTCATGCTGGATAAGACCAGCACTACCAGTGAATTTCTTCATCAGCTTTTTGTGAAGAACGGACTGTCTCTGACTCCTGAAGCAGAGCTTTCCAGTAATGATCTGCTGCTTGATTTTGCCCACATAGGACTCGGAATCACGGTTGTCCCGGATTATGTGCTAAAACACCGCCAAAAAGAATTTTACCCCTTACAAATCAAAGAAACTATCCCGGCCAGAAAACTGCTGCTTGCCTATCAATCCCAGCTACTGTCTTCTCCAGCTTGTGAAAAATTTCTCCGCTATCTCCTGCCAGACATACAACTGTGAACCGAAAAAGAAGCCGCAACGGAATTCCATCACAGCTTCTCCTCAGACCTATTTTTATTCTGCTTCTGCGATTACTTCCACTTCGCAGAGCACATTCTTTGGCAATGTTTTCACAGCCACGCAGGAACGGGCTGGTTTGCCGGTAAAATATTTTGCATAGATTTCATTGAATGCAGCAAAATCACCCATATCAGACAGAAAACAGGTGGTCTTCACTGTCTTTTCATAACTACTTCCTGCTGCTTCCAGAACAGCTGCCAGGTTCTGCATCACCTGCTCTGCCTGTTCTTCAATAGTAGTTCCCTGAATTTCTCCTGTCTTTGGATTTAAAGGAATCTGTCCTGATGTAAATACCATTCCATTTACCTTCATTGCCTGTGAATATGGGCCGATTGCTGCCGGCGCCTTGTCTGTGCTGATTACCTGCATAATACACTCCTCCAAATTTTCATAGTGGATTTCATTATAATCGAAAAAACATCTGTATGCAAGTTTTTTAATCTGACCAAAAATCTTTCAATTTTTCTTGTACCTGAGCCACCGTACAGACCTCATATCCCTGCCATTCTGCCGGAAACAATTCCTGATATGCCCGCTGCAAAAAACGCTCATCTAAAAGCAGCACAATCCCTCTGTCCGTCTTAGTCCTGATGACTCTTCCTGCTGCCTGAAGCACCTTATTCATACCCGGATACCGGTACGCATAGGAAAATCCCATATTTGCCTTTTCATCATAATATTCCTTCAGGATTTCCCTCTCGCTTCCAATCTGTGGAAGGCCGGTTCCCACAACAGCAGCTCCGATTAATTTCTTTCCCGCCAGATCAATTCCTTCTGAGAAGATTCCGCCCATGACACAAAAACCGGCCAGCGTCTCCTCCCCATCTTCCTGAAACTGCTCCAGAAAGTCTTCTCTTTCCTGCTCTGTCATGGAAGGGGTCTGATACACATAACGCACCTTTGCTTTGGAATTTTCGATTTTCTCTTCCACCACCTGGCAAATATCCTCCATCATACGGTAAGATGGAAAAAACACCAGATAATTGCCCCTTTTTCCAAGAAGAAGCTGAACGATATATTCCGCCATTTTTTCATATTCCCCGTCATCTCTCCTGGTATATTTACTGCTCACATCCCTGGCTACCAGCAGCTTTAAATTTTCCCTTGGAAAAGGGGAACTGGCACAGATGGCATAATCATCCTTGCGCATACTGAACAGAGAACGGTAATACGGAAGCGGAAGAAATGTACCGGAAAAAAACACGGTACTTTTTCCTTTGTTCAGGCACTCCTGAAGGTTCCTCCTGGGATTGACACAGAACAGGGTCAGCAAAAATTCTCCCTGTTCTCCATAATGAGTGTAAATCACATAATTTTCATCCGTCAATTCATACATATTCAGGAAATGCCGGACTTCAAAAGAAAATTCCAGAATCTCTTTCTGAATTTTTTCCTCATGCTCCTGCTCCAGAAAATGCTCCATCTCTCCTAACAGGCTCATAAGCTGCAAAGAGAATCCACCGATATGTTCCATTACCTTATAGGTATCACATTCCCGTTTGTATTCCAAAAGATGGCGATTGCATTTTTTCAGAATTCTGGATAGTTTCGGGCTGACTTCCTTGACGATTTTTGCTTTTTCCAGAAAATCCTCTTTGCACAGTGTTGCACTGTACATTTTACGCCCACGCTCCACCAGATTATGTGCCTCATCAATGAGAAAAAGATAATCTCCTTTCACGCCATCTCCGAAAAAACGTTTCAAATGCACTTTGGGGTCAAAAGCATAATTATAATCGCAGATAATGGCATCCACCCAGCTTGACACATCCAGGCACATTTCATAAGGGCACACCTGATGACGTTCTGCCTGTTCTAATAATTCTTCTCTTAGAAACGTATCTGTGCTGTTTAATAATTCAAAAACAGCATCATTTACCCGGTCAAAATGTCCTTTTGCATAAGGACACTTTTCCGGATTACATTCCATCTCCTCCAAAAGACATAACTTTTCCTTGGCAGTAATGCTCAGGGTTTTATAAGAAAGTCCTTTACTCTTTAAGATTTCAAAGGCTTCCTCTGCCACTGTTCTGGTAATGGTTTTCGCAGTGAGATAAAAAATTTTATCTCCATAGCCTTCCCCCACAGCCCGAACAGCCGGGAACAGTGCTGCCATGGTCTTTCCAATCCCTGTAGGTGCCTGAATAAATAGCTGGCGGCCTTTTGTGATGGTATGATACACACCGGTCACCAGTTCCCTCTGCCCTTCCCTGTACGGGTAAGGAAATTCCATTCCTTCCATGGAATTTCGCCGTTTGATCCTCCTGCTGTATTGAAATTCTGCCCATTTATAATACTCTGCCAGCAAATCCAGAAACCACTTTTCCAGATATGAGAGGGTAAAGGTTTCCTGAAACCGTTTAATCTCCTCTGTCTCAATCTGGCAGTAGGTCATCTGCACCTGGATTTCCTGCTTTTTTAATGGTTTTCCATACATGTAAGCATAACACATGGCCTGTGCTTTGTGCACTTCCACCGGTTCTTCCAGATACATCAGTTCTCTGTAAACACCTTTGATCTCATCAATCACTGTGTGTTCTTCCTCTTCTATGATTCCGTCTGCCCTGCCTTCCACACGAATAATAAATTCCTCATATTCCTGATCCCAGCTAAGGGGAACTTCCGCCCGGTAGGATGCTTTCATCTGTTTTTGTATTTTCCTGTGTATTTTGCTGCCCTTTAGCATTGCTTCTTTGTCAGCTGCAAAACTTCTCCTGTTATCCAGATTCCCGCTTCTTAAAATAAATTCCACCAGATTTCGGACCGAAATCCTGATGATTTCTTTTTCCTGTGTTTTCATCCCCATATCACAACACAATTTCCTTTCATCATACATGGAAAACAAAAGAAAACCGGCTCTCCTTATGTACCTATGCCGTCATAAGAAAAACCGGTGTATGTTCTTTTTTTAAACCTGAGGAAGGAATTCTCCTGCTCCTGACAGATAAGTATTCAAAACACCTGCAAACTGTCCTGCATCCACTGATGCTGCAATATCAGGATCCAGAGGCATTTTCCCGATAACCGGAACCTGTACTTCTGCGGCAGCTGCATCAATCTTGCTCTCACCGAACACATAAATTTTCTTTCCGCAGTCCGGACATTTCACATAGCTGTAGTTTTCTACCAGTCCAAAAACAGGAACCTGCATCATCTGTGCCATATTGTAGGCTTTCTTCACAATCATCTGTACCAATTCCTGTGGGGAAGATACGATCACGATTCCGTCAATAGGAAGAGACTGGAATACAGTAAGCGGTACATCTCCTGTTCCCGGAGGCATGTCTACGAAAAGATAATCCAGTTCGCCCCAGATTACATCTGTCCAGAACTGTTTTACCATGTTTGCCAGAATCGGTCCTCTCCAGATAACCGGTGCATCTTCCTGAGGAAGTAGCAGGTTAATGGACATAACCTTAATATCATTTCCAGTCACCATCGGATAAATTCCATTGTCATCTGCTACTGCGGAACCTTTTAATCCATACATTCTCGGAATAGACGGTCCTGTGATATCTGCATCCATGATTCCCACACGGTAACCATGATATGCCATCTCATTAGCAAGAGAAGCCGTTACCATAGATTTTCCGACACCGCCTTTTCCGCTCACTACACCAATCACCTTTGTGATCTTAGACAGTGCATTTAAGTTTTCCTTCGGAACACCATTTCCTTTTGCATGACTGCATCCTGCACAGCTTTCTTTATCGCAGGTTTTGCTGTCGCATTGTTTCTTTTCTTCGCTCATTTTTTCAGTATCCTTTCTTTTGTCATTTCTGACGAAATCTATTCTTCTGCCCAAAAGCAGAAATCAACTTATTTAATAAACCGGTCAATTGCTTTGTTCAGTTCCTCCAATGCCTCATGGTCACCGCTTTCAATGGCATCTACAATACAATGCTCAATATGATCCTGAAGAATCACTTTACCTGTATTGTTAATAGCAGCCTTCACTGCGGAAAGCTGGATCAGGACTTCGCTGCAGTCCCGGCCCTCTTCCACCATCCTGCGGATTGATTCCATATGACCGATTGCACGGGAAAGCCTGTTCAGCACAGCCTTTGTATGGGTGTGACTGTGAGTATGCCCATGATGATGCACAACGACGGTTCCATCTTCCAACACATGGGTATGTTCCTGTCCTTTTTCTTCCATTTCTGTGTTCTCCTTTCTCGCACTCTTTTTATTATATCAAACCTGCATGAAAAAGCAACGGCAAAAAATCTCCTAAAACTCTGAAATCGTTATTTTTTGATGAATTGCTGCTGTCATCACATCGAAAACCACACTGCCGTCTGCACGGTCTGTACGCTCAATCTTTAATTCCGCTTCATTTTTAAATTTTTCCCGCACAAATGCTTCTAAATCTGCATCCTCCGGCAATTCTACTTCTTCTATAAAAATATCCCGCATCTGATTTCCCGGGCAAAGGTTCAAAATTTCTCTGATCACTTCATATTCTTTCATATTCTTCCTCTCCTTTACTGGACTTTATTTCTCCATATTATAGCACGAAATCAAAAAAATAAAAGGATTTTCAAGGAAAAAACAAAAAATAAGTTGCCAAGTGTCACATTATGTCATATGATGGTTAGTATCAAAATTTTTATCGATTCTTAGGAAAACCGGGAGGACAAAAATTATGCAGCTTTTAAAAGAGCGTATTTTAAAAGACGGAATTGTGAAACCAGGAAACGTCCTGAAAGTAGACAGTTTCTTAAATCATCAGATGGATATTCCTTTTATCAATGAAATTGGAAAAGAATTCAAACGAATCTACGCAGATGCACCAATCAATAAGATTCTCACCATTGAGGCATCCGGTATCGGCATTGCCTGTATCGTAGCACAATACTTCAATGTACCTGTTGTTTTTGCAAAAAAATCACAGAGCGTAAATTTAGACGGTGAAATGTACACCACCAAAATTGAATCTTTTACTCATAAAAAAGTCTATGATGTGATTCTTTCTAAAAAATTCCTGGGACCGGAAGACCATGTACTGATCATTGACGATTTTCTGGCAAACGGATGTGCCTTAAAAGGGCTGATTGAAATTGTAAAAAGCTCTGGTGCCGTTCTGGAAGGAACCGGCATTGTAATCGAAAAAGGTTTCCAGCACGGGGGTGATATGCTGCGTGAACAGGGTATCCGTGTAGAATCTCTGGCTATTATTGATTCCATGAGTGATGATTCTCTGACCTTCCGTGAATAAAACTGGACTGGTCATTTTTATCAAAACTGGCTCTTTCTTTCAATCCACTTTTCGTTTATAGTATGGAAAACAAAGAAAAAGGAGGAGCACTTTTATGAACCACTCTACAAAAAAGATTATACTGGCAGCCCTCTTTGCAGCACTTGCCTGTGTGGCTACCATGTCCATCCGTATTCCAACCATTGGAACAGGAGGATACATTCATCCAGGTGATGCCATTGTCATTCTCTGCGGTGTTATTCTGGGTCCAGTATGGGGTTTTCTGGCCGCAGGCATTGGTTCCTGTATGGCTGATCTTTTAGGCGGTTATTTCGTTTATGTACCGATTACACTTATCATCAAAGGTCTGGTAGCTTTTTTCTCAGCCTTTGCTTATCAAAAACTTGCAAAATCAGAAAAAATGCGTTATGTAGGTGTTGCTGCCGGAGGTATTCTTGACATCATTCTGGTAGCAGGAGGTTATTTCCTCTGTGAATATATCATGTATGGTGCAGGTGCTGCGTCCAGCATTCCCGCAAACTTAGTCCAGGCAATCAGCGGGCTGGTGCTGTCCCTGGTACTCTACCCTATACTAATGGCCGTACCTGAAGTAAAACACATGACTTTGGCACACCATTAAAAAAAGAGGCTTGGCCTCTTTTTTTAATGTCTCTCTTTTATCATCTGATAATACTTCAGTTCTTCATACCCCAGTTTTCCATACAGGGCAATAGCTCTCTTATTTTCATAAGTAGCTTCCAGGCGGAATCGTTTGGCATCCGGATACTCTTTTTCCACCCATGCAAATACTTCTGTCCCGTATCCCTTTCCACGGCACTGTGGTTTAAAATACAGCTCATCCAGCCAGATTGCCATTCCTCCGGCCTCATTGCTCCAGGTAATGGCTAAGAGCAGATATCCCACCACTTTGGTCTCATCTTCCAGCATCAGGGTTCTGGAGTATTCTTTGCTCCGCAGACATTCCTGAAGAGTCGCCTCAAAATGGGCTTCCGGAACATTATGATCACAGGCAGGCCCTCCATAAAAATCTTTTGACATTTCAAAAAACTCTGCTCTATCTGTTTCTCTGATATCCCGAATCTTCAACATCGCTCTATTCTCTCCTTTTTCTCCCTTTTGTTATCTAAAAAAGAGGCACGCATAATGGCATTGCTGCCAAACTTCTTTCGAATCTGATCCACTGCCTGATCCATTTTCTCCATTTTTTCATAATCTGTGGTATCAAACAGGCTCATCTGCCGCCCCCGCTCTTCCCGTGATACCTTACTGGTGTGCACACCAAGATGCCGGATAGGGCTTCCGTCCCACAACTCATCAAAAAGAATACATACCGTATGATAAATTTCATCCGTAATATTAGTAGGTGCCGCCATGATCCTTTGATGGGAAACCGTCTTCAATTCAAAATTCCGTATGGATACAGAAACCACTTCTGCCCTGGTATCTGCCTTCCGCAGTCTGGATGCCACGGTCTCACACAGAGAAAGAAGCACCATCTTAGCCGTAGCCTCATCTGTTACATCAAAGGCAATGGTAGTACTGTTGCCATATCCCTTGTTTTCCTGTGCCGTTCCCTCTACCATGGATGCATCCATGCCATTGGCAAATCTCCAGATGCTTTCCCCCTGTTTTTTCAGATGATGTTTCAGCACTTCCACATCCGTACCAGCCAGTTCCCCAATGGTATAAATCCCAAGTTTTTTCAAAACCCCCGCAGTTGCCTTTCCCACAAACAGCAAGTCAGACACTGGAAGAGGCCACATTTTCTGAGGGATTTCTTCTGGAAACAAGGTATGTACCCGGTCCGGTTTTTCAAAATCCGAAGCCATTTTCGCCAGATATTTATTACTGGAAATTCCAATATTCACGGTAAATCCCAGTTCCCTGCTGATGCGGTTCTTGAGCTTATGTGCAAAAGCCACAGGTTCTCCGATCAGGTAATCCATGCCGCTCATATCCATAAATGCCTCATCAATACTGTACTGCTCCACATCCGGGCTGTATTCTCTCAGGATATTCATAAATTGCCTGGAATATTCTTTATACATACCATGATGAGCCGGAACAATGGTAAGACCAGGACATTTTTTCAACGCATCGGTTACCGGCTCCCCTGTTTTTACTCCATAAGCCTTAGCTGACAAGGATTTCGCCAGAATAATCCCCCGTCTCTTTGTCCGGTCTCCACCTACTGCACATGGAATTTCCCTCAGATCCACTGTGCCATTTTGCTCTTTCAGCCGGTACACAGCCTCCCAGGATAAAAAAGCACTGTTAACATCAATATGAAAAATAACTTGTTTCACAACTGACCGCCTCTTATCTGTTTCCAACAACCTGAATGTATGTTTCCTGTTTTTCTTTTACACGTCCTATGACAGCAGCCGCAGTGGCAAGCCCTTTGTTCTCCAGTGCTGCCAGGATTTCCTCCGCATACGCTGCTTCCACACAGGCCAGAAGCCCGCCTGAGGTCTGTGGGTCGAAAATCAGGTCCTCTACTGCCTCCGAGATTCCTTTTCCCAGGCTTACCTCCTGTTTCTGATAATTCTTGTTCCTGTAAGTACCTTCCGGAACCAGCCCCATAGAAGCATACCAGAGTGCTTCCGGTAAAATCTGAAGCTTTTCTGCCTGGATTTCCAAGGTCACCTCACTGGCTCTTGCGATTTCCAGACTGTGTCCTGCCAAAGAAAATCCAGTCACATCTGTACAGCAATGAATGGGAAATTCCGCAAACACTTCCTTTGCAATTTTATTCAGGCTGGTCATACTTGTTCTTGCTGCTTCCATTGCTTCTTCGGAAGCCATATCTGCCTTCACCGCTGTATTAATGATACCTGTTCCCAAAGGCTTTGTAAGAATCATCACATCCCCTGGCTTTGCTCCGTAATTTTTCCAGACTTTGTCCGGGTGCACAAACCCTGTAACTGACATGCCGTACTTCGGCTCCTCATCATTGATGGAATGACCGCCTGCCAGAACTGCACCTGCTTCCTGTACCTTGGATGCCCCTCCTGCCAGAATCGCCTCCAGTCCTTCCGGTCCTAAGCAATTTGGATAAGCCACAATATTCAGGGCCACTTTCGGTTCCCCGCCCATGGCATAAATATCACTCATAGCATTAGCAGCCGCAATCTGACCAAAGGTATACGGGTCATCTACCATAGGCGGAAAAAAATCAAGGGTCTGTATCATGGCCAAATCCTCTGTAATGCGGTACACAGCAGCATCATCGGAGGTTTCTACTCCTACCAGCAGGTTTTCATCCTGAAATCTAGGTAATTTTCCAACTACTTCTGCAAGAATCTGAGGGCTAATCTTCGCTGCACAGCCTGCACTTTTGGAAAGCTGTGTCAGACGTATTTCTTCTCTTGTCACAGAGCAACCTCCACTTCCACAGGACAATGATCAGAGCCAAATACTTCTGTATGAATCTTTGCAGAAACCAACTGTTTCTCCAATGCTTTTGATACACAGAAATAATCAATCCTCCATCCGGCATTTTTCTCTCTTGCCTTAAACCGATAGGACCACCAGGAATAAATCCCCGTTTCCTCCGGATAAAAATAACGGAACGTATCAATAAAACCAGCTTCCAAAAGTTCTGTGAATTTACCTCTCTCTTCGTCTGTAAAGCCTGCATTATGCCTGTTTGTTTTTGGATTTTTCAGGTCAATTTCCTTGTGTGCCACATTCAGGTCTCCGCAGAAAATCACCGGCTTCTTTTCATCCAGTTTCTTTAAATACGCCCGGAAATCTTCTTCCCACTTCATCCTGTAATCCAGCCTTGCCAGTTCATTCTGGGAATTCGGTGTGTAAACCGTAACCAGATAAAAATTATCATACTCCAGGGTGATTACACGCCCTTCCTGATCATGTTCTTCTATACCGATTCCATATGCTACAGACACAGGTTCCTTCTTAGCAAAAATGGCGGTACCGGAATACCCTTTTTTCACCGCATAATTCCAGTAGCAATGATATCCTTCCGGTGCAAAATCAATCTGGCCTTCCTGAAGTTTTGTCTCCTGAAGGCAGAAAAAATCAGCGTCTTCTTTTTCAAAATATTCTGTAAAGCCTTTTTGTACACAGGCCCTGAGTCCATTGACATTCCATGAAATAAATTTCATTCCAATCTCCTTTTCTTGTCTATTTGCACATCTTTCCATCCATTATACACTATTTTTTCTCCCTTGCGAAGGGAAAAAGTTGCCTGAAATGTCTTTACGAATCCTTTTCCATGAGTATATAATGGATATGTATGACGAAATCCAACGAAATACAAGAAAAGGAGAATAAAAATGGGCGGAATATTTGGAGTAACCTCTAAGTCCAGTTGTACCTTGGACTTATTTTTCGGAACAGACTACCATTCTCATTTAGGTACCAGACGAGGGGGGATGGCCGTATATGGCTCTCAGGGCTTTCATCGTTCAATTCACAACATTGAAAACACACCTTTCCGTACAAAATTTGACGGAGACTTAGATGAACTGGAAGGCACTTCCGGCATTGGCTGTATCTCAGACAACGAGCCACAGCCTCTTATGGTTCAATCACATTTAGGAACCTTTGCTATTACCACTGTAGGAAAAATCAACAACATGGATGAGCTGGTAGACATCTCGTACAAAAACGGCTGCACACATTTCCTGGAAATGAGCGGCGGCGGCATCAATCCTACGGAAATGGTGGCATCTCTTATCAACCAGCAGGCAACGATCGTAGACGGTATCCGCTATGCACAGGAACTGATCCAGGGTTCTATGACCCTGATGCTTCTCACACCGGATGGCATCTATGCAGCTAGAGACCGTATGGGACGCACCCCTTTGATCATTGGGCACAAAAAAGATGCACACTGTGCTTCTTTTGAAAGTTTTGCCTATCTGAACCTTGGTTATGAGACACTGCGGGAATTAGGACCAGGAGAAATCGTATTTATCACGCCAGAAGGTGTACAGACACTCTCAGAACCATTAAATGAGATGAAAATCTGTTCTTTCCTCTGGGTATATTATGGATATCCTACTTCCACCTACGAAGGAATCAATGTAGAGACCATGCGTTATGACTGCGGAAAACAACTTGCAAAACGTGATGCCATGAGAGATGATGTAAATCCTGATCTGGTAGCTGGAATTCCGGATTCCGGAGTCCCTCATGCAATCGGCTATGCAAATGCCTCAGGTATCCCATTTGCACGTCCTTTTATTAAATACACACCAACCTGGCCCCGTTCCTTCATGCCTACCAGGCAGGAGCAGAGAAACCTGATTGCCAAAATGAAACTGATTCCAGTGGAAGCACTCATCAAAAACCGCAGCCTGCTGCTCATTGATGACTCTATTGTCCGCGGAACACAGCTTCGGGAAACCACAGAATTCTTATACAACAGCGGAGCAAAAGAAGTACACATCCGTCCGGCATGCCCGCCTCTGATGTTCGGCTGTCCATACTTGAATTTCTCACGTTCCAAATCTGAGATGGATCTGATTACCAGACGGATCATCGCAGAAAGAGAAGGGGAGAATGTCAGCCGTGAAGTTCTGGATACTTATGCTGATCCAAACTCTCAGAATTACAAGGAAATGCTGGAGGAAATTGCAAAAAAACTGAATTTCACTACCCTGCATTACCACCGGCTGGATGACCTTCTGGCTTCCATTCCACTGGAGCCATGCAAGGTATGTACTTATTGCTTTAACGGAAAGAAATAAAACACAAAAAACTTCTGAAAACAGAGGAATGGTTTCCTTCTGTTTCAGAAGTTTTTTATCTTCTTTTTTGTTTTGGCATACCTTCATGCCACTTCTTTTTTATAAAAAATATCCCCCCCAGCTTTCACTCCTATCCCCAAAAAGCTATACCAAATCCATTCTGTAGCAGGCGAATCCCTATTTCAATATATTTTCAGTTGAAAATTCTATTTTGTAATTTTTAGCCTACCTTTTTCGGGCACGAATAGGTGGGTTTTCATTAATCCTAAAATTACACCTACTTATTTTGAAGACAAATAGGCTACTGAGCAAGATTTTCTAAATTTGGCCTATGTTTTCCTCTAGGAAAATAAGTGGAAAAATATAAATCCTGGGATTTAGCCTATTGAGCCCACAAAAGAGTAGGCTTATATGAGAAAAACATACAATTCCACCTATCAGGGTCACAAAAAAGTAGGTTGGAACGAAGAAATTGCGAAATTTAGCCTACTATTTATTGTCTGGCTGATAAAATCCAGAACCCTGTAAGTGCTTTCTACTGATGCCGGCATAGCTTTTTTTATGTCTTCCGAATACCAACATCACCTATGCCGTTTCTGCTCATAAATTTCCTTTATCATTTTCTCCATTTCTATTCCCTTCAAAAAAATATAACATCGGCTATATAAAAAGCATAGCCAATGTTATATCTCTTTGTCAATAATTCGATTTCTGATAAAACCTTCCAATCAAAGTATCTGTTTTCACCACATTCACAAACGCCTTGGGATCCGCCTCCATGACCCTCTGAATCAGTACCTTTGCCTCCATAGTGGAAACCACAGAATAAATCATCTTACGTTTTTCATTAGAATACATTCCTGTAGCTGAAAACTCCGTGGCACTGTGATTGGTCACTTCTGCAATAGCCTGGTACACAGCCTCCGGCTCCTCTGTCACCACAAACAGCGTCACTTTCTTCTGAACCTGGTACAGCAGATGAATCACCTGGGTTGAGGTGTACTGGAAGATAATGGAATACAGTGCCTTATCCCATCCGAAAAGATATCCGGCAATCAGCAGGATTGCCACATTCCCTATCAGAATATAGTTCCACACATCTTTCTTTTTCTTCTCAGCAAAATAAATCGCAATAAAATCCGTTCCTCCTGTGGAAGCTCCGCCAAGAAGAGCAACGCTTATAGCAACTCCATTGATCAGTCCTCCGAAAATACAGATGAGCAGTATATCCTCTGTAATAGGAATTGCCGGAACCATATCTGTGATAAAACTGGTTGCCACGACCAAGATACTGGTAATCACTGTAAAACGCTTTCCAATGGCTTTAAAACTAATGATTGCAGGAATCGCATTTAATGCCAGACTGATCGGGGAAAATGGAACTGTAATATCAAAAAACCTGTCACAGATGGTCTGTATCAGCAAAGTCACTCCATTGAAACCACCCGGATACAATCCACCTGCCCGCACAAAGGTTTTGATATTGACTGCCATGATCACCGCACCAATCAGTCCAAAGATTAACCGTTTACTTTCCTTTTTCCAATCAATTTTCTGACCCAATATTCTGACCTCACTTTTAAAGGGAATTACAGCATATGTGCACGCAGTTCTTCCGGAGTCTGGGCACTTAAATAAGCCGGAGCCACATCAAATACGGTTTTGCAGCCTGTCTGTCCCTCTTTGCTTAAACGATATGCAGCTCTTGCATAAGCAGCAATGACAGAAGAAGTAAATTCCGGATTAGAGTCTAATTTCAGACTGTATTCAATCACATGGTCATGCTCATCTTCCCATCCTGTTTTTCCCGTACGAATCACAAATCCTCCATGTGGAAGCCCTGTATGGTTCTTTTTCATTTCTTCTTCAGAGATAAAGTGTACCGTTGTATCGTATTCATCAAAGTAGTTTGGCATTGTCTTGATCTCTGTCTCGATTTTCGCCTTGTCAGCTCCTTCTTCTGCTACCACAAACACTTCTCTTGTGTGTTTTTCTCTAGTGGTCAGTTCTGGATTTTCTCCACTTCTTACTGCATCTAACGCAGCTTCTACCGGAATGGTGTACTGTCTTGCATCTACAACTCCATCCAGTCTGCGGACTGCATCAGAATGTCCCTGGCTCACGCCTTTTCCCCAGAATGTATAGTCCTTACCACCCGGAAGAATGGCATTTGCATACAAACGGTTCAGAGAAAACATACCCGGATCCCATCCAACAGAAATCATTGCCACATGATTTCCCTTCTTTGCAGCTTCATCCACAGCTGCAAAATGTTCCGGTATTCTGGCATGGGTATCAAAACTGTCTACCACATTAAAATACTTTGCATACTCAGGTGTCTGTACAGGCAGGTCTGTAGCACTTCCTCCGCAGATAATCAGGACATCCAGTTCATCCTTCATTTTCACTGCTTCATCCACATGATAGACCTTTGCTGTGTCTGTCAATATTTTTACATCTTCGGGATTACGGCGTGTAAACACGGCTTTTAACTCCATATCCGGATTGTGCTTCACTGCACATTCCACACCACGCCCAAGGTTTCCGTAACCTAAAATTCCAATTCTAATACTCATGTCAAACACTCCTCGCTATCTTTGTTGAATCCATTACTTTTACTTAGTAAAGTATATCAAAAAATCTGTTCTTGTCAATGCACGAATTCACCGAATCAGCCGATTCCTCCATAAAAAATTCCTAAAATATACACAAGAACCGTAAGTCCTACAAAAAAGTATTTTGTAGCAGGCTCAAACCATGCTCCCAGCTTCTTTTCTCTTCCCATCTGCACCTGCTCTCTTGCAAAGCCTTTGGGGCAGACCCAGAAAAACATCACAGCCGCTAAAAGTGCTCCCAGTGGAATGACATAGATAGAAACCACATCCATCCACATGCTGACCATATCTCCGCTTTCAATAAAAATACCGATAATACAAGCTGCTGCCCCTACAATACCCACAGCTGCAATCCTTGAAATCCCAAACTGATTTTGCAGTGCTTCAATGGGTGTCTCAAACAAGTTCATAAGGGATGTAATGGCGGCAAACAGCACTGCAACAAAGAATACAATGGCAAACAACTGTCCAAAAGGCATCTGCTGGAACACACTTGGCAGGGTGATAAACATCAGCGGCGGCCCCGCAGATACATCCATCCCAAAAGCAAAGACTGCCGGAATCACCACCAGGCCTGCCAGAAGTGCCGCACAGGTGTCAAAGAACGCTACATTTCTTGCACTGTAGACCACATCCGTATCTTTTGTCAGGTAGCTTCCATAAACAATGGTACCGGAACCAGCCAGAGACAGGGAAAAGAATGCCTGTCCAAGAGCAAATACCCAGGTCTTTGGATTTGCCAGATACTCCCATTTGGGAACAAACAAATACCGGTAGCCCTCTGTAACATTTCCAAGGGTAAATACCCGTATCATTAAGATTACAAAAAACACAAAGAATGCAGGCATCATAATCTTATTCATTTTTTCAATCCCTTTGGAAATTCCGAAAATCATAATCAGGAACGTGATTCCAAGACCAAGAAAATGCCATCCCACACTGCCGAAATTACCGGCTATCTCCCCAAAATAAGCGGCTGTATCTGTAGTCTTCATTAATCCTCCGGTAACAGCACCCCAAAGGAAGCGTAAGAACCATCCAACCACCACGGAATATCCCACTGCAATGGCAAAAGACCCAAGAACAGGAATCATACCAAGGAGTTTTCCCCCTTTTTTCCCTCTTAATTCCATTGCTTTTCCAAAAGCCCCTAGAGGCCCTGTCTTCATGGCACGGCCAAAAGCCATCTCTCCAACAACCCCGGAAAATCCAAGGATTGCCACAAAAATAAAGTAAGGAATCAAAAAAGCAGCTCCCCCGTACTGCCCTGTCCGGTAAGGAAACATCCAGATATTTCCCATCCCCACTGCTGAGCCGATACATGCCACAATAAACCCAAATCTGGAGCCAAAAACATCTCTCTTTGACCCTGCTTGCTCACTTTTCATATTCTGTCTCCTCCTTCTGTTTCTTTCACACTTCACATCAGTATAACACAAGAGGCACCTCCCATGGAAGTGCCTCCTGTTATTTTTCTCAAGTAAATTTTCAGTATCTTTTAGTGATGGAACAGACGAATACCAGTAAACGCCATAACCATATTATATTTATTACAGGTATCAATCACTGCATCGTCACGCACAGAACCACCCGGCTGTGCAATATAAGTTACACCGCTCTTGTGAGCACGCTCAATGTTATCTGAGAATGGGAAAAACGCATCGGAACCTAAAATCACATCTGTCATCTTATCCAGCCATGCACGTTTTTCTTCTCTTGTGAATACAGATGGTTTTTCTGTGAAAATATTCTCCCAAGCTCCGTCAGCAAGAACATCCATATATTCCTCACCGATGTAAACATCAATGGCATTGTCACGCTCTGCTCTTGTAATGGTATCTTTAAATGGCAGATTCAGCACTTTTTCACTCTGTCTTAACCACCAGTTATCTGCTTTCTGACCTGCAAGACGTGTACAGTGTACACGGGACTGCTGACCAGCGCCAACACCAATAGCCTGTCCGTCTTTTACAAAGCATACAGAGTTTGACTGTGTATATTTCAAAATAATGAGAGAAACTTTTAAATCTCTCTTTGCTTCTTCTGTCAGTGCTTTGTTTTCTGTTACAATATTAGAAATAAGCTCATCATTAATTGCCAGTTCCTGACGTCCCTGCTCAAATGTGATGCCAAATACTTCCTTGTGCTCTAATGGAGCAGGAACATAATCTGGATCAATTTCAATCACATTATAATTTCCTTTTTTCTTCTGTCCCAGGATTTCCAGAGCTTCTTCTGTATATCCCGGTGCAATGACACCGTCTGATACTTCTCTCTTAATGAGAAGGGCAGTATCCTTATCACACACATCAGAAAGGGAAATAAAATCACCAAAAGAAGACATACGGTCAGCACCTCTTGCTCTTGCATATGCACAGGCGATTGGTGAGAAGTTTTTCCAGTCCATATCGTCAACCCAATAAATCTTTGCCAGAGTTTCTGTCAGGGGAAGACCTACTGCTGCACCTGCCGGAGATACATGCTTGAAAGAAGTTGCAGCCGGAAGCCCGGTAGCTTTCTTCAAATCTCTTACAAGCTGCCAGCCATTAAAAGCGTCTAAAAAGTTAATATATCCAGGTTTTCCTGATAAAACCTTGATAGGCAGTTCTTCCTCATTTGCCATATAGATTCTAGACGGTTTCTGATTTGGGTTACATCCATATTTTAAAGCTAATTCTTTCATAATTCGTTCCCTTCCCTGTTTTATTTATTTTTATTTACGATTCTTGTCTCATAAGTACCTGTTTCAATATCAATAAAACGTACAAATAAAGAAACTTTATTGTCTTCATTCAGACCTTCCCATACTTCTTTGGTAAAGGCATCAATGTCATTTGGGATTCCCACTAACTTCGGTTCTCCCTCAAAACTTGGAAGAGGATTTCCGTCATGCATATAAGTGTGAATGAAATGTCCTTCTCCGGCAACAGGATTTTCGTATGCAAAGGTATAACGGTTACATGCATCTGGATTTCCATTATTGCTCTTTAAGATAGACATTGCGTAATTATATTTTCCGTTTTCTACATGCATAACCCCAGAAATACGAGGTGTGTAGTTTGGAGCATCCGGCTCAAACTCACGGCATCTTAAAGACTGCTCAAAAGTCATCTGTTTATCCATTCCTTCATAAATGGTATCTGTCTGGTCTCCGTTTGTCACAATTGTCTTGTTTCCTAATACACGTACTGGTGCATAAATAATCAGGCTTGGGTCTACCAGTTTGGAAGGATCAAACGCCTGTGTGCGGATTCCCTGTCCTTCTTCTACAAAGACACGGTTTCTGCTGTTTTCACTTCTTCCCATGATAAAGTATGCAGCTACTGCCTTTTTCCCATCCTCTGATTTTCCCAGAACAATGCCGCGTCCTGGATAAGCATTTTCCTTTAATTCGTTTACCAGTGATAACATTTCCATAGAATCATTCTCCTTTATATTTGGAATATTGCACTTTTCAGTGCAGTGAATAGATACCCGGAACAGAATAAAAAGAATGAAAGCATACAAAAAAGCCCACTGCCCGAGCATATATGCCCAGACGGTCGGCTTCCCTGGCTTATACTCCCTGTGGTCATTTCCACTTCCGTCAGTCATATAAGCACTTAAAACATACCATGTTAAATTTGCCTTGTCAATCCTTTTTTCCTGATATCTTCCAAAAACCAGTGCTTTGGTTTATTCTCAATCACAATTCTTTTCCCTGTATAAGGCTGCTGAAAAGACACACGCTCAGCATGGAGGCCAAGCCCTGTGAAAAAGGGATTTACCTGCCCCTCACCATCATGGCCATACAGCACATCTCCCACCACAGGATGCCCCATCCATGCCATGTGAACCCTGATTTGATGGGTACGCCCGGTTGCAATCCGGCAGCGTACAAGCGAATAGAACTTGCCTTCTATCAAAAAGGTTTCCAGCACTTCATACTGTGTATCTGCTGGTTTTCCCTTTTCATCCACACACATTTTCATCTTTTCTTCCGGCATTTTTCCGATTGGCATCTTAATCTGCCCTGTCTTTGTATGGAAACATCCCTCCACCAAAACCAGGTATTCTTTCTGAAATACGCCATCTTGTTTTTGTAAACTCAGTCTTGCCGCTGCAATCTGGTTTTTGGCGTATAACATGATTCCTGATGTATCTCTGTCCAATCGCCCTACCGGCCGCACCAGCGTCTGTTCTCCCTTTTCCACGAAATAAGCTGCAAGCCTGTTTCCCAGAGAATCCCCGTAATGCCCCCTTCCCGGGTGACAGGGAATGCTGCCTGGTTTGTTCAGGACAATCACATCCTCATCTTCATAGAGAATATCCAGTGTTCCTGCCCCTGGCACTACCTTTCCGGTATCTTCCCTGTCTTCATCCACACAAACCCTCAGTTCTTCTCCAAGCTGACAGACATAGGTGGTTCTGACCTGATTACCGTTAATGGTAATGCCCCCGCTTCGGAATTTTGCCTGGCTAATCTGCTTTTTCGAAAGTTCAAGGTGTTTTTTTATCATCTTCTCCAAAACCTGGCCGTTCATTTCCTCGGTTATGGTAAGCTTCAGTTGTTTCATGCTCTCTTCCTGCAAATCCTAATAACAAATGACTTCGCAGCCTGTCTCTGTCACCAGCACCATAATTTCCCACTGTGCGGACGGAAGTCCATCTTCTGTATATACAGACCAGCCATCACTGTCATCCACATAAATTTCATGGCTTCCCATATTGATCATAGGCTCAATGGTAAACATCATCCCCGGAACCAGAAGCATTCCTGTTCCTGCCTTCTGGATATATCCCACCCAGGGATCTTCGTGGAACTCCAGACCAATTCCATGACCGCCAATTTCCCGCACAACAGAAAACCCGTTTGCATGAGCATGCTCATATACAGCCTGGCTCATATCCCCAAGAAATCCCCATGGTTTCACCTGTGCCAGACCTTTTTCCACACATTCTCTTGTCACATCCACCAGTTTCCTTTTTTCCGGACTTACCTGTCCAATACAAAACATTCTGGAAGAATCAGAATAATATCCATCCAAAATCGTAGAGACATCCACATTCACAATATCCCCATTCTTTAACACCACATCCTCGGAAGGAATTCCGTGACAAACCTGTTCATTTACAGAAGTACACACACTCTTTGGAAATCCCTCATAATTCAGCGGTGCTGCAACTGCTCCTGCCTCTGCTGTAATTTTCGCAACCCAGTTATCAATCTCCTGGGTAGATACACCTTCCTGAATATGCTCTGCCACATAATCAAGAATGGCAATATTAATCTTCGCACTCTCTTTGATTTTTTTAATCTGCTCCGGTGTTTTTAGAATCTCATGAGATGGAACAATAATTCCCTGATTCTCATACTGTTTTAATTTTTCATCAAAATTCCAATGACATTTCTTATATTTTTTTCCACTGCCACACCAGCAGGGCTGATTTCTTTCTGGTAATTCCATTTTGTTTCACTCCTTTAAACAATTCTCTGGTAGGCAATTCTCGGAGTGCCATCCTCCACATAAATAATACCACATTTCTGGAATCCATTCTTCTCAAAAACGCTCTGCATCACATAATTATCCTCATGAGTATCTCCCCTCAGGTTTCCACACTGCTGAAAACACCAGTCAAGACAAAAGGCTGCAATACCCTTTACCTTGCCTGAGGACGCCATTCTGTGCATGGTTCCATAAACTTCTTCATTTATCCACTCACCTTCATAAATATGCTGATAAGTAGGGTCTGGCTCCATGCAGAACATAAACACTCCTGCCAGGGTTTCCTCTTCTTCGCACACATAGAGATAGCCTTGTCTGCAATCTTCCTCCACCATTTCTTTAGAAGGATATCCAGGATTCCACTGGGTAGGATTCCCATGTTCCTTCATAAATTGTCTGGCTGTATCGTAAATCTTCATAATCTCAGAAATTTCCTGCGATTTAGCCTGTCTTATTTTCATACTGCTTTCCTCACACTGCTTTTTATTTTTCAACGCTAACGCTCATTATATCACTATTTTCCTTCTTTTTCTACTTTTTCACTTTTTGCAAATTTTCAGATATTTTATACAATTTGCCTAATCAAATTTGTCTTCTTAAATTTTTTTATTATTTTTTCTATTTTTATATTGACATTTCACTTATATACTGTTATAATTCAATCATAAAATAAAACAGGGAATAAAAAATAACAGAAAGGGTTGATTCCCCCAAAAATATAATGATTTACTTCATAATATAAAAGAAAGGACGGTACGGACCACCAGAAATAGCAGCCAACTCCCAATAGAAATTTTATAAAGCAAACTTTATTTCTATTGTACAAGAAAACAAATTTTTTAAACGAGGTAAAGTCCAATGGATAACGAAATACGTTAAAAAGGCATCATTCAAAAAAATTTCTGAATGATGCCTTTTTCATGTGCTCTTTTATTCTCCGCCTAATTTACTTGCTGTAAACCAGCCCAATGCAAAAGTAACTACGCCAATTCCTACCATAAGAACTGAAATACCACTCCAGTCCGTTTTCAAAAGAATTGCAATAGGTGAAGCAAGAATCAGTCCAATGATTCCATAATATGCATGGATTTCTGCCTTTGAGAAAATAAATTCAATAATCTTTGCAATTAAAAAGATACCGATTACAACGCCGATGCCGAATGGTGCCAGAATACCAACACCTGTCATAAGCCCACCCATATCAAATTTCACAAGTGCATCTACAAAATCATTGATTACCTTTAAAATCGTGTCATAATATCCCAGCAGCATCAGCATCATAGAACCACTGACGCCAGGAACAACCATAGTTGCCGCTGCAATGATACCAACCCCAAACAATTTTAGCAGATTCACAAAGCCAAGACTGATATCTGCACTGGCTCCCCCTGTCTCTCCCAGAAGTGCCATTAAAATAACCACACCAAAGAAAATCAAAAACGGAATGATTTTACTCACTGTCACCTTATGACCTTTCACTTTCTTAAAAATAAAAGGAAGGCTTCCGGCAATCAGCCCGCAAAAAGCAAAATTTGTAGGAATCGGATACGTTGCTAATAAGAACTCAAACAGCCTTGACAAAGCAACAATAGCAATTCCTGCTCCTGCAAAAATAGGAATTAACAGCTTCATGCTATCTTTAAATTCACTTTTTAAATGTGTAATCGCATGAATCAGTCTGTCATACAAACCCATGGCAACCATCATAGTTCCACCGCTAACTCCGGGAATAATGTTAGCAATACCAACCACCATACCCTGTAATATTTGTTTAATCATTTTTTCACCTTTCTTCTAATACTAGTTCTAAATTTCTCTCTCATCTCCCCAGAAAAACAATGCTACTGTACCAGGACCTGTGTGAGCCCCAATGACGGTACCAATGCTGTTGATTCTCACTTTTCCGTTTAAGTTTGGAAATTTTTCTTCAATCATATCAGCGACTTTCCGGGCATCTTCTTCACATGCAGAGCAGGACATAAAGCATTTTCCACTATATTCCAATCCTCCCTGGGCATGCTGCTCCATCCGCTTCACCATCTCACGGATTACCTGTTTTTTCCCTCTATACTTATTTCTTGGAATCAGCTTTCCTTCTGCATTCACATTCATCAGCGGACAGATATTCAGTGCCTGTCCCACAAATCCAGATACCTTGGAGATTCTTCCACCCCGGATAAAGCTGGTTAAATCCGTAGAAAAGAACCAGTGATGAAGCTTATTCTTATTCTCTTCTGCCCATGCGGCATTTTCTTCCAGGCTAAGCCCTTCCTCCTGTTTATCTAAAGCAGCATCCACAAGCATTCCAAAACCAGAAGATGCAGCCAGGGAATCAATGACAACAATCTTTCTCTCCGGATATTTTTCTTCCATCTGTGTTTTTGCAATATTTGCGGAATTCACACTTCCTGAAATTCCTCCTGAAAGGGTAAAGTGTAAAATATCCTTTCCTTCTTTTAAAATCGGTTCAAAGAAATCCATGTACTGCTGTGCATTTACCTGTGCCGTGGTAGGTTCTGCCCCTTTTGAAATCCGGTCATAAAATTCTGCAAAAGGCATAGTCTTTCCCAGGTCATCCGGATACTCTACTTCATCCATCCGGTACTGGAAACAAACATAGGGAAGTTTCCGCTCTTCAAAATAAGAAGCCGGCATATCTGCAGTGGAACAGCATGTAATCTTATATTCACTCATTACGATCATCCTCCTTACTTCCAAAAAAATAAACATCTGGCTGCCGCCAATCGTTTTTATTCTAACACTGATTTCTTTCTTTGAAAAGTAAGAAAATGGATTTCCACTTGCATTTTTCCCAAAAAACAACTCTCCCCTTCATTCCACCGGAACCTCAGGGAGAGTCTTTTCCTATTCTGCATTGTTATTTCATGGTTGTTTTATTGGCGTAATTCAGGGCAATATAACTCTTTCCACGGTTAATCTTGATTTCATTTCCATTCAAGTCATAAAATCTCAAATAAGATTCCTCATTATTCTCGTCTTTTGACCAGCGGATTTCCTGAACACCGCCATTGGAAATATAATATCCCTTTGCATTTGCACCGCCGTCCCAGTCAATTTGTTTGTGTCCTACTTCATCACGCACAGATATCTCGGTTTCCAGCACCAGGACATTGGTAAAGGCAAGCTGTTCCCCTGTCTTTGCATCTGTCTGAGGAGTTCCGTTAATCTGTTTCAGATACAAATTTTTCTCTGCATCATAAGTAAACGTGGAAGACTGTGCTCCAAACTGAACATCCACTTGTGTGCAATCACTGCCCTCTGGTTTCAATTGTTCATCCATTCCATTAAACAGGAACGCAGCTCCTTTTTTCTCCTCTTTTAAATCCGTACGGAGACCTTTGGACTCAATATAAGAAACCAATCTGGTTCCATCAAAAAATCCCGTGTGCTCCACTGCATAGCCCTGTCCTAATTTCTCCTGATCTCTGCCAAATAAACCGCCTGTATTGGTGATTCCTTCAATCTGATCCAGATCCAGTGCTTGCAGATAATCTGCTATGGTATCATCAATACCCCAATTTACATAAAAAGCATCAAATCCCTGGGAAAGTGCCGGGAAATAATAGCGGCAGCTCCGGATAGGGCAAATCTGGGGAACTTTGGTGTAATCCCCATACAGTGCCATAAATCTGGTAGCATCTCCTTCTACCGGAATTTCAAAAATCAAATCCGCCTGGCTTACACCATACTGAGGCATAGCTTTCTGTACATTATTCACCATAACCGCAACCGGACGTTTCCCAATGGCACCTTCTGAAAGATCACCGACTCCTGTGAGCAGATTCTGGTTCGCAGGTACCTCTTTCTGTGTCACCTCAGCTCCCTGTACGGTCTGTGACTCTTCTTTTGTTTGTTCTGCCTGCTGTTCTACTTTTTTCTTTGGTGTATCCTCACTCTTCGGTGCCTCTTCTTTTTTGCATCCTGTTACCTGAAACAGCATCGCCATGACACCAACTGCCAGAAGAATCTTCTTATACTTCATAATTTCGCCCTCCCATTTATATGGTTTATCTCTTCTTATAAGATACCACACAACAGGAGGGGTTGCAATATTACTCTGGTTTCTTAATCTGGTTTAACTGTGCATTAATTCCAAGAAGCTGTTCTTTTGTGATTTTCGCACCTGCTGTTCCCATCAGGCTGACAAGGCGAAGAACCGTGAAGCTTCCCATCATCTGCATCATACCAGGATTTTCATCCACAGCCACATTTCCTCCCGCCATCTGCTGGAACATCTGCATAAAGAACTGCTTTCCTTCTTCAGAAGCCATAATGTCTTCCAGCTTATCATTCAGGGAATAATAACCTTCTGGTGCATTAATATCAAACCAGTTGAGGATTGCTCCCTTTTCTTTTAAGCGGTAAGCATCATTAAAGGTTTCTACTTTACGAAGGAAGCTTTCGTCTGTCAGTTCACCTGCCACTGCCTTTAACACGGATTCTCCTTTGTTCGGCACTTCAAAATAGAAGAAATGTTCCGGACAATTCTGTTTTCCAAGGCTTTCCCCATTTACAAAAAGCTCTACTTCCGGCTGATTGGAATATACGGTTACCTTGGTAACATCTTCCACTCTGTCTACATATCGTTTTCCACAGATATGTACAAACGGTTCATCAGACAGCCATGCCTTGTATGCATAGAAAGAATCTTTCTTATACTTTCTGTCAAAGGTTACCAGACCCTTGTGGTTCTGTCCGTTTTCTCCGCCTTCATTTCTTGCATCTGCACCGAAATCAAACATATTCCATACATGAGTTGCCCAGAGATATTTTCTGGTGAAAAGCTGTTTGATCAGTTCTTCATGGTAATATGCCTGATATTCCTCTGTGTAATCTCCCTGCTGCGGGTCAGAAGTATGCCAGTTTAATGCTTCACATCCATATTCGCTGCATCCAATCGGAATGTTTGGATATTTTTCATGAAAATTATCAAACCATGGTCCGTTCATAGAAGTATTTCCGCCGTACCATCCGAAATAATGGTTGTAAGATACGGTATCTGGAATCTGAACGTATGGATCATCAATGCTACACATGGAAATACATGCCATGGTTGTCAGTCTTGTAGGATCCATCTCATGAACCATATTATTTAAAATCTCATGATTTTCTCTTAAATCCTCATCAGAAGCACCTTTCATAGTAATCTCATTGGACAATCCCCATACCACGATAGATGGATGATTATAATTCTGTGTCACAAGTTCTCTCATCTGAGAAATGGTATTTTCTCTTCCGTTTGGCATATGGTTTGAAATATAAGGAATCTCAGCCCATACGACCATACCTCTTTCATCACAAAGATCATAGAAGAACTGGTCATGCTGATAATGTGCCAGACGGATGGTAGTTGCTCCTACTTCGCAGATTAAATCCATATCTTCTGTGTGATGTTCCGGAAGCAATGCATTTCCGATACCCCAACGGTCCTGATGACGGCTGACACCTCTTAATGGATATTCTTCCCCGTTCAGGATAAATCCTCTTTCTGGGTCAATTTCATAAGTACGGCAGCCAAATCTTGTGCTGACCTGATCGGTCACTTCTTCTCCTGTTAGAAGTGTTACTTCTGCACTGTATAAATAAGGGTCTTTTCTTCCATTCCAGCGATGTACCCCTGGAATATCCAAAGTCACTTTTGTCTCGGAAACCGGTACAGTTGTCTCTGCTGTTACATTTCCTTCCTGATCAAAAATACGGTACTGCAGCTTCTGATCTTCTTTTGCATTTGTAAGGAATACCTGTACTTCTGCTTTTGCATTTTCTCCGGCAATTTCCGGTGTCACCATCAGACCGGTTCCTCCGAAATAATCCAAATCAAAGTGAGAATCGTCCACAGCCAAAATGTTTACATCACGGTACAGACCACCGTAGAAAGTAAAGTCTGCCATCTGCGGATAGACAACATCATTTTCGCCGTTATTTACAGCAATCACCAGAAGGCTTTTGTCTTTTAACTCTTCTGTCAGATTTACTCTCCAGGTAGAATATCCTCCATCGTGGTGAGCCAGTTTTTTTCCGTCCAGATATACATCTGCTGATGCATTGGCACCTCTGATTTCTAAATAATACTGTTTTCCTTCTGGAAGCTCTGCTTTCTCAATTTCCTTTGCATAATAAGCAGTACCACGGAAATAATCATTTCCACCGTCCTGTCCGTCAATATCATTCCAGCAATGAGGTAAGTTTACCCAGTACCATCTCTCTGGCATGCTTTCCGGAACAGAAGATGCTTCTTTAGAAAATGCCCATTTTGTATTAAAATTCATAACCTGTCTCATTGTTTTCTCTCCTTTTCTGTTTTCTTACTTTCTATTATATAGAAAATCCGGCAAAAATACAGGAGTTCCCATATAAATTCACCGGATTTTCTGTCTGTCACAAAGAACAGTTACCTTTTAGTTTTCGCCGCGGCGGCGTGCCAGTTCAGCTACATTTGCCTCTACACGTTTCTTGTTCAGAGGATAAATGAACAGTAATGCAAGTGCAACTGCAGTCAGGCCGATAATCGGTACGATACAGGAAATCTTGAAAATTCCTTCTGTTACAGCAGGGTCAAAAGCTGTTTTCGGTGTATATCCAACCATTGACAGAAGTCCGCCGACCATACCGGAAGAAAATGCCTGTCCTAATTTTCTTGCAAAAGAATATACTGCATAAATTGTACCGTCTTCACGGATACCATTTTTCACTTCTGCATCATCAATAACGTCTGTGATCATAGCCCAGATAACGGTATTGAAGAAACCAATTCCGATAAATGCAATTACATAAAACAAAACATATACCCATACGTTTTCTGGATGCACGATCAGGCAGATAAGAAAGCTGATTGCACCGAATAAACAGGACACAATAGACATTTCTTTCTTACCGAATTTCGCTGCAAATTTACTTGCAAGAGGTGCACATACTGCCAGAGCAGCTAAACTAGCTAACAGAGAAACCGCTGACTGAGCACCTGTGTTTTTGTAATAGTTCGGGAATACGAATCCTGTCATTCCCTGCATACCAAGCATTGCAAGAAGCAGAAGGATAGCTGCTACAATGATACCAAGAAGAGCACGGTTTGTAATCAGGCTCTTTCCAAGAGCAATCAGGTCAAACTTCTGATCATTTGCTGGAACCGGAACACGTTCGCGAACCAGTTTGAAGCAAAGCAGATAGCAGATGATAGCACATACAGAGAACACACCTGCAATAATGGTCATACGGCTTCCGGAAAGTACCGGATTTCCGTCTACTGTTACATAAGCAACCAGTGGTGTACCAGCTCCGATTACAAGTCCGGCCAGTGTCGCACCGATAGTTCTCCAGGTGGACAGAGATGCTCTGTCTGTAGGGTCTGAAGAAACTGCAGATGCCATAGAACCATAAGGAATATTAATGGAAGTATAGAAAATAGAACCCCATAATAAATAAGTTACAATCAGCCATACCAGCTTAAATGCATATGGCATGTTAGCAAATCCTGACTGATAGATCAGGAAACTGGCAATTGCCACAGGACCACACATACGTTTGATCCAAGGACGGAATTTTCCGTCTTTTGTAGGTTTGGAACGGTCTACAATCTGTCCCATGGTTACATCAGTAAATGCATCTACAAAACGCGCAATCATCATTACTAACCCAACAACAGCTGCTGACATTCCCATAACGTCTGTGTAGAATTTCAACATAAATGTTGAAGATAAAATAAATGTGAAATCATTACCGAAATCACCAAACATATAACCGATTCTGTCCTTCATTCCAAATGCAGGTACAGAAGAATTGTTTGTCTTTGCCATTTAATTTTCTCCCTTTCCTCTGTTTCTAATTAAAATCAAACTTTTTTGATTTTAATCAATTTACCATTAATACTTTCTACAAATCCTTCCGGTGCAAGACTTCCAGCCATATCTCCGATTCTTTCCAGAGTCATGCCTTTCATCATATCCCACATTCCTTCACCTGGAACGACCGTCATATTCATGGTCAATTTAATTGCTTTTGCAGCGATTCCGATTGCTTCCGGGCATTTTGCCAGTTCTTCCATGGTATCCTTGATGCTGTACATGCCTTCCGGGAATTCCATTGGAGCTTTTAAGTCCATATCGCCAACTGTGCTGAACCAGTTTGCAACACCTTCTGCACGTTCATTTACTTCTGGAAGTACATAGATAGCAGGTTCTTTTTCTACTTTTTCCAGAGTCATGGTATCTTTCAGATCTCCTGCCTGTGCAGTGATGATGTTGAAGCCATCTTTTAAAGCTACCGTAAATACGAATACTTTATCAGCTGTCTGCTCTTCTACTTTTTCACCGTTTAAGAATAGTGTTACAGAAGGCTGGTTGGAATATACACGGATTTCTGTAGTTTCTCCGGCACGCTGTGCATAACGTTTTCCACACAGATGAACCATTGGTTCTTTATTCCAGTATGCTTTGTAGATATAGTAGCTGTCTTTCTTAATCTTTCTGTCCATGGTCACAAGACCTTTATTATTTCTTCCGGCTACGCCACCTTCATCACGTGCTGCACAGCCAAAGTCAAACATATTCCATACATGGCTGGACCAGATCCAAGGACGCTCATCTAATACTTTTGCCATATGTTCATGATACAGTGCCTGATACTCTTCACTGTAGTCCTTGCATGCAGGGTTTGGTCCGTGATAAGTAATAATGCCTTCACATCCGTACTCAGAAACACCAAGACAGATGTTTGGATGAATCTTGTGGAAGTTGTCAAGCCATGGGCCATTGTCTTCCATCTTTCCGCCGTACCATCCGAAATAATGGTTGTAGCTTTCTGTATCTGTAATATAGTGCATTGGTCCTTCAATTGGTGTCATAGATACGTGAGCAATGGTTGTCAGACGGCTTGGGTCAAGTTCTTTTGCCAGAGCGTTTAATTCTTTATGATTTTCCACTAACTGTTCGGAAATACCACCGATGAGGATTTCGTTTGAAATTCCCCAGAAACAGATAGAAGGATGATTGTAATTCTGGATGATCAGCTCTTTTAACTGGCTGATGCAGTTCTGATGAGCTTCCGGATCCTTGTTCATCACACTGATAAATGGAATTTCAGCCCATACTACAAATCCTAATTCATCACAAGCATCATAGAAATCCTGTGAATGCTGATAATGAGCCAGACGGATAGTATTTGCACCCAGTTCTTTGATGATTCTTGCATCTTCAAAGTGATCTTCTCTTGTCAGCGCATTTCCTTTGTATAACTGATCCTGATGACGGCTCACACCACGAAGAGGTGTCTCTACACCATTGATGATAAATCCTTTGTTTGGATCACAGGAAAAGCTTCTTACGCCTACACGTGCTGAAATTTCATCGTATGTTTCATTTCTTCTTTCCAGTCTTGCTGTTACTGTGTAAAGATATGGTGCATCAATTTCCCATTTAGTTACTTCTGGAACATACACAGTCACTGCTGTGCTGTCTGCCGGACGGCATGCACTTGCAACTTCTTTTCCTTCTGCATCACAGATAGAATATAATACTGTAAAGTTTTCATCAGCATCTTTTACATAAGAAACAATATCAAAAGTTGCTCCACCACATTCACATGGCTTTGGTGTAACCTGGATTCCAGGACCTCCATAATACTCCAGATCAAAATGTGTGTCTGGTACGCTGATGAGATTTACTCCTCTGTACAGACCACCGTAGAAAGTAAAGTCTGCTGACTGAGGATATACGCTTTCTTTTCTCTCATTGCTGCATGCAACAACCAGAAGATTTTCTCCTTCTTCCTTGCACACTTCTGTAATGTCTGCACGGAAAGTAGAATATCCACCTTCATGATATGCAACTTCTTTTCCGTTTACATATACAGTTGCCTGCTGTCCTGCTGCCAGAAACTCTACAAATACTTTACCGCCGCCTAAAGGCTGTTTCGGTGTTTCGAAAGTTTTTGCATACCAGTATCTACCTTTATCATAGCTTCCATTTCCGTCATGCCCGTCAACGGCATTCCATGTATGAGGAAGGTCTACGCATGTCCAATCAGTAGGCATTACTTCTGGAAGTCCTGCGTCCTGCTGGATAAATGCCCAATTTTTGTTCAAATTAATCACATTACGCATAATTTTTTCTCCTTTTCTTCGTATTTTTTCATCTTTTCGTGGATTTTTTAGACGATCTTTTGTATAATATTATATGTAGTTTTTTTGTAAAATAACAGTGATGATTTTTATTCTTTTTTGTATTATTTTCAGATTATATGAGGAAACCTTATGAAAAATGAACAATGTATTGATTTAATCGAAAACATATTACGGGCAAATTACATACCATTGTATCGTTTTACCCTTCCATGTACCAATCCTGAACAACTGGATTTGGGACTTCGCAGTTATATTTTGGGCATTCATAACACTGTAGAGTTTTTTAATAATGCCTTTGAAAAGTTAAAACCAAAAAAAATTTATATTACTACAGACCAGTTTCTCTGTACCTTTGTTTTCCTGCTTCTTCCTGATGAAAAAACAGTGCTCCACTGCGGTCCCGTATTGTTTGAAAAGATTCAGGAAGAACGCTTTGAAGAAGTCTTTCGCAGCCTGAATCTTCCGGATACTTACCATGATGCCTTGGAAATCTATTATCAGCAGCTTTGCTATCAGGCTTCTTACCCTATGTTTGAAAGTCTGTTTTTTGAGCTGGGAAAAAGTCTCTATGGTCCTTCTTGTGAAATTATCCACTCCAACGCAGATTTCTTCGATCATTGGAATACTGCCTATGAAAATTGTTTGCGTGACACAGAGCATCCTTTTTCCAATATTGACATGATTGAAAAGCGCTATGAATCAGAAAACACCTTACTTCGTGCCGTCACCTCAGGTCAGGAAAGTAAAGCTATGGAATTGGCCAGCCAGTTTGGTACTCATTTTCTTCCAAAACGTACGGTCAACAATCTGCGGGATGTCAAAGACTATACCATTACCCTAAATACGCTTCTTCGAAAAGCAGCGGAACGTGCAGGCGTTCATCCCATTCACATTGATTCGTATTCCAACTGCAACATCGCCATGCTGGAAAAACTTACCTCTGTAGACCAATGTTTAACTGCACAGAGAAAAATCGTTCTAGGCTACTGCCAGATTGTAAAGGAACATCAGCAAAAATCCCACTCTCCTCTCATCCGGAGGGTACTTGCCTATGCAGAGACAGATTTAAGTGCTGACCTTACCTTAAAATCTCTTTCCGCACATTTGGGGGTAAATGCCAGTTACCTGTCCACACTATTTTCCAAAGAAATGGGCATGTCCCTGACCGAGTATGTGAATACACTCCGTATCTCCCATGCGAAAATATTGCTGGAAAATACAAATATTCCTATTAAGTCCATTGCTTCCAGATGTGGAATCGAAGATATCCATTACTTCACACGGGTGTTTAAAAAGACCTGCGGGGTGACGCCAAAAGGCTATCGGGAATCCACGCTGAAGCTGAGACAGGAAAATATTGAACCTAAGTAGAGGGAGGTGCGGCAGTGCACCTCCCTATTTATTTCCTACATATCATAATCAATACCTATAGTCTACAATCAATCATTACCAAAGTGAAGTGGATTTTAAGCAAAACCTTCTATTCTTATCAAATTGACATTCCTCTCCTATTTTGATATTATGTTCACGAAACGAATATGAGGTGATTTTATGAACAAGCAAGACTATGATATTTTATACACATTACAAAAACATCCTTTTACAAATCAGCGTACTTTAGCAGAGTTTTCCGGCTATTCCTTAGGTGCTGTAAACAAAACACTGAAGAACCTTTTAAATGAGAACTATATAACTTCTGAATATCAGCTTACAAACTATGCAAAAGAGAAAGTCAACCAAAACGCACCTAAAAATGCAATTATTCTGGCCGCCGGATTTGGAATGCGGATGGTTCCCATTAATACGGAAAAGCCTAAGGCACTTTTGGAAGTAAATGGGGAAATTCTTATTGAAAGAACCATCCGCCATCTTCATGAAGCAGGCATCACAGAAATCTATGTAGTGGTTGGTTTCATGAAAGAATGTTTTGAATATTTAATAGATGATTACGGAGTAGAACTAATTGTAAACAGCAGCTATGCAAGAAAAAATAATCTCTACTCTATGAAACTGGTATTAGACAAACTTTCCAATACCTATATTATCCCCTGTGATATATGGTGTGCATATAATCCGTTCCATAAAAGTGAGTTATATTCCTGGTATATGGTCAGTGACTTCATTGATGAAGACAGCATCGTACGTATTAACCGGAAAAACGAGTTAGTCACGGTCAATGAAAATACTGACGGAAACCAAATGATTGGTATCTGCTATCTTTTGCAAAAAGACAGCAAAAAACTTCGTTCCCGCATTTTAGAACTTACGCAAAATGAAACAAATCAACATCTGTTCTGGGAAGAAGCACTTTTTGACAAAAATAAAATGAACGTCTTTGCAAAAGTAGTGCCCTCCAGTGATTTTGTAGAAATTAACACCTATGAGCAGCTAAGGGAATTAGACAGCCATTCCAACCATTTAAAATCAGATGTTATCAATCTGATTGCTCATGCATTGCAAGTATCTCCTGATAATATCTGTAATATTTCTGTATTGAAAAAAGGTATGACAAACCGCTCCTTCTTCTTTACCGTAAACGAGCAAAAATACATTATGCGTATTCCCGGAGAAGGTACCAGCCAGTTAATCAACCGAAGACAGGAAGCGGCTGTGTATCATGTAATTGATGGCAAAAACATCTGCGATGACATTGCTTATATCAATCCAGAAAACGGTTACAAAATTACAAAATTTTTAGATGGGGCCAGAGTATGCGATCCAGAAAATTCAGATGATATAAAAAAATGCATGAAACGGTTACGGGAATTTCATGAGTTAGGTTTAAATGTTGATCATGAATTTGATATCTTTGGCCAACTGAACTTTTATGAATCCTTATGGGAGGGAGTTCCTTCCGTTTATAAAGATTATGAAAAAACAAAAGAGAAAGTTTTCTCTCTAAAACCATTTATTGATGCCCACATAAGCAAAAAAACATTAACACATATCGATGCGGTACCAGATAACTTTTTATTTGTCGAGAAAGATGGAAAAGAAGAAATCCGCTTAATTGACTGGGAATATGCCGGCATGCAAGATCCACATCTTGATATAGCAATGTTTTGCATTTATTCTCTTTATAATAAAGAGCTGGTAGACTCTTTAATTGATGCGTATTTCACAGAAGGATGCAGCCATACAATAAGAATTAAAATCTATTGTTATATTGCAGTTTGCGGGCTCTTATGGAGTAACTGGTGTGAATACAAACGAAATCTTGGTGTTGAATTTGGCGAATATTCTCTACGCCAATATCGCTATGCCAAAGATTATTACAAGATTGTACAGGAGGAATTAAATAAATGCGAGTAGATAATGCTATCATTATGGCCGCTGGAACAGCAAGTAGATTTGCTCCTATTTCTTATGAAAAACCGAAAGCTCTCATCACTGTAAAAGGAGAAGTTTTAATTGAAAGACAAATCAGGCAATTAAAAGAAGCCGGAATCCATGAAATCATTGTTGTTACCGGTTATAAAGCAGAACAGTTTGAATACCTCAGAAAAAAATTGGGTGTAACCTTAGTGCATAACCCTGAGTATCTTACTAAAAACAATCATTCCAGTATCTATGCAGTGAAAGATTATTTAAAAAATTCTTATATTTGTTCTTCCGATAATTATTTTCTACAGAATCCATTCGAAAATGAAGTAGCAAACTCCTTTTATTCCTGTGTATTCGCAAAAGGCAAGACACAAGAATGGTGTATCTCTGAAAAAAATGGATGGATTGAAAATGTAGTGGTGGGCGGAGAAGATTCCTGGGTCATGCTCGGTCATGTATTCTGGTCAAAATCATTTTCAGGAAAATTCATTTCCATTCTTGAAGAAGAATATAACCGGCCTGAAACAGCCGATAAGCTTTGGGAAACTATTTATATCGAGCATATCAAAGAGCTCCCATTAGCGATAAAAAAATATCCTGATGATTATATCTTCGAGTTTGACACATTGGATGAACTAAGAGAATTTGATCTTACCTATTGGAACAATTCCGGTTCCAATATCTTAAAAAAATGTGCAGATGAATTAGGTATTGAAGAAAAAGATTTGACACAGATCAAAGCATTTAAAGACAAAGATAATGCTGCAGCAGGTTTCACCTTTTTTGCAGAAAGAAATTATAAATATTATTATAAAACAAAACAACTGGAGGTACTATCATGAAAAAGAAAATTGACTGGATGATCACCTTAGTGCCTCTGGACATGATCGGATTATTAAGCATTTTATTTTTCCTGTTCCCGAAACAGTCTAATTCCATATTAAGCCAGGTACGTTTTTTCTTTGGTGATACCATGGGCACCTTTTATATCATTGTAGGTTTAGGTATTTTTTTAGTATCCATTTACATCTGTATGTCAAAATATGGTGATATCGTACTTGGTAAACCAGATGAAAAACCAAAATATTCCTTCTTTGCCTGGGGCAGTATGATGTTTACCTGCGGGCTTGCAGCAGATATTTTATTTTATTCTTTTTCTGAATGGGTCATGTATGCAACAAATCCTCATATCAAAGATCTTGGAACCGTGCAAGAATGGGCCGGTGTCTTTCCGTTGTTCCATTGGAGCTTTATTCCATGGGGATTTTATCTCGTGCTTGCAGTTGCCTTTGGATTTATGCTCCATGTAAGAAAAAGAAACAAACAAAGATTTTCAGAGGCATGCCGCCCTGTACTAGGTAAACATACAGATGGCGTGTTAGGAAGAATCATTGATTTGCTGGCAGTGTTTGCATTACTGGCCGGTACAGCAACTACCTTCAGTGTAGCCACACCTTTAATGGCAACGATTATTCAAAATTTGTTTCATGTAAATATCAGCAGAACAGCCATTACAATCGCTATTATTTTAATCACCTGTGCTGTTTATACCTATTCTCTTCTTCATGGATTTAAAGGTATCAGCCTTTTGGCAAATGTCTGTATTTATTTATTCTTTGGCCTGATGCTCTTCGTACTCCTTGCAGGTGGGCAGGGACAGTATATTATTGAAACAGGAATCGAATCTTTTGGCCGGATGGTTCAAAACTTTATTGGACTCTCCACCTATATCGATCCACAGAGAACTACTAATTTTGCTCAGGACTGGACCATTTATTACTGGGCGTATTGGATGGTATGGTGTGTGGCTGCACCATTCTTTATTGGAAATATTTCAAGAGGAAGAACCATACGTCAGACCATTCTTGGCGGTTATATTTTCGGTGTTGGCTCCACGATTATCAGTTTCATTGTCTTTGGCAATTATTCTTTGGGATTACAGACCTCTGGTGTAGCTGATTTCATTACAGAATACAGTAAAACCGGAGATTTATATGGCATGATTATTCATATTATCCAGACCATTCCATGGGCTACCGTTGTCTTAGTATGGGTTTTAATCACCATGATTGCCTTTTACGCAACCTCTTTTGATTCGATTGCCTATACCGCTTCCTGCTATAGTTATAAAGAATTAAAAGAACACGAACATCCACATAAATCCATTCAGTTATTATGGTGTCTTTTGCTGATTCTCTTGCCGGTAGCACTGGTATTCTCCGATAGTTCTATGAGCAATATTCAGACCGTAAGCATTATAGCGGCATTTCCGATTGGTATTATCATGGTATTGATTGTCTGGAGTTTTCTGAAGGATGCGAAGAAGTATATGGAAGAATGATACAGTATTTAGAAAACAGCAAGTGGGCAAACGTTACCACTTGCTGTTTGTAATCTGATTATTCTAGGATCACTTCTAACCGGTAGCTCCGTCGCACCGTAATATTCAAGAATTTAAAGTTCTTAGAAAAGCACTGTTATCAACTTCGACAAATATTCCTATCAAAGAAAATAGATTCATAAAAAATTTTTTCAGGTAACTTTTCTTCTTGTATTCTCTTATTCCTTCCCTTATAATAAATCTAATCAACCCAAAAGAAAGGATTACCATTATGACACCATTTTTTCATGAGGCTTTCTATATGTGCCTATTTCCTATATTGATTCTAATTATACAAAGCCTATGTTTCCCTATTTCAAAAACATATTCTAAAACCATTCCCCTCCCTTGGAAAATGACTGCCCTATTTCTTTCTCTGCTTTATTTATGCATGTCATCTATAACAGAAGTCCTAAAAGAAAAACTACCTCTTATCATAAAACTTTTTCTTCTTCTTTGCTGTTTTATGTCCTGTTATCTTCTGCTTTTACGCATGGGAAACTTTTCTCCTAAGAGAAATTTTGTTCCCTTTTCATTCAGAAAAATTGGAAAAACACCTATTTATTTGGTTATGATTCCCATTACACTATTGAGTGTTTTTATTATCTCTGGTTGCTATCCCGGTGTTTTCTCCACCGACTCTGCCAGCAACTGGAATGACGTTGCTACCAATACTTTCAGCAACTGGCACCCTGTTACCTATTTGTATACTTTAAAGATTATCCAGCGAATTTTCGGAAATCCCTTTCCCATGGTTATCCTGCAAACACTCCTCTGGCTCTTTGCCAATCAATATGCCGTGTATCTTTTGGAAAAATACACTTTCATTATGTACGGCGATATTCTGTATACAATATTCAGTATGGTTTTTATTTACAGCTACCGTGCACTTGGAAATATAGAGAAAGACACACTGTGGAACATTGCTCTTTTTTTACTCTGCCTGTTCATTTTTGATTTTATCAAATACAAGCAACCGTTCCCGCAGTATAAAATAATGGGATTTACTTTAATTGTCTGTATAGTCTGCACCATACGGCATATGGGAAACGTAATTGTTCTGATAACCCTGCTTACGGTTCTGCTCTATGAATGGAAATCAAAATATGCTGACACAAAAAAACGAAAAAAGCAACTGTTCTTTCTCCTGGGCATGTCCATTCTGATACCTGTATTTCTAATCAACATACTGGGCGGCCATGTTCTTCACATGATACCCAATGAAACATATGTAAAATACAGTGTCCCCATATCCATGGCTGGTGCTGTTGCCTCCAAAGAAACTTTAGACTCAAAAGATATTAATATTTTAGAAGAAATCATGCCTTTAGAAAAATGGCAGTCCTGCTATGATAAATATTATGCAGACTCCTTATCTCGAACTTGGGGAGCCATAGGCGACGATGCTTTAAAATTCAGAGATAATGACTTTCAGAAAAAAATCATTCTACTTAATGCCAAATTTTTATTCAAGTATCCTGTAACTTATCTTACTGCATACTTTGATATGACCAACATTATCTGGGAAATGGGAACACCTTCTGATGGATACGAATGGATTCCCGTCACAATTTACAGTTCTGCCTTGGATCAGTATCCGGGACTTTCAGATTTACAGATCAAATCAAATCTGTCCACCAGAATCCAGCAAAACTTTTTTGCCCATTCTGATCAGATTCCTGGTAACCGCCAAATAATGATGCGGCCAGATATAAAATTACCCCAGCCCTTTGCGAG
>USPF01000011.1 GCA_900556555.1 uncultured Blautia sp.
ATTCCATCAAGGGAAATTATGTGTTGGAGAAAGATACAGCTTATCAGGAAGTCGGCCTGACCTTTTTCCCTGAAGATATCCATGTCATGTCAAAGGTAGGATATTAGGATGAAAAAATTTTCGCAGCTTGCACTGCCTTATATCGTATGGGCCGTTCTGATGCTGGTGCTTCCTATGGGCCTGATTGCAGTCTACTCTGTCATGGAGCAGGGAAACAGCATTGTAACATTTGCCTTTACTCTAGAGCATTACAAAAAGTTCTTTACCGACCCTGACTTTTTGCTAATTCTCTGGCGTTCTCTTCTGATTGCAATAAAAACAACGGTGATTTGCCTGTTTCTGGGCTATCCCATTGCCTACTTTATTGCAAGAAGTAAAGAAAAAACACAGAACCTTTTAATTTTATGCATCACAATCCCTATGTGGATCAACATGCTGGTAAGAACCTATGCATGGATCGGCCTGTTAAGCGAAGGTGGATTTATCCAGAAATTACTTAGCTTTATCGGTCTCGGAAATACGGAACTTTTATATACAGAAGGGGCAGTGCTTCTTGGCATGGTATATAACTTCCTGCCCTTTATGATTTTGCAGATTCAAACCTCTTTGAGCAAAATGGATCATTCCCTTTTGGAAGCAAGTGCAGACCTTGGTGCGAACCCTGCCATGGCATTCTTAAGGGTTACTCTGCCACTGTCCCTGCCTGGTGTGATTAACGGGATCACTCTGGTCTTTCTTCCAGCGGTCAGTTCCTTCTTTATCCCAAAACTCCTGGGAGGTGGACAGTATTTCTTAATCGGAAATATGATTGAAAATCAGTTCATCACCGTAGGGGAATGGAACTTTGGAAGTGCCATCTCCATGGTCATGGCTGTGATTATGATGCTCCTGATGATGGCAGTACGTAAAGCAGAGACCAGAAACCAAGGCGGAAAGGAGGCATAAAACCATGAATAAGAAAAAGAGACCTTTGGGGAAGGTGCTGATGATTCTTACTCTGGCTTTCTTCTACCTTCCTATTATATATATGATTATTTTTTCATTTAATGACGGAAAATCCTTGACAAATTTCACAGGATTTTCTCTTAGATGGTACCGTCATATGCTGGAGTCCAAGGACATGATGTCTGCACTTTATACCACCTTCAGCATTGCAATCCTGGCTACCTTTATTTCCACTGTAGCCGGTACCATTGCTGCCATTGGACTTAGCAAGTCCAAGAAAATTGTCCGCCAGCTTATGGAGCAGGTCAATAATCTGCCAATGATGAATCCGGAAATCGTAACAGCCATTGGTTTTATGCTACTTTTCATTACTTTCAAGATTGATAAAGGCTACGTTACTATGCTGCTGGCACATATTGCTTTCTGCATTCCTTATGTCATGCTTTCTGTCATGCCGAAAATCCGTTCTCTGGATCCAAACCTGGCAGATGCTGCTATGGATTTAGGCTGTACTCCCTGGAAAGCATTGATTAAAGTAATTGTGCCTCAGATCACTCCCGGCATTATCTCCGGTTCTCTGATTGCCTTTACCATGTCTGTAGATGATTTTATCATCTCCTACTTTGTAACAGGAGGCGGTGTGAAGAACCTGAGCATTATGGTCTATACCATGAGCAAACGTGTCAATCCAAGTATCAATGCCATTTCCACTCTGGTGGTTGTTATCATTACCATTACATTGATTCTCATCAATATAGCTCCTGTTCTGGCAGCAAAACGCCGTCAGAAGGATGTGATTCAGAAACACAGCCGCATCTTCTCTGTTGCCGCAGCTGCCTGTGTACTCGTTGCTCTGATCTTTGTGGTACGTTTTGGAAATAAGAACAATGACCGCCCCTTTGAGGGACAAACACTCCATATTTACAACTGGGGAGAATATACAGGTGAAAATATCATCTCTGCCTTTGAAGAAGAAACAGGAGCCAAAGTGGTCATGGACCACTTTGATTCCAATGAACAGATGTACATAAAAGTGGCAAACCAGGAATCCTATGACCTTCTGGTGCCCAGCGACTACATGATTCAGCGGCTTATCCAGGAAGATTTGCTGCAAAAACTAGATCATTCTAAATTGGATTGTCTAAATCTGCTTTCTGAAAATGTAAAAGGTCTTCCTTATGACCCGGAAAACGAATATTCCATTCCTTATTTCTGGGGAACCGCGGGAATTGTCTATGACAAAACAAAAGTAGACATCAAAGATTTGGAAGAACAGGGCTTCGGAATCTTCTTAAATGAGAAATACAAAGGAGATATCTACCTCTATGATTCCGAGCGTGATTCCTTCATGATGGCCTTAAAAGAGCTTGGATATTCCATGAATACTGAGAACGAGGCAGAAATCCATGAAGCCTATGACTGGCTGGTAAAATGTGTACAGACCATGGAGCCTGAGATTGTCACAGACGAGATCATTGACAATATGGCACAGGGCAGAAAAGCTCTGGGACTTATCTACTCCGGGGATGCAACTTATGTCATCAGTGAAAACGAAAACATGGGATATTATCTGCCAGAAACAGGGACAAACCTTTGGTCTGATGCCATGGTCATTCCGAAAAACGCCAAAAATCCTGAGCTTGCTCATGCATATATTAATTTTGCGACAAGCTATGAGGGCGCTTATGACAATTCCAGCTATGTGGGCTATACCTCAGCGAACCAGGAAGTTCTGGAAGATTTGTACGGAGAAGGCGGGGATTACGAAGGAATTGACTCCTATATTCCACGAACCGGAAATGAATTTGACGAAGTCTTTGAGTATAACGAGGAGACAAAAAAACTCATGGGGGATTTGTGGAGCCGTGTAAAAATCGCAGCCAGCAATGCAAACTAGAAGGAATTTTTATGAACCGAATTTTTGAATACCTCATCACTCCCTCAGACGTGCCCTGCACGGTGGGGGAGTATTTAAAAAAGAAAGGCTATTCCCGGCAGATTATCATTCATCTGAAAAAGACAGAACACGGAATTCTTCAAAATGGGGAATGGGCTTATGTCCGTACACCTCTTGTACCTGGTGATGTGTTAAAAATCACCTTATTGGAAGAATCAGCCTCAGAACATATCCTTCCGGTACCCATGGAACCGGACATTGTATATGAAGACGAAGATTTGCTGGTGGTAAACAAGCCTTTTGATATGCCTGTCCATCCGTCTATTCATAATTATGACAATACCCTTGCAAACGGAATGGCCTATTATTTCCAGCAAAAAGGAGAAACCTTTATTTTCCGGTGCATCAACCGCCTGGATCGTGATACTACAGGATTACTGATTCTGGCAAAAAATGCCCTCAGTGCCTCGATTCTCTCTAACGACATGAAAGCAAGAAAGATTCACCGCACCTATCAGGCTGTGGTCTCCCGGATTCCTGTTCCGGCGTCCGGCACCATTGACGCTCCTATTGCCAGAAAAGAAGATTCTGCCATTGAGCGTTGTGTGGATTTTGAAAAAGGAGAACCTGCAGTGACCCATTACCGCACATTAGAAACAAAAGAGAACCTGGCCTTGGTAGAGTTATCTTTAGAGACCGGTCGTACCCATCAGATCCGGGTACACATGCAGCATATGGGCTGCCCTCTTCTTGGTGATTATCTTTATCATCCAGACTTTACTCTCATAAACAGGGTGTCGCTTCACTCCTATTCTCTTTCTTTTGTGCATCCAATCACAGGTAAATCCATGTATTTCTGTGCACCACTTCCAAAAGATATGGCAGGACTGCTCTCTTAACAGAGAACATCCTGCCACTTTTTAATTCATAGTATCTGATTCTATTTTTCCATCCATAATCCGCACCACACGTTTTGCCTGCTGGGCAATTCCATTGTCATGGGTGATGAGAATAACGGTTCTTCCCCCTTCATGGAGATTCTTCAAAATATCGAGAATTTCTTTGCTGGATGCTGTATCCAGATTTCCTGTGGGCTCGTCAGCCAGAATCACCGGTGGTTTCGCTGCAATGGCTCTTGCAATTGCCACTCTCTGCTGCTGTCCGCCTGACATTTCTGCTGGTTTATGATCCATACGTTGTCCAAGCCCTACCATTTCCAACGCTTCTTTTGCCAGATCACGCCGTGTCTTCTTATCGATTCCCCTGTAAATCAACGGAAGTTCCACGTTTTCGATGGCTGTCAGGTTTGCAATCAGATTAAATCCCTGAAAAATAAATCCGATTTCTTTGTTCCGGATTGTGGACAATTGACTATCTGTCATGGTAGACACATCGGTGCCATTGAGATAATACTTTCCGGATGTAGGAATATCCAGACAGCCCAGCATGTTCATAAATGTGGACTTTCCGGAACCAGACTGGCCGATAATCGCCACAAATTCCCCTTGTCCGATTTCCAGATTCACATGATCTAATGCCCGCACTTCATTCTCCCCCGGGTTATAAATCTTACACAAATCCTCTACCTTAATAAGCTGCTCCATGATACATCCCCTTTCTTTTATCCTGCCTTACCTGTTGCTCCCCTTATAAAGCTCTGATACGTGGCACTTCATCCACATGCAGGTATCTGCTCAGTGCCTTGATGATAATATCGTGGTTCACAAAGTGGCTCTGGTTGGATACCAGAATTGCTCCCACAACACCCACTTCTTCCACACGTACCGGGAATCCACCGCCAAGACAAGAATAATGCTCCTTGTCAAGACCGATTTCTTCCATGGTCTCGCCGCTTCTTTTTAATTCGCTGTATAGCAGCATGGTACTCTTCTCCATGCGGCGCACTGCTGCAAACATCTTGTCCATCCAGACTGCATTGTTTAATGTGGTGCCATTTCCTGCATATTTAAATACCGTATAACCGTTGTTCAAGCGGATTTCCACTGCGGTATCTACCCCTAAACGCTTGGATTCTGCTACTAACAGGGTTCCAAGAGCCCAGGCATCCTCATTGGTAAAATGATTGAACTGAAGAATCTCCTCCTGCATTGCTAAAACAGAAATAATTTCTTCTACTGTCATACTCAACACCTCCTAATTACTTACCGGATTCTGTCTGGAAAACCAACCTTCCGCTGTACTTTTCTCAAGGTTTTATTTGCAAAATACTGAGCTTTTTCAGCATTTTCTTTAATGATAGAATCCAGATATGCTTTATCCTTCTCCAATCTTGCCACTTCATCCTGAAGCGGTTTCAGTACGCTGACAACAGCCTCACCTACACCAAGTTTCAGCTCTCCATAGCCTTTGCCTTCAAACTCTCTCACTGCTTCATCCGGTGTCTTGCCAAGGCATGCACAGTAAATATCCAAAAGATTCTTGATACCCGGCTGTTCTTCCCTGTATGCAATACAAGCCTCTGAATCTGTCACAGCACGTTTGCATTTTCTCATAATCGTATCCGGATCATCCATAAGATAAATGCTTCCATTTAGATTTTCGTCAGATTTTGACATCTTCTTTGCCGGATCCTGAAGACTCATAATCTTTGCTCCCACTTTGCCGATATAGGCTTCCGGAACAGTAAATACATCTCCATAAATGTTATTAAAGCGGATAGCAATATCACGGGTCAGTTCCAGATGCTGCATCTGATCAATCCCAACCGGAACCACATCTGCCTGATACAACAGGATATCTGCTGCCATAAGCACCGGATATGTGAATAACCCTGCATTGATGTTATCTGCGTGTTTCGCTGATTTATCCTTGAACTGTGTCATACGGTTCAACTCGCCCATATAGGTGAAGCAATTCAAAATCCATGCCAGTTCTGCATGTCCAGACACATGGGACTGATAATAAATGCAATTTTTCTTAGGATCCAGTCCTGCTGCAAGATAAAGAGTCAAAAGGGCTCTTGCTCTCTTTCTAAGAGTTGCAGGATCCTGACGGACAGTAATGGAATGCATATCCACTACACTATAAAAACATTCATATTCATCACTTAACGTTACCCAGTTCTTCAAAGCTCCCAGATAATTTCCCAACGTCAGGTTTCCGGTTGCCTGCATACCACTGAATAACACTTTTTTGTCATTAATCATTCTTCTGTCCTCCAACTACAATTTCGCTTGTACTTTATTTTAACACTTTTTTCTTTGGGGTTCAACCTTCAATACTGGGCAACTTACTACTTCTCCCCCACCACCAAAAACATAGGAGTAGAATGATAATTTGCCCGTTCTTCCTGACTCCAGACTTCCTTCCACACCTCATTTTCTACCAGTGGAGCTTTATATCCCAACGCTTTTATAGTCTCGATATCCCATTGTGGCCTTGCAATCCTGCTAAGAGGTACTTCTCTTGCAATCTCCTCCATGGAGTCAATGTCTGTACAGGTATAATGGTCTTCCATCTGAAGGCTTTCTACCCGTTTTCTGTCCTCTTCGTACGCTCTTCTCTTTTCCTGGTCAAACAAATGATGATACCAGTTGGCATCGTAGTTGAGCATTTTCCCCTCTGGCTTCAGCACACGCATCCATTCTTCATAAGCTTTCTCTGGTTTCTCCAGATTCCAGGTTAAGTTTCTGGATACTACAGCATCAAAAGTTTCATCTGGGAATTCCAGATTCTGAGCATCCATCTGTTTCCAGGTAATCTGCTCTGCCAAAGCTCCTGCGTTTTTTCTGGCTTCCTTGAGCATTTCCTCTGTATAATCCACTGCTGTTACCTGATACCCTTCTCCTGCCAGAAGGATTGCGAAAAATCCTGGTCCGGTTCCTACATCCAGAATTTTGATGTTTTTGGGTTCTCCCTTTGGAAGATGTTTTCTCAAATTTTCTGTCCATTTCTGTTTCTGGTCAGTAGCCAGTTCCCCCTGGTTGACCTCCGAATATCCCTCTGCTCTTCCAGTCCAATATGCTTCGATTTTATCTATTAATTCCATACTTATTCCTCTTCCTTTTTTCTGGTAATCCTACCAGTAATCTTCTGGAAGTATAACACGTTTTTTCCTTTTTTTATACCCTTTCGGGCAAGGAATCTCATTTTATAAGAACTTCTATAATGAATATAGGATTCCTCTGTCCATTGATTGATTGAATCTTTTCTGAATTAGCAAGATACTCTCGTTAAAAGAGTTTTCATAGACCCCAATGCCGTAAATGGCATTGGGCAGATATGCTTCGATTGTATCGAATCTCTATTGACTTTATTCTTGATTTTCTTTTGCCTCCAGATACTTCTCCATATCTTCCGCAAATGCCTGTAAAGAATCTGTTCTGGCAGCTATTTTATGCAGAGCCTTCAAATCTTCAAGATTCTCAAGTCCTGCGATTCTATCACGAATCCCATTGGGAAGTTCGCCCAAATCTTCCAGAAGTTCCAAAACAGCTTCTTGAGTGGCTTCTATTCTGCCTTCTTGTTTGCCTTCCTGTTTTTCCTCCCGCAGCATTTCTTCAAATATCATATAACGTTCTCCCATCTTGCGGTCTGTCTTGACATTACGGCTGGTTTCCTGGAACTGTTTCACCAGTTCATCCTGGAAATCTCCTTCACTCTCTTCCAGATCAGCCGTCACAAATCTATGGAAAAAATTATAGCATATGCTTATGGAAAAGACTACATCTTTGACCGAAACATTTTTCATCTTATTTATGAATCTAAAATATCTCGCAGGCAATCAAGAAATGCCGATTCTCCCAACGTATTGATCTTAAACAGCATTGCCTGACTTCCTCCTGATGTGATTGCTGATATCTTCACCGAACTGTTTCCACTTTGAAATAAAGTAACATTTAAACTAACCCTGTTTCCTCCCATGGCACTATATCTCTCAAAAACACGTACGCTGCATCTTGCATTCATATCTACAAAATCACTGGTATCTTCCAGTGAAGCTGTGGAACTGCCATTCATAATCCCATTTTCTATACGATGGAGCAATTCATCAAAATCACAATTTAATTCACGTTCCAATTTTGCCATATCATCCTCCTCCTTTTCGTAACATCTTATGGTTAAATTATAATATATTTTTTTGCAGAAAAAAACTATGATTTCTTGCTTCTCTTTACAGAAATGCTTATAATGAAGAAAAACATACGAAAAAGGAGATGCTCAAAATGGAAAAAATTGCAAGCTTTACTATTGACCATATAAAATTAAAACCAGGTGTTTATGTATCCAGAAAGGATATAGTAGGTGACCAGGTAATCACTACTTTTGACCTGCGGATGACTTCACCAAACGACGAACCGGTTATGAACACTGCAGAAGTTCATACCATAGAACACTTGGGTGCTACCTTCCTTCGGAATCACAAGGAATTTGGCACAAAAACCATTTATTTCGGCCCCATGGGATGCAGAACAGGATTTTATCTTCTCCTGGCTGGTGACTATGAATCCAGAGATATTGTGCCACTAATGAGGGAAATGTATACCTTTATCCGTGATTTCCATGAGGAAGTGCCTGGGGCTTCTGCCAAAGACTGCGGAAATTATCTGGACATGAACCTTGGCATGGCAAACTGGCTGGCTAAGAGATATCTGGATGAAGTTCTTACCAATATTTCAGAGGACAGGCTGGTGTATCCTGAGTAAAATTTGCTTAGCATGACATGGAGGGGATTCTTATGAAAAAGAAAATCGCATTATTAGTCTACCCTGAATTTAGTTTGCAGGAAATCGCAAATCTTCTACGTTTGTTTAGATGGCAATATGATACTATAACTGATATCATTTATACTGAAAAAATAGCCGTAAAAAGTGAAGAAGGAATTACTGTTATGCCAGATAAAACCTGTGATGAATTTTCCCCCATAGACTATGACTGCCTTATTTTATCTGGTTGCAGTGATATACGAATGGCACTTCGTAATCAGAAACTAAAGGATTTTCTATCAACTTTTAAGGACAATTCGGATTTTATAATTGCCGCCATTTGCTCTGCTCCACTGTTTTTGGCACAAGCAGGATTACTGCACGAAAAAAAATATACGGACTCTCTCTTTGTAGAAATGAGAAATTTCTTTTACTTTGTTGAAGAAGAAAATTTTTTGCCACTTCCAGTCGTAGAAGATGGCAATATTATTACAGCTAACGGTTCCGCATTTAATGATTTTGCAGTGCATCTTGCTAAAAAATTAGGATACGAATGTCAAAGTCCTATTTTTTCCGGCTATATTAATAGCTGGAAAAAAAGATGATTATTTGCACCATTTGTCCAACGAAAGTCAAAAAGATTTTCTTGAAGAATTTAAAGATTTTAAATGCAAGCAGGAGTAAGATTTATGCTTGAAATAAAAGAACTAAGAAAATGTTCCTTTAAAATGCTTTCTTTACAGTAAAACCATGAAATAAATCCCCTATGCAACCAATAGTTGCATTATATTACATCCTTATCATCAACCCAAAGTATATGAACAGGCACAGCATTTCTACAGAAAACTTGGGTATAAAGATTGTGGCGGCTTTGTCATAGACATCCCCCAATATGCACAGCCCATGGAAATGTTTTTCATAAAAAACATCTAAAATTTTTTATATTACACGAGGTGACAAACAATGATAACATACCGCCCATTATGCGAATCTGAAATAAACCGCACACTCTTTTGTGATTTTATCCGCAGACAGGTAGTAACCAAATGCTGGCGTAAAGAAAACGGGCAATGGCTCATAAAAGATGCACCATTTATTGACGACTGGACAGAAGAGGATTATCTGTTTCTTATAGATTGCCTGAAGGAAACGATTGCTGCTGGCGGTCTTGTACAAGGTGCATTTGCAGATCAAAAATTGAAAGGCTTTGTTGCTGTTTTGCCTGAACTCTTTGGCGGAGAAAACCAATATCTGGATCTTGCAGCCATTCACGTTTCTCAGGATATGCGAAACAGCGGTATCGGAAAAGCTCTTTTTCTTACAGCCAAACAGTGGGCAAAAGAAAAAGGTGCAAAAAAGCTCTACATATCCGCTCATTCTGCTGTAGAAAGCCAGGCATTTTATAAAAAAATGGGATGTGTGGAGGCAACAGTTTATCATCAAAAACATGTGGAAGCAGAACCTTTTGACTGCCAATTAGAGGTAGTATTATAAACTATGAGAAGAAAAGAACGTGAAGTAACAAATATCAATAAAATATTAAAAATAATTGCAAAAGCCAAATTTCTCCATCTTGGTTTATTTACTGATTCCTATCCTTATGTAGTTCCTTTACACTATGGATATGAGTATCAAAATGGAGTTTTAATCTTCTATATGCACAGTGCAAAAGAAGGATATAAACTTGATTTCATCCGCCAAAACCCAAAGGTTTGCATTACACTAGAAACAGATGTGAAACTTCTCTCTGGCGGTGAAATCCCATGTAGGTATGGTTCTTCTTTTGCATCCGTAATGGGAAGAGGTGTTGCCAAACTCGTTGACAATACACAGGAAAAAATTCATGGTTTGAATCTGCTTATGCAAAACCAGACTGGACATACATTTGAGATAAATGAGAATATGGCTGCCACTGTGGAAGTAATTAAAGTTGTGATAGAGGATTTTACAGCTAAGGAATGCAAAAGATATCCGGAATAAACTTGAATGAAGGGTACAAAACTCATGAAAAAATACGAATATAAATTTGTGGAAGTCCACAAAAAATCAGGAATAAAAGGACATGGAAATACCTTTACAGAATGTCAAAATATTATTATGGAAGAAGCCCAAAATGGCTGGCGTCTGAAACAAGTGGTGGTTCCATTTAATGAAAAAACTGGCGTTTATGGTGCCTGGTGCTATCAGATTATCTTTGAAAGGGAAATTCTCTAATGAAAATACACAATACCTTATCTGGAAGCCAGATTATTATCCGTGATTATAAAAAGCCGGATTTAAACTTCCTCTTATCCATGTGGTTAGATGAAGAAAACGGAAAATATATGAGTGACCCTACTTGGGAATATGTAGATACAGCTTATCAAAAAGCTCTGGATACCCTGGAAGATGCTCCCAATGGCTATTATCTAGTTTTAGAAACAACCGCAACGCAAGAACTCATTGGTTCTTGCTGTATCTTCCCAGATGAGCAGGAACAAACCTGTGATATTGGTTACTGTATTCACAAAGACTACTGGAAGAAAGGATATGGCAGCGAAATGTTATCTCTCTTGCTTGGCTGGATAAAAAAACAGGGGTGGAAAAAAGTAACAGCAGAAGTAGCTGTCGATAACATCGCTTCTAATGCCTTGTTGGAGAAATTTCATTTTGAAGTGATGAAAAATACTTCTTTTAAAAAATACAACATGAATGTTTCCTATGAAAGTTACATCTATTGGAAGAACCTATAAACAAAGGCAGAAAGCCTGAGCATACCGCTCACCTTTCTGCCTTTATTTCAAAAGAAATTGCACTGTTTTTAATTTCTAAGATTTCATTGGCTTTCTCTGCTAAATATTTTGTTCCGGATGATGTGCATATTTTCTCACACGTTCATCATCAATCACACCGCTCCAGTTCAATCCATATCCAAAATCATAGGTATGTCCTTCGCTGTCCACATGGCAGATCATGTCAAAAGGAACATCCTCGAATTGCTCTTCTACCGTATCCATGTTCTCTGGAATCTGTAAAGGAAGCAATCCAGAAGGTTCTCTTCTTCCGCTGATAATCTCCAGCAGTGCCTGGGGCAGATTTCCGAAGGTGGTCAAAATAGCATCCGCAGCTTCTTCGAATTCCGCCATCACCATAGGACCTATCATGCTCACACATGCGATCACCGGCTTATCTCCCATCTGTCTGCGTGTCTCCAGAAGCATATCCAAATCACATTCATTATCTACTTCTGTACTTTTTCCCTTATATCCACGGTTCATAAAGTCTTCCTGAGGATCTCCTCCTGCAATACTGTGCTCCCTCGCCTTTTCTGCTGTGTAAGGGCGATACTGAAGACTCACTGGCAGATAACCATTTCCTCCGTTTTCCCGGTCTTTGGCATCGTATCCACCAAGGAGACTGAAGCCTGCACCATCAGGCTGTCTTAAAAAGCAGATTGCAGCATCTGCCTCCTGTGGTGTTTCCACCAGGGTAAAATATTTGTTCAGAAGAGATGGATTTACTGGAAGTTCCCAGTGCTCCTCTACTTTGTTTTCCATCCAGTCTATAAATGCAGGTACATACTGTTTCGGTACATAAACCTTTGTCTTTTCTTTCAACGGCAGCACCTGATTTTTGTTTTTCAGCATGACTACAGACTTTAACTGTGCCTCAAAACCTTCCTCCATGTATTCTGGGCATCCTACAATTTTTGCAGATTCTTCTGGAACTAAATATGGATTTTCAAACAATCCTGTGCGGAAAATGTTCTTCAAAAGTCTTCTGGCAGAATCCTGAAATCTCTTGTCCATGAACGCTTTTCCGTGTTCCTTTACACCGATTTCATATGCTTTTATAATGTTCTCTTTTTCATTTAAACCACCAAACTGGTCTACTCCTGCCATAATGACTTTATAGCATCTCTCCGGCTCTGTTAAATGTTCTACGCCCCAGCATTTTCCACTGTACATACTGTCAAGAGGGCCTTCGTCAGCGGTAATGCTCCAGTCTGTACATACCACTCCGTCATAATTGCAGGTTCCTCTAAGTAGGTCATGAATCAGATATTTACTGTAGCTGCATCCTACATTTTCCCCTCCGGGCTGTCCATAAATAATGGTATAGTAAGGCATTACAGCACTGGCCATTTTCGTCTTTCCTTTTAATTTAAAAGCACCTTCTGTAAAAGGAATCAAATGTTCCTCAAAGTTATTTCCCGGATAAACAGAATACTTTCCACATGGAAAATGAGCATCACGCCCACCTTCTACAGCTCCTCCGCCTGGCCAGTGTTTTACCATGGCATTGACACTTTCGTATCCCCATCCGTCTTCAATCTCTTTTTCTCCTTCTGAGGTCTGGAAACCATCACAGTAGGCTTCTGCCAGTTCTGCACTCAGCCCGGAATGTTCCCCAAAACTTCCGCCGAAACGGCTCCAGCGGGGTTCTGTACATAGGTCAATCTGTGGAGACAGTGCTGTATTGATACCAAGGGCACGGTATTCTTTTGATGCTATTTTTCCGAATTTCCGTACCAGTTCCGGGTCAAAAGCAGCCGTCATGCCCAAAGATTCCGGCCAGTGTGAGATATCTCCACCTGCACCCGCATCGAACTCAAAGGATACAGTAGTGCCATGTCTTGGGTCAGAACTGATAGAAACCGGTATGCCCCATTCCAGTTCCTCCGCAAGAGCCTGGAGCTGATTGTTCCATTTTGCGGAGTCCTCTGCGGAGGAAACTGCTACCACCAGAACATGTCTCAAAAAATCTTCCGTCAAAAAAGTTTTCTGCTGGTCTGACAACGCATACATAGGCACCTGTGCCTCCTGCAAAGAGGTTCCATGATATGTTACTTCTCCAAAATAATCGGAAGAAAGTCCTGGAACAAACTGATGCTTGCTATAAAGCATCAAGCCTGCAATCTGCTCTATGGAAAGTCTGGAAGCAAGATCCTCTGCTCTTTCCTGTGCAGACAATCTCCAGTCTTCATATGGATAGAACTTTCCATCTTTTGCTAAGTCTTTAAAATAAAGACCATCTTTTTCCAGTAACTTCACACCGGAATCCTCAGACCACTTCAAGAGCGGTCCATTTGGATTCTGTTTACTTAAAATTTTCGGTTCTGTTTCCTGTTTCATGTACTATTCTCCTTTCACATGTTCTTGTCTTCTTTCTTTCAAAAGCAGAATATTTTCTTCCACTTTCTTTTTACTTAAAGGGTAAATAAACAACAGGCAAAGACCTACTCCAATATATAAAATACCAGGAATCATTGTTGCCACACCATAAATTTTATCTGCAACTTCCTGAGTCTGTACCTGTACTGCAGAATTATATCCTGCCAATCCCAATGCCCAGGCACCCATACCTCCGGCTAGAGCCTGTCCGATTTTTCTTGCAAAGGAGTACACAGCATAAACCGTACCATCTTCCCTCTTTCCGGTTCTTACTTCCTGGTCATCGATCACATCTGTGATCAGGGCCCAGATAATCATGTTAAAGAAGCCGAATCCAATATATCCGATAACAGAAATGATGATGTAGGTTGTCATGGATTCTGTATGCATAAAGAATAACAGCACACAAGATAATCCACCGATGATACATCCTGCTGCTCCAAGTTCTCTCTTACCAAACTTTCTGCTGAGAGGAACAATAAAGGGAGCCAGTACAAAAGATGGGATAATCGCACATAAACTCATCACAGACAAACCTGTTTTGTTTTTAAAGTAATCAATAAATACATACTGGTTGACAGACTGTGCCATGAGAGAAGCCAACAAAAGTAAAATCGCTGCTGCGATAATTCCGATCAGAGCTCTGCTGGTCAAAGCTGATTTTAAGGATTTTACCACGTTTGGTTTTTCTACCAAACCAGGTGCCTGTTTCACACGTTCTGTTGTCATAAAATAGCAAAGTAAATAACAGATTACCGCTCCTACAGAGAACACACCTGCAATCATAGTAAAACGGCTTCCCACAACAATCTGGTTTCCTGCTTCATCTGTGGTATACACCATCATCGGTCCTATTACGCAGACGATCAGGCTGGCAAGTGCTGCACCCACGCTTCGAAAAGTGGAAAGAGAGGAGCGGTCATCGCTCTCGCTGCTCAATACAGAGGCCATAGAACCATATGGGATGTTGATGGACGTATAGAACACACTTCCCCACAAAATATAAGTAACAAACATATAGACAATCTTAATGGTCATAGATGCATCTGCAAGAGCTGACTGATACATCAAAAAACTTGCCAGAGCTACGGGACCGCACATCCGGCGGATCCATGGCCGGAAACGACCATCCTTCTGCTCTTTTGCTCTGTCAACAATCTGACCCATAGCAACATCTGTAAATGCATCCACACAACGTGCCACTAAAAATAAAGTTCCTACGACTCCCATTCCGATACCAAGGACCTTCGTATAAAATATCATAAGAAAGGTACTGGCAAAAAGGAATGTAAAATCATTTCCAAAGTCTCCGAACATGTACCCGACTTTGTCCCGAATCCCAAAGGGACGTATTGTTTTTTCATTCTTCATTTTATCTTCTCCTTCTGCATTTGTTCTTTCTTTGAATATTACCCCACTCTCCGCCCTTTCCGTGAGTAATTTTTTGTGATATTCCCGTATTTTTTTGTGTTACACTTGCAAGATACAAAAAATTATACGATAATAAACAAGATATTTACTTCTGTACTATGATTTCTATTCCGCTATAAGGAGGACAACATGTACTGCGAAAAAGAATTTCTTTTCTTTTGTAAGATACTGGAAAATATGAATCTGCAGGTTTCCCGGCTGCAGTCTCAGGAGGATTTAAAACCATTTGCAAATTGTCTGGATTCTGATTCTTCCAACACAATCTATCACATTCAGGCTTCTGGATTTTATTTTATTTTTTTCCGTTATCCTGACACGGACTCTGCTTTTTATGTTTCCATAGGTCCCTATGTACTCTCTTCTGAGCACACGGATATGCATCCCATCCATCAGACGTTTTCTCCCGGGATTCCTTCTCTCACGGAGGAAAGCACCCTCTTTACCATCGTAAATACGTTTGGAGAATTGCTTTGGGGAAATACAGAGAATTTTTCTTTTCAGAATATAGAAACCCCTGCTGCTCCGGGGTTAAATCCCGCCACGGAGAGCAGGGAACTGGAACTTCCAAAAGAAACGCTGCTGAATATACAGCTTATGGAAGAATATTATGACTGTGAAAATGAATTGCTGAAGCTGGTCAGTCAGGGACAATGGAACGCCACAGAAATCTTTCTGAATCGTTTCTTTTCCCTCAAAAAGAACTATTCCCTTTTTCCCTGGGAAGATACCCTGGAGTGGAAAAAGAATCAGTGTATCGTGCTGAACACCTTATTGCGAAAAGCTGCAGAATCTGCTGACGTTCCTCCTATTCACATTGAACATCTTTCCTCTTATTTGCTGGAAAGAATCGTAATGCTGTCCCGCCCTTCGGATGCATTGATCCTGCAAAAAGAAATTATACGAAAATACTGTCATCTGGTACAAAGTCATTCCCTAAAGGGGCATTCTCCCATTATACAAAAAGTAATGACCCAGATCACAACCAACCTGTCCGGCAATCTGGGACTGGATGCTCAGGCAAAACACTTAAATGTAAACCCAAGCTACCTGTCTGCACTTTTTAAAAAAGAAACTGGGATGACTTTAACGGAATATGTACAGCGAAAAAGGATCAACCATGCGGTGTTTCTCCTAAATACTTCTAATTTACAGATCCAGGCGGTTGCACAGCATTGCGGGATCTCGGATGTAAACTACTTCACAAAGATGTTTAAAAAATATGTAGGAAAAACGCCAAAAGACTACCGGAAAGAGATTCTTTCCTGAGCAGCCTTTTTACGATTTCCTGTCAATGTCTTTTAATTCAATTTCATCTGGAATTTCAAAAAGAAAAACATCCTCCAAATGCTGGTTTACAACACTTTTTCCGCCTTTATCTCCTTCGATTTTAAGAAGCTCCGGCACATAACGTTCATGGAAAATAACCGGATTTCCTGCTTTTCCATCATGGGAAATGCACCCGATTCCTCGATCTGTTTTAAAAAAAGCGGATACAAATTCTTCTACAGTATTTTTCTTCAAAAAAGGCTGGTCAGCCACAAAAAACATATAATACTGCTCCCTTTTTAGATGCTGTTTTTTCTGCATCATAGCAGCCTGCAATCCCAGTTTCAGGGAAGAAGAAATACCAAGAGCACTGTTGTTATTTTTCACTGCTGCAATCCCTTTTCTGTGAAGATTGTCCAGGATTTCTTCGTATTGCGTGACCACCGTAAGGGACTGGAGCTTATGATTCTCCCGCATTTCATTCAAACGCTCCAGAAGATGAAGATACATGGGTTTCCCTTCCAGTTTTTCCAGAAGTTTATTTCCTTTGAATCTTCTGGAAAAACCGGCCGCCAGATAAATTCCGTGTATCTCTTTTTCCCATCCGTGAAGAAACACTGGAACTGAAACCTGTTGCTGCAAAGCCGCTGCACGCTCTTGCGAAGCTGAAAGTATATCTGCCTGGTTCAGAATCACAGCAATCTTTGCTGTAGGATACCTGGTTTTCAATGGTTCTACATATCCTTTTTCTATCAGAATACCCATTCTCTCTTCCGTAATCCTCAGCCTTTTTATATCAGCCGGAGATTGTTCTGTAACTGCCAGAATACCTTCTGCTTCCTGCAAGCGGAAGCAGCTTTCTTCCAAAGACTTTCCTAGGGAACTTGCCCCTGCCATGACCAGAATATGGGTACATTCTTTAGGAATCACAGGCTCCTGATTTCCAGGTACTTTCATAGGAAACCGTTTCGCACCATCTGCCTCCACAAGAATCACATCTGCCTTTTTCTTCACCTGCTCCCACACGGAAACAGGCAATCCTTTGATTTTTCCAGGCTGTTCTGCCCTGCTTCCTGCGATTACAAATCCGTTTTTCTTAAGTTGTTCCAGAATTTCTTCTACTGATGCATCCACACATCCTGATTTATCCAGGTTCAAAGGATGCTCCATATGGGTAGTTGTTGTCACCAGCACCTTTTTTCCCTGTGCTGCCAGATTTCTTGCCAACTCCAGCATACAGGATGTTTTTCCTCCTGCTCCTACAAAAGAAATCACAGGAAAATCTGTTTTCCCCATTGTTTCCACGATCTGCTCAATTTTCATGATTTTTCTTTATCATTCCTTTTTCATAGCCGCAGACTAATTCTAATACACTTCCGGCAATACATTTTGCTTTATCTGAAATCAGGGCACAATATGCCGCAGATTCTTTTCGAGGGTCTACATCCGCTGTTTTAAAATGCTCTGTCACGAAAAACCCATCTTGAATGATTCCACGCAGCACCCCCGGAATTTCTGCACAAACTTCCACAGAACCATGCTCTCCTTCAATCCATCCAATGCTTTCCCCGGCTTCCACCCAGTCTCCGATTTCATGTCTCTGATGGAACATACCGCTGCAAGGTGCATGGATGACACGTTCTTTTCCATATCCGCCTATGACACCCGGAATCCCGGTATTTGCAATGGCGAAACCGCTGTCTATGATTTTTCCTAAGTAATGCCCACGTTTTGTCTCTATCACATAGTCCACATCTTTCCCCGCTTCGAATCCAGGCCCAAGTGCAATGGTCATTTCTGCCATATCACGGCTGGTTCCCAGATTTCTCTTTGCCAGAATCCCGTCAATGAGAATGTCTGGATGATACCCTTTCAGGCAGGCGGCTTCCTCATCTACCAGAAGAACCGGATTTCCCGGTGCAGCTTTTTCCAGGGCCTCTTCCAAAGATTCCACCAGGGTACAAACCATGCCTTCCACTTCCATGGTTCCTTCATAAACCGCCTGGCAAAAAGAAACAAGACGGCGTATGGCAGATGGTTTCCTGCTTTCTAAAATAATCACCGGATATCCGCTTTTGCTCAGCCGGTAAATCGTTCCTGTTGCCAGGTCTCCTCCGCCTCTTACAATAATCGGCTTCATAATACATTCTCCTCATCTGTCTCAGGGTTTTATAATTAACTCTGCCTTTGCCTGGGTTTCCACAATCACATACATGTTCGCCACAGAGCCCACCTGTAATTTTTCTTCCAGACCATAATAATTCAAACAGGTTCCGCAGGTAAGGATTTCTACACCTGCTTCTGCAAGAGTCTGTAAATCCACAAGTACCGGAGAACCCTCACAAGATAAAAATGCTCCTTTATTATATAAAAGAACGGTGGAGGGCAAGGTATCTAACTGGGTGAGTGCATAAACAAACCCTTTCATCAGAATCTCTCCTAATTTTTCTTCACCATCACCCATTTTGTCTGAGGAAATCACCACGACTGTTTTCTTTTGACCGGCAATACTGCAATTTTGAAGATTCTGTGGCATTTCTGCCTCTTTGCCGCCTTCTTTTGTAACGGTAATACGCACCTGGTAATGCTTGTCTCCTAATTTCACAGATGCGTATTCTGCTTCCTGGGAATTGGCCAGTTTTCTTAAATTTTCTACTGCCATTTCATTGTCCACATCCACCAGAATCACATCTTGCGGCTGGCTCTGTTCCATTTCTTTTTTTGTCAAAATAACAGGTTTGGGGCAGGTTAATCCTCTTGCATCAATTGTTTTTTCCACCATATGTTCCTTCTTTCTATCCTTATCCAAATCATTGTTGTTTTCTCTCGAATAACTGGATTTCATAAATCCCCTGGGCTTTTATCTTCTGCTGCTGTATCAGCCTTTCTATGGTTGAACGCTCTGTTAAGGAGGCTGCCCAAGCCAATCCACAGCCTGCAGAAATAGCTCCCGGAAGAGGTATCATTCTCCCCTCTATCTGATGCTCCTGAAAATACGCTTCTGCTTCCATTGCATCCGTTGTCTCGGAAAATGCTACTACTAATTTCAAAACTCTGATTCTCATGATTTCTTCTGTTCCTCAATCTTTTCAGCCAAATCATTGAGATATACCCAGCGGTCCATTTTTTCTTCCAGTTTAGCCTCTGCTGTTTCTTTCTCTTTGGTAAGCTCGTTCAACTTCCCAGAGTTAGTTGCATTAGCCATAATGTCCTGATCCAGTTTTTCGATTTTTGCTTCCAATTCCGCAATCTCATCATCAATGGTTTCGAATTCTCTCTGTTCTTTAAAAGAGAATTTCAGCTTAACCGGGCGGTTCTGCTTCCAGGCAGTTCCATTGCCCTTACTATCTTTTTTTACCTTTTCCTGGGTCTCTATAATAGCCTCTCCTCTTCTTCCTCTGGCTTCCAGATAATCCGTATAACCGCCTTCATACTGCCAAAGATGTCCGTCCCCCTCAAAAGCAAAAATCCTGTCCACCACATTGTCCAGAAAATACCTGTCGTGGGATACCGTCACTACAATACCTGGAAAAGAGTTGAGATAATCCTCCAAAATAGTCAGTGTGGGAATATCCAGGTTGTTTCCAGGCTCATCCAAAAGCAGCAGGTTAATTTCACTGGACAAAACCCCCAAAAGGTACAGCCTGCGTTTTTCTCCTCCTGATAATTTTCCAATGGGTGCATACTGCATGTCAGGTGTAAACAGGAAACGCTCCAGCATCTGAGAGGCACTGATTTTGCCGTCTCTGGTGGTGATATACTCTGCAATATCCTTCACATAATCAATGACCCTCTGGTTATCATCCATTTCCTGCTCTTCCTGGGCAAAATAACCGATTTTAATGGTCTCTCCCACTTCAACGGAACCCTCATCCGGCTGTATCAGCCCTGCCATCATCTTCATCAGAGTGGATTTTCCGCAGCCGTTTGGCCCAATAATGCCCAATTTCTGGTTCTTTAATAAAATATGGCTGAAATCATCTATAATTTTTTTATCTCCGTAGTGTTTGCTCACATGGTGAAGTTCTACGGTCTTTTTCCCCATTCTTGTTTCCACAGAATCCAGCTCCACGCTCTGATCCTGCACCGGTGCTTTTCCGTTTTTTAATGCTTCCAGACGCTCCAAACGTGCTCTCTGTTTCGTGCTTCTTGCACGGCATCCACGTTTCGCCCATTCTAATTCCATACGGAGAATGCTCTGACGTTTCCGCTCAGAAGCCAGTTCCATTTCTTCTCTCTCTGACTTCCGCTCCAGAAAGCCGGAATAATTGGATTCGTAACTGTAAATCTTTCCATGGCTGATTTCCAGAATCTTATTGGTCACCTTATCCATAAAGTAACGGTCATGGGTCACCATAAGAACGGTTCCCCGAAATCCTTTCAGATACTCTTCCAGCCATGTGATCATCTGCTGGTCAAGGTGGTTGGTCGGCTCGTCAAGGAGCAGTACGTCAAACTCTGACGCCAGAATTTTTGCCATTGCCACTTTTCGTCTCTGTCCTCCTGAAAGATGCTCCAGCAGAGTGTCATCTTCTGTAATCCCAAGCTGGTTTAAGTTGCTCTGCACCAGCCAGTCTGTGTCTGGATTTCCCTCCATGGCATAAGAATGTACGGTAGCATTTTGGGGAAACTCCGGATTTTGAGGAAGATATGCGATTTTCAAACTGTTCTGACGGATAATCTGCCCTGCATCCGGCTCTTCTGCCTGTGCCACCATTTTCAGCAAGGTACTTTTTCCTGTACCGTTGATACCAATGATTCCGATTTTATCTCCCTGATGCACACCAAAAGAAGCATCTTCAAAAATCACTTTATCCCCGTAAATTTTACTGATATGCTCTATGTTAATAATGTTCATTCCTTAACAAATCTCCTTTATCCCTTTCACTTCCTTACAATCTTATCGAATTTAGCCACCAACGTCAATGCTTCTGTCCATTTCCCTGGAAAAATCCAGAATTTGGAATTGCCAAGCCTTGCCAAACATGATATTTTATTATATGTTGTTACAATTTTATCTTGGAGGATTTACTTATGATAGCGTCTGTACTTTTTCTTATCATTGGGTTCCTGCTGCTGGTAAAGGGTGCTGATTTGTTTGTAGACGGTGCTTCTTCTATTGCCAAGCGTCTCAGGATTCCATCTCTGATTATCGGACTTACTATTGTTGCATTTGGTACCAGTGCTCCGGAACTGGCAGTCAGTGTAACCGCTGCTTTAAAAGGCAGCAACGACATTGCTCTTGGAAATGTAGTTGGCTCTAATATGTTCAACCTTTTAGTGGTAATCGGCGTCAGTGCTATGATCTGCCCGCTTCATGTTGAAAAAAGCATGATCAAAAAAGATTATCCCCTGTCTGTTCTTGCAGCAGCCCTTCTTGCTCTTCTGGTAATGGATCAGTTTATCCGCAAAAGTGCTGTCATGAGCCTTGACAGATTAGACGGAATCGTGCTTTTAGCAGGCTTTGCATTATTTATGTATCTTACCATCCGGGAAGGCCTGGCAAAACGAAAAGAAAGCCTGGAGGCACAGGAAGAAGAACCTCAGGCAAAGTATGGCTTTCTTGTAAGTATTGTGCTTTCTATCGTGGGACTGGCCGGCATTATTTTCGGTGGCGATATGACGGTAAACAGTGCCAAAGAAATTGCTAGGTATCTGGGACTTAGTGAAGCCCTGATTGGCCTTACCATCGTGGCTATCGGTACTTCCCTGCCAGAGCTGGTGACTTCAATCATGGCATCCAGAAAAGGGGAAAGCGACATTGCTCTTGGAAATGCGGTAGGTTCCAATTTATTCAACATTCTCTTTATTCTTGGAACATCCTGCACCATTCTTCCTATGAAAGTCAGCCCTACTTATCTTTATGATATCGGATTTTTACTTCTGGTTTCTATCCTGGTATTTATACCAATTGCCAAGAAACAAGAGGTCAGCAGAGGGCTTGGTACGGTTATGACAGGAATCTATGTTCTTTATACGGTCTATCTGATTATGCGGTAATCTCAACATCAAAAGCGGGAAAGCATCTGACACTCCAGTACGGAGCCCAGATACCTTCCCGCTTTTTTATAAATCTCATGAATCTTCACAAGACATTTCTGACTTCCGGATTCTCTGCCTCCAGAACCTTTTTCTCCAGAATTTTTACAATCTCCTGTGCACTGTTTACAGGTAATGTTTCTTTTTGTGCACGTTTCATAAGTTCTCTTTTTTCCGGATCATGAAGGAGCTTTCTCCCCCGCTCCACCTGGGCTTCTACGCTTCTTGGAGCTATGGACATACCGTGCCGGACAAAAAATCTTTTGTTTGCTGATTCGCAGCCCGGTATGGGTGCTGTATGCACAATGGGAATCCCTGACACTGCCGCCTCTGTGGAGGTGAGCCCGCCTGGTTTTGTATATACAATATCACTGGCTTTCATATAAACATCCATTTGCCTGGTCTGTCCTACCAGAAGAACACTTTTCTGATCCTTGTATTTTTTCTTCATTTTCTGGAACATTTTCTTATTATTGCCACAGATTACAATAAAGAATTCTCCGACTTTCTTGGTTTTTAGAAACTGGCCGGTAAGTTTTTCTAAATCGCCCGCTCCCATGCTACCGCCGATCACAAGATAAATCTGATCCTGGCAGGGAAGATGGAGATATTCCCTTGCTTTTTTCTTGTCTGCCTGTCTGCTAAATTTACCGCTGACCGGAATTCCTGCAGGAATCAGTTTTTCTTCCGGAATCCCTCTTTTTACACATTTTTTTACCATCTCTTCATGAGCAACAATATAAGCATCGCATCGTGTTTCTTCCCAAAAAGGAATACAGGTGTAATCTGTCATAACTGCTATCATGGGAGGCAGGGATATTCCCTGGCGTTTCATATAGGTCAAGGTTTCAGAAGGGTACAGATGCGGCATTAACATAGCATCAAACTGTTCTTCTTCCAGATAAGGTGCAAGAAATTTTCCCATTTTTGCATTTACATAATAGACCGGAGACTTCCTCATAATCCTGCTTGCAGCCATTCCAATCTGATACACTGCACCAAACACATGCGGCATTTTTTTTACTGTATTGACATATACTCCGCCTACGGTATCGGATACCTTCTGACCCGCCAAAGTAAGATAATCAAACATCACTGCTTCATGTCCATGAGCCTCCAATGCTTCCTTCATGGCAAATCCCGCTGCATCATGGCCGCCTCCTGTCTTACAGGATAATATCAAAACCTTCATTCTTTAATTTCTCCTAAATCCGAAACGTATCTGTCTCTCTTTTTTCTTTTTCAAATCTGCCTTGTGTTTGTTCAGTACAATACAGGAAATCAGCAGATTTCCCATGCTGACTGCAAGAGAAAGATGCATACAGATTCCACTTACAAACCAGCAAATATAGGTAACTGCTGTCCTGAGACAATGTGGTTCTATAATAATAACTACAGTAAATAATACATACCAGAACACCAGCAGCCACAAGTTTTTGTACATGGGATACAGCCCTAACATTACTCCAAAAGAGACTGCGATCCCCTTTCCGCCGTTCTTTCTTCCTCCCTTTAAAGGGAAGGCATGTCCCAGCACCGGTGCTGCCATAACCAGAGAAAATCCTATACTCTCTGTCCCCAGAGCCCGTGATGCAAGATAGACAGGAAGCATTCCTTTCAGAAGGTCACCCAGCAACACCAGGATACCGCAAAATACACCTCCGTAAAAAAATGCATTGGCAGTTCCCGGGTTTCCATCACTGCTCAGGCTTCTTACATCAATTCCACGAACCACCTTGGGAATAAGATATCCAAACATCACACTGCCAAAAAGGTATCCAAAAACAAGATATCCCATCCACTGTATCAGCATGTTTTCATCCTCCAAAATTCAGGAATGTATAAGATTAAGGTAATTGCCATAATAACCATTTCTGAATAGATGAGAATGTCTGCTGTTTTTCCTGAAATGCCAGGAAACAATACCAGAACACATAACAGAATAAATAAAGTTGCCGTACATACTTTTCCGAACCATTTGGCTCCATCCAGTTTTTTTCCTCTTTGAAGATTTTTTAATCCCATGATTGCCATAAAACCTTCTTTGATCACCATAAGAATCAAAAGATATTTCATAGCAGAATACCGGAATGCAAGACAAACTGCGATTGCTGCGTGAGTCAGCTTATCCGCAAAGGGATCTAAAAATTTTCCAAATTCCGTGATCATATGAAATCTTCTGGCTACCTGCCCATCCAGCAAATCTGTAATGGTAGAAATGATGACAATGGCAGCCGCCACATAATAATCTCTCATACTGTCAGCCCGAAGATAAATGACACAGAAAACCGGTATCAATAAGATTCTAAAATACCCCATACAGTTTGGAATAGAAAGCAACTCTTCTTTTTTGATTTTATTCACGTTATTCCTTCTTTCTCTTTTGTTTATGCATCTTTACGTGTTCCTCTCTACTCTTCCAGCAGCTGAATCAGCCTGCTGGTTCCCAGACGGTCAGCACCAAGTGCCAGGAAGGTTTCCGCATCTTCCACGGTCTGTATGCCGCCTGCTGCCTTTACTTTCACATGACTTCCTACCAGTTCTTTCATTAATTTCACATCTTCAAAGGTTGCACCTCCTGTAGAAAATCCTGTAGAAGTTTTGATATAATCTGCACCTGATTCTGTGACAATCCTGCACATGGTTTTCTTTTCTTCCTCTGTCAGAAGGCAGGTCTCAATAATGACTTTTAAAATCCTGCCCTGGCAAGCATTTTTCACTGCTTTGATTTCTTCCAGGACAGCCTGCTTTTCTCCATCCTTTAAGGCACCGATATTGATTACCATGTCGATTTCATCCGCACCATTTTTGACTGCATCCTCTGTCTCAAATACTTTTGCCGCAGTGGTCATATTCCCATTTGGAAATCCAATGACTGTGCAAACCGCCAGTTTATCTTCTACATATTTCTTGGCTTTTTTTACATAACAGGGCGGAATACACACGGAAGCTGTGTGATATTTAATTCCCTCGTCACAAAGCCTGCGTACCTGTTCCCATGTGGCAGTTTGTTTCAATAGGGTGTGGTCTAACCGTTTTAATAATTCCTTTTTTTCCATAACGCACTGTCCTTTCTTTATTTTTTCTGTCCTGACAAAATTCCCATTGCCGCTTCTTCTTCAAACTGTTTGGAATATAATTCGTAGTAATAACCCTTTTTATTCAGCAGTTCCCGGTGACTTCCCTGCTCAATGATTTTTCCATCCTTTACCACCAGAATCACATCTGCTTTTCGTATGGTAGACAGGCGGTGTGCAATGACAAAGGAAGTGTGGCCTTTTAATAAATGGTCTGTAGCCTTTTGGATCAACTGTTCCGTCTGGGTATCAATGGAAGAAGTGGCTTCATCTAATACAAAAATCCTGGGATTTGCCAAAATAGCCCTGGCAAATGAGATTAACTGTTTCTCACCTGTAGAAAGCCGCCCGCCGCTTTCGCCTACATCACTGTCATAGCCTTTTTCCAGTTTCTCTGCCACGGTATCTGCGGAAACCTGTCTGGCAGCTTCTCTGATTTCCTCATCTGTAGCATCCAGATTTCCGTAACGGATATTATCATATAAGGTTCCGGAAAACAAATGTGGATTTTGAAGCACATACCCAATCTGACTGTGAAGCCAGAGCTGGGAACGCAGACGGTAATCTTTGCCGTCAATCAGAATCCTGCCCTTTGTGGGCTCAAAAAATCTACCCAGAAGATTTACCAGCGTCGATTTTCCTGCTCCCGTTTCTCCTACAATTGCAACATTGGTTCCTGCCGGTACGTGGAGATTAAAGTGCTCCAAAACATATTCTTTTCCATCCGGGTAACGGAAAGAAACATCTTCAAAAACAATATCACCCTTGATTTCTTCCCAGTTTTCTTTCTTAGGATGGAACATGTCCCCATATTTTGCTTCCACCTCCGGGCTGTCACAGACATTTGGCTCCTGCTCCAGCAAATCTGTCACACGTTCAATGTTCGCCTGGCAGGAAATCAGGTCTGCCAGAAGTCTTGCAAGCTGCTGAATCGGTTCAAAAATCACAACTGCATAAGAGATAAAGACAGACAGGGTTCCAAGCTGTATCAGTTCTTCCTGTACCATATAGCCGCCTCTTGCAAGAACAATCGCCGAAGCCACAGAACTAAACAGCAAAATGGTTGGAATATAAACAGCATTCAGCTTTGCAGAATGAATGGCTGCCCGGTGCATCTGCTTCGTGATTTCACGAAAATTTTCCTGGTTATCTTCTTCTATCACCATACTTTTTGATGTGCGGACTCCTGTGATTCCCTCATTATAGGCATTGGTAATCTGTGAATTAATCTTGCGTACCTTCCTGTTCCAATGAAGGATTTTATTCTGGAAATATACAGTCAAAAGAGCAATACACGGAACAATCAGCATAATAATCAAGGCCAGTTTCCAGTTCAGAAAAAACATAATCCCAAAGACACTGATCACATAGACAAAGGCCCAGAACATATCCACCAGCCCCCATGCCGTCATCCCTGCAATCCGTAGTGTATCACTCATCACCCTGGCATGAATATAGCCCACCGGAGTGGTGTTGTAATAGGAAAAAGACAGGGTCTGCAAGTGTTCAAACTGTGCCCATTTTAAATCCTTTCCCACATTCATTTCAATGATTGTTGCCGCACGGACCGACACATAAACAAAAATCGTCTGCAATACTATCATAGCAACATAAGTACCTGCAAAGCTGCCGATTCCGTCTAAGGTATCCGGTGCAATAAAATGATCAATGGCATAGCTCTGAAACAGCGGCACCAGCACGTCTACGCCTGCCAGAAGCAGATTCAGTCCAATGGTAATTGCAAAATATTTCTTATACGGTTTGAAAAAGGGCAGCATCTTTGCCCATATCTGAAAACTAAATGGTTTGTTATATTCCTGTTCTTCATATGCCGCCATTTCTTATCCCTCCACCTGTATTCTGTCATCCTGGCTCATCTGTATCTCATATACCTGACGGTAAATTCCATCTCTGGAAATCAGTTCTTCGTGAGTACCCTGCTCCTGGATTTTTCCCTGATTCAGTACCAAAATCTGATCTGCACCCATCAAGGTGGTAATCCTATGGGAGATTAAAATCACCGTAGCATTTTTGCAGGATTCAGACAGTGCCTTACGGATTTTAGCATCCGTCTGGGAATCCACAGCTGATAAAGAATCATCAAAAATCATAATCGGAGCTTTCTGCAAAAGCATCCTGGCAATTGCCACACGCTGTCTTTGTCCTCCTGAAAGGGTAACTCCTCTCTCCCCTACTAAAGTATCATAGCCATCCGGAAAACTCATGATGGTATCATCCACACAGGCAATTTTAGCTGCCTGCCTAATCTCTTCCATAGTGGCATCCGGTACAGAAACTGCAATATTTTCCTTGATCGTTCTGGAATATAAAAAGGGCTCCTGCAACACAATTCCGATGTTATTCCGCAGCCATTCCAGTGGAATTTCCCGAATATTTTTCCCTCCAAGAGTAATCTCCCCCTGTCCTTCCTGAAACTCATACAAGCGGTTTAAAAGCTGTACCAGCGTTGATTTTCCGCTTCCCGTACCTCCCAAAATCCCCAGGGTACTTCCCTGTGGAATGGAGAAATCAAGATTCGAAAGCACAGGATGGCCGTCCTCATACGCAAAATTCACATGAGAAAAACGAATATCAAATGACCTGTTTTCTTCCCTATTTTCTTCCTGGTAAGTTTCTTCTGAGGCACGGATAATATAATCCACTCGCTCAAAAGAAACCCCTGCCTTGCTCATATCCGAAAGAATTCTTCCAAGTCCTCTGATTGGCCATACTAAAGTCGTGTTATAAGATGCGAATGCAATAAACTCTCCCACGGTAATAGTTCCTTGTACTGCCTCCACTGCGCCCAGCACAATAATGGTCACTACCTGAAGTCCTGTAATTAAATCTCCTACACCCCAGTACAAACCCGATAAAGTTCCAAGGCGTATCCAGAGATTTGCAAAAATATCATTCTTCTCCCTGAACCGCTCCATTTCAAACTTTTCTCTTCCAAAGGCACGTACTACCCGTACCCCTGTGGCATTTTCCTGAACAACCGTAGAAAGTGCCCCTTCTGCTTCGTCTGCATCTGTAAATCTTCTGGCAATCAAGCGGTAGAAAATACCAGAATATGCCACGACCAGAGGTACAAACAGAAGTACAATGAGAGACAATTTCACATTCATGGACACCATAATGGAGAAAGAAACTACCACCAAAAACACAGTCCGGAACACTTCCAGAAGCTGTGTTACTACAAAGTTCCGGATCACTTCCACATCAGACGTACAGCGCTGGATAATATCTCCTGTCTGGTGCTTATCATGCCATTTCATGGGCAATTTCTGCACATGAGCAAACAATGCATCTCTCATGTTTTTTGCAAAATTTTCTCCTGCCTTAGCAGTATGATATCTGCTGACATACATAGCTGCACCTGAGAAAAGTGCAACACCTACCAAAAGCAATGCCATAATCCACAAATGTTCTGCCAGATATGGATAGTCATTCCCTTCCAGCACAGAATCTATGGTAAACCGGAAAATCTGCGGGGTCAGTGCATTGAAAACGGTTGTGATCAGAGAGGCAAGCACTGCGGCCAGAAAATATTTCTTTGCCCCTTTAAAATAACGTAAAATTAATTGAATCTTTCGTTTCATAAGTTTTTCCTTTTCATCCCCTCTTTTATTTTCATGTAGTCCATTATACAATACAATTCCCTATATGAAAACAATCACTTAACCCAGGTTGAACTTTTTCTGGCAGTGTAACAAAAAAATATCCCTTGTTCTGTGTTGTGAACAAGAGATATTTACAATGCAGTCTAAAAAACCTTTTGCCTGCTTCTCAATTTCTGATTACTCTGAAATACGGTAATGGGTATTCTTCCCTTTGCCTTCCTGGATGATTTGCATTTTATCTATCATCCGTCTTAATAAACGTCCACATGTTGTCTGGCTGATTTCCAGCTCCTTTTCTACATCTTTTCTTGTGAAAGTTCCTTGCCGCTTTGCCAGATTGATTACCGCTTCCTCCGCTAAGTATTCTTCGGTTTTATTTGCACCTTGCTTTTCCTGATTGGTATGAACATTCAGATTTGGAAGAATGACTTTAAAAGCATTGTCGGAAATCTCAATCTTAGGTTCCTTTCCCGTTTCCGAATAGGCTTCTTTCATCTTCAATATTCCGGTTCCATATGCTTCAATCAATTCCAACCGGTAAAAGACATTTGCCAATTTCATATTTCGGCATACAGAAATACCCATCAAAACATCATTCAAGGTAACACCGCTTACAAGTCCTCCAATAGAAGTAAATTCAAGCCGATCTTCGTACAGACTGATAAAAGTGCTTGCCCTGAAAGAATATTCACGATGCACAAGCAGGTTCAGAAGTGCTTCCCTGACCGCAGTTTCCGGATAATCCCTCTGATCAATCCGATATAACTTTTGAAAAGTGGAATGTGTCTGGTTTCGAAAATCAATATAGTCATAAACTTCATCCATCTGTTGGAACAAAGAGCCTGAAAATTCTTTTCGATCCTTAAACTGGTTTTGTGTTGTTCCCTCAAAAGCAGCCACCTTAATTGTGTGCACACACTGGTCGGACAGCAAAAGTCCAAGATTTGTATAAACTCCGTCATGAGTCATAATCCCTAGTGTCTTCATCTGGGCTTCCCCAAATGATACATTTCTTTTGGAAAATTCTTTCTTGGCTGCCTCAAAAGTTAAATTCTGTTCCAAAGACCGCATTTCCTCAAAATGATCTCCATCTGTCTCTTTAATCATACGTCGGATTGCAGTATTGGTAGCTGGTACAGCCGAATATCCCTGACGAACAAACACACCTTCTGGGCGTAAACCTTTCTTCGCAACATAATACGGCCGTTCTGTTCCCTGCTGAATATCAATAGCAACAATCTGTTTCCCATCTTCATTCAATGTCTTGTAATGAAGGAACATTGTAACATCTGGTTTGATGGCGTCCCGAACCATGTTGCTGATCTGCAAGGCAATTCCATCCGGGTCATCTACGCCAATTATGGTTCCATCATCCTGAACCCCGATATACAATTTACCACCTTCACAATTTGCAAATGCAATAATTTCCTTCTTTATGTCGTCTACTACCATCGACTTCAATTCTACAGTTTCGCTCTCCTGAAAAATCATCTCACCGCCTCCTGTAAATATTCTACCCAAATTCTAATCATTCTAACCATTCTTGTCAACATCTGGTTAGAATAATGGTTAGAATGATTTCCACAGAGAAGTTGTCCGACCGAAAAAGCCGGAAGGTAAGCAGCATATGGTTCATGTTCCTTGTCTGCTATTCACAAAATGCCTGTAAAAATCCCCTCAGGTCCTCTTCTGTTCCCACAAGAGACCCCTGTATCATCGGCGGTTTCCCGCCTCCTTTTCCCTGGAACTGCTGGTTTAACGCCTTTCCAATTGCCCGGATATCCTGTCCCTGGCTTCCCAGCACATATTTCCATCCTTCCGTGTCATTCCCGGCAAAGACACCGCAGCACCCTTGGGTCAGCTTCATGGCATCATTGACAAAATTCCGCATGGCAATGGCATCCAGTTCTTCCACAAACAGCAAAACATCCCCATCTGGCTGTCTTCTGCATTGTTCTTTTGCGTCTTCCAGGCATCCTGCCACATATCTTTCCTGCAATTTCTTGACTTTTTCTTTCTGAAATGCAACTTCTTCTTCCAGACGGTTTACTGCCTGTACTACCTGTTCCTGTTTAGCAGAAAGACGGGTGGAAATGGCCACGACACTTTCCTCTTTCTGATTATAATCTGCCAGTGCCCGAAATCCACAGAGCATAGATAGCCTCATTCCGCCTTTATAATGGATAGCACCAACCAGTTTAATGATTCCCACGCTTCCTGTTGTCTTGACATGAGGTGCACAGCAAGCACAACTGTCATATCCAGGTATCTGCACAATACGCACCTGCCCCTGGATTTCAATTTTGCTTCTGTAAAAAATATGCTCCAGTTCTTCTTTTGAAGGATACAGCACCTGAATAGGAATATTTTCTACAACAGCCTGGTTTGCCTCATATTCAATTTTACGCAGTTCTTCCTGGGTGAGTGGGCCGTCATAGTCCATCGTTACCTCATCTTTTCCCAGATGAAATCCTACATTCTTATACCCAAAATGTTTGTGTACGATTCCTGACACAATATGTTCTCCCGTGTGCTGCTGCATTTTGGAAAAACGTTCCTGAAAATCTAGTTTTCCACGAACCACTGTACCTGGCTCCAGAAACTCACTGGTATAATGCAGTACCATTCCATCTTTTTCCTGCACGTCAAGAACCTGTACGATCTGTTCTCCCGCACACAGAGTACCTGTATCGCTGCTCTGTCCTCCTCCTTCTGGAAAAAAGGCAGTTCTGTCAAGAACCGCCTCATATTTTGCCTCTGATTTTCCGTCAGAACCAAGAGGATTGCAGGATAACACGTTTGCCTCAAACTCAGAAACATAGCTGTCCTGATAAAATAATTTTTCTGTCATGCTTCCTCTCCATAAACCCTGATAATCGAAGAAATTTTATGTACTACATTCATATTTTCCAAAATGAGCATAGCATCATTGAAATTTCCCTCTTTTACTTTTGATGTCACCACCACAATTTCTGCCAGATTCTCATATTTGTGTTTCTGAATCATCTGGGCAATACTTACTTTATTATTTCCCAGTACGCTGGCAATGCTTGCAAGCACACCTGGATTATCATCCACATGAATACGCAGGAAAAATCTGCTCTCGGTTTCTTCCTGGCTTTTGATTGGAATCTGTTTATAGCAGGTACAGTGAATACGTCCTGTACACTGGAAGAGAATATTTCTTACGATATCAAATACATCCCCCACAATGGCACTGGCTGTAGGCAGTTCTCCTGCTCCACGGCCATAGAACATGGTGTCATCCACTGCATCTCCATGAACAAATACTGCATTAAAAGAATCATTTACCGTAGCCAACGGATGATTTTCCGGAACCAGCATAGGCTGTACCGTCACTTCGATTCCTGTCTCTGTATTTCTTGCCACACCAAGAAGTTTAATGACGCAGTTTAACTCTTTTGCATAACGGATATCTTTAGAAGAAATATGGGTAATGCCCTCGGTGCTTACATCATCAAAGGTCACTCTGGAATTAAAGGCAATGGACGCCATAATCGCCATTTTCCGCCCTGCATCATATCCCTGAATATCCGCAGTGGGGTCTGCTTCCGCATAACCAAGTCTGGTAGCCAGAGCCAGGGCTTCCGCAAACTCCATTCCCTCCTGGGTCATCTTCGTGAGAATAAAGTTCGTAGTTCCATTTACGATTCCCACAACCTCTGATATGTGATTTCCTGCCAGGCACTGCTTCAGTGGGCGGATAATGGGAATCCCCCCTGCGACAGATGCCTCAAACAAAAAGTCACAATGATTCTCTGACGCACAGTCCAGCAATTCCCCTCCATGAGAAGCTACCAAATCTTTATTCGCTGTTACCACATGTTTCCCTGCTTTTAAAGCATCTGTGATATAAGTGCGGGCAGGTTCTATACCACCCATAACTTCAATGACAATATCTATCTCTTCATCCTGAAGAATTTCCTGCCAGTTATTAGTCAAAAGCTCCGGCTCTTGAATTTTTGCTGCTGCTTTTTTCAGGTTTCTCACTAAAATTTTTTTAATTTCCACCACAGCACCGATTTTCTGTTCCATCTCTGGCAACTGATTCTTTAATACCTTGTACACCCCTGTTCCTACAGTTCCAAGCCCAAGAAGTGCTGCATGTAATACTTTTTTACTCATTTTCTTTTTCCTTTACCTTTTCAACATCTACACGCTCTACATAGCCTTTTTTCATTTTACTGCTGCGTTTTAATGCTTTGCTCCATCCGCCTACTTTATTGTAGACCCAGAAAGAATGAGAAAGAACCATCTTGGCTTTTCCGATTTTTTCTTTTGCTGTACCATTATAGATCGTGCCTCCACATTCAAACTTCGTGCCTTTCATAATATGCATGATCAAATCTGACTCACAGGTAACATCGTCAGGTATTTCCGTGTAAGCCATTCCGATACAGTCAGCACGGTGTGCATCACTTCCGCCTGTTCCCGGAAGATCATACTTGTCAGCAATCGCTTTTGCCTTGTCATTGACAGACTGTGGTTCACAGGCATTAAAAGTCTCCATAAAATCGAATTCTTTGATAATATCTGGATTTCTCTGGTATGCCTTTGCATTCATAAAGCTCATGAATTTCTCTCCACAGGGATGTGCCGGTCCAAGAATCCCACCATAATTATGGACAATGGGAATCAGCATCTGTAAGGGCATGCCTCTTAATTCCAGAAGCCTCAGCTTAATATTCTCCGGCATAATCACAATAATATGGCCTGCATCCAGGGTATCATATTCAATTCCCTTTAAAACCAGGAAATCTGTATATTTATCCCCCTTGATATTCTTTTTCCACTGGCGGTATCCACCGTAAGAATCGTGGTCTGTCACTAACATTCCGCCAAATCCCTGATTTCTGAGCATACGGATATATTCCTCTATTGGAACCTTTCCATCAATAGAACCTTCTTTTGTATGGCAATGCATGTCAATTTTCATGACAACATCTCCTTTCACCAATGTTTCATCAAAGCCCGAATCTTTGTCTCATGGCTCCGATTTTTTCCTTTGGAAGTACCAGATTAAAACCTTGAGGGTTCACCGCTACACCCTTGGCCACAGGAATCACTACTTTTTCAAGATTTTCAAAAGCTACCATCATTGCAGTAAATTTATTCTCTTTATTGAATTTTCTGAATTCTTCTGCATCGGAAAAAACCGGCTGGTAAATATCTCCATTTTGTGTCTTGATATATGGAACCTGCACATTTTCAGGACTCTGTCCTTCTTCCGGCTTATTGACAGCCACCAGATATTTACTCTTGACCAAATTGGCTGCGGTCTCTTCTTCCAGTTCTTTTAGATTTTCTTTTTCTTCCATTTCCACACCACGGCGCAGTTCCTGCATGAAATAAATACCGGAAAGCTGAAGCTGTGGATTCAGCAGCGGTCTTTTCTCCTCTGGAAGTTTGGAAAAATCAGGCTTTCTCACAATTTCTTCTAAATCCAGTTCCGTTTTCTCATTCTTCCCAAAATATACAACACTGTTAACACCCAGGGTATATAACACAGTATAAAAGCTCAGGAAACTCTGATTTTCCACACGGATAGATGCAAGGGGATTTTTCTTTTCCACCAGGGGTTTTACAACTTCTTCTAAAGTTTCTTTTTCCTCGAAAATCCAAATCTGGTCATTAAAGCTTTCCGGATCACAAATAACAAAAGGTAATCTTGTAGCTCTGGAAAGTATGGTAAATACCTCCTTTTGTGTCTGAATTTTCCGAATCAGTTCAAGTCTTGCGTTGTCCATTTCTTTTTCTCCTGTTGTAATCTATTCTATGTCTATTATACACCATTTTCTGATTTTTGTCCTCTGTTATTTCTTTCCGTCAAAAAATAACAAACTAAAGAAGGCCACTTTACCTTCACAATAATATTCCATTCCGCAGGCTTTTGCCATGGCATCTACCTGAACACAGTAAGCTGACAGGCAGGAGGCTTTTTTCTCCGGAAACCTGCATGGTTTTCCTTCTTTTTTTGCACAGGGACTGCAAAGTCCGCATGGGCCTGCCATAGCAGGAAGAAATTCCGGAAGCTCTTCTTCAACCTTTTGGATGAAATCCCAGGTCATTTCATTATGATGATGCTTGATTATCTTTGTCTCCTCATCATCCATAATGTTTTTCACGGGGGTAATGGTCTGAAGAACCAGGGCATGAGAAAATTTCAATGCTTTCTCTTTTAATTCCTCCGGAGTCCCACAGGCAGGCGGGCAGGAATAATTATTATCATAATTACCGCAATAATTCGTCTCACAAAATTGCCGGAATCTGCTGTCAAAAATCAATTGATCAGTTTCTATGATACACGCATGGTCAAATCCACATAACTCTGCCTGGTTTAATAATTTATCTTCTGTCATATGCATCTTCCTTTCGTTTTCATTCTAAAAAAATTATAACACAAATGCAGACAACATATGATTCTTTTTTTCAGTATAACCATTTTGATTCTGCCTATTTTGTCCGAAAAAAAGTAGGCTTTCATCTGCCAATTGACAAATAAAGCCTACTTCATAAATCCTATCTTTTATTTACAAACTTCATCGTACAAGTTTCTTCCTTCGGAATCAATTACCACGATAACCGGAAGATTTTCTACCTCCAGTTTACGGATTGCTTCTGTACCTAAATCTTCGTATGCAATGACTTCTGCTTTTTTGATACATTTAGAAAGAAGTGCTCCGGCACCGCCTACGGCTGCGAAGAATACAGAGCCATTTCTTACAATTGCATCTGTTACTTCCTGTTTTCTTCTTCCTTTTCCAATCATTCCGGTAAGTCCCAGGTCAAGCAGTCTCGGTGCATATTTATCCATACGGCTGGCTGTTGTAGGGCCTGCAGAACCAATAGGACGTCCCTCTCTTGCCGGAGTCGGTCCCATATAGTAAATCACATTGCCATCTAATTCAATGGGAAGTTTTTCTCCTCTGTCCAACGCCTGGGACATTCTCAAATGTGCCGCATCTCTTGCTGTATAAATTGTTCCTGTAATATAAACATAATCCCCTGCCTTGAGGGTCTTTACCTCTTCTTTATCCAGAGGTGCCTTCATATATCTGTCCATTCTATTTCCTCCATGTTTTTAACTGTACAAATCCAGTGTGTCCAACTGATACACTAAATGGTTCTGGCAATGTGACGGTTTACATGGCAGCAAATGTTGATTGCCACCGGGAGTCCTGCGATATGTGTTGCATAGGTGTTGATATTGACAGCAAGAGCTGTGGTATCGCCGCCTAAACCAGCAGGGCCCAAACCGATTTCATTGATTTTTGCCAGTAACTCTTCTTCCAGCTCTTTTACATGAGGTAACTCAGAATGTACACCGATTTCTCTGGTAAGTGCTTTTTTGGCCAGAATTGCTGCTTTTTCAAAAGTACCGCCGATACCAACACCTACAACTACTGGCGGGCAGGCATTTGGGCCGGCTTCTTTTACTGCATTTACAATGGCTTCTTTTACGCCTTCTACACCATCAGCAGGTTTCAGCATACAGATTTTACTCATATTTTCGCTTCCGAAGCCTTTTGGTGCAACCGTAATCTCCACCTGATCTCCAGGAACGATTTCATAATGAATAATCGCCGGTGTGTTGTCTTTTGTATTCACACGAAGAAGCGGATCTCCCACTACGGATTTTCTCAGATATCCTTCCTGGTAACCCTGACGTACACCTTCATTGACTGCGTCTTCCACACTGCCGCCTTCAAAATGTACATCCTGTCCTACTCTCAGGAACACAACTGCCATACCGGTATCCTGGCAAATAGGAATCATATCTTCTCCTGCAATATCCAGGTTTTCCAAAAGCTGTCCCAGAATCTGTTTTGCAAGAGGTTTTGTCTCTCTTTCATGAGCAGCTCTCATAGCCTTGTCCATATCTGGTGCCAGGAAATGATTTGCCTGAATACACATTTCTTTAATATTTTCTGTCAAAAGTTCTACATTTACGCTGCGAACCATGTCTTCTTCCTCCAATTTTCCTGTTCTTATTTCGGGTGACTGCTTAAATGCCTGCTAATATCAATACGGTTAAAATCTTTGATATCATCCGACTGGTGTTTGCCAAGCATTCCGATTAACATATAATAACCATTTCTCGGATCCTGTGGATAATCCTTTACCAAAGTAAAATCTGTGATTTTTCCGGTGCTGGAAATATGCATTCTAGGACCAAGGCATTCCAGAACATAATCCCCAATCTGAACATGATTTTCGTCATAATAAGAAACTGGGAGATCTTTTTTCACTGCCTCTTTCACCTTTTTTTCCAGTTCATACAGGTCTACATCCGGCTTTTGTTCAAATTCCAACACAAATCCATGGCGTACATCAGAACGGGGACCATCCTGTTCATAGCCTTCTCCCATAAAATGTACACATAAATCCTCTAATGTATGAGCCGCTTTCCTGTAAATAACAGATTTATGAACAATCTTGGCAATGTTCTCCGGAAGAGGGCCAAACATGTTCGGTCTGGTAATAATAATCTCTTCTCCGATTCCCACCAGCAAATCTGCATTGCGTTTTAAAAATGGAAAAATTAGTTCAAAATGCTCCACAATCACGACTTTCCCATGCTTTGCTGCATCCAGAATTGCTTCGGCCAGCACATGCATCTGTGTAAATGCAGATTCAAAGCGGATGTCCAGATGATACGTATGAGGAGAGAACGGATCTTCCATATTTTCATGAAGAAGAGGAAGTGGCCGGATATTGACCCCTTCGTCATCATTTGTCAGATCCACACCAGGAAACATTCCTTTGATCAAAAGGCTTTTTCCAGCCCCGGCATCCCCGATAATCCCTACAATATGATCAAAGGGACTTAAATACATCTGGCTTAACTGCATCCCAAGGTCTGCCATACGGCGGTTTCCTCTGGGAGCAAAATAATAACTGTACAGGTTTCCTTCCTGCATTTGTCTTGAATATGCCATATTTTTTCCTTTTTATGTGCCAGAATAGCCAGAACCGTTTTCTGCCTTGAAAACAGGTCTGGCATATTCTACTCATCCTTCTTTAATTAGTTCTTTCTCGCTTTTCTAAGAGCAAGGATTCTTTCCATTTCGTTATAAACGATCATATATCCTTCGTCAACACCCATACCTGGTTTTGCAAGAATCTGGTCTGGTTTTGTAGCCATTGCACAGTTTACACAAACCTGTGCGGAACGGTCTGTTTCGTTGCAGGTTCCACCCTGGTAAGCACCGAAACCTTTTTCTTTACAATACAGAACCGCTTCTACGATATTGTTGATTCCGCCAAGGTCAGGAGTTTTAATCTGAGCCATGTGGCCTGCTTTGTTATCTGCGAAGTATTTAACATCTTCCAGAGTATTACACCACTCGTCAGCAACCAGCTCTACATTAATGCCTCTTCTGTCAACTTCTTCTCTCAAGCCTTTCAGGCAGAGCATCTGTTTTTCTCTTTCTTCTGCATCCATAGGTCCTTCAATTCTCAGTTTGAAAGGTTTTGCAGCTTCTTCCAGCTCTGCAAGGTAATCAGCCATTGCTTTGAAGTTGTCCACTCCGAAGATTGCTCCGATTGTACCATATACATCGATATGGAAAATTGGCATATAATTTTCATCATTGCGGAGCTTCTGAACACGTTCACTCAACCATTTTACATAGTCTTTTAACAGTTCTCCGTGTTCACCTAATTTTAATTTTACGTTATTGATCAGTGCGTGAGGCATAACTGCTGCACCTTTTAAGATCATCTTGTCTGCATTGTCATATCTGTTGTCACCAGACTGTGTAAATACTGGGATTGGTTCTTCAGATACTGTTGTACCATATTCATCAGCAACAACCTCGCACATCAGTCTCTTGCTGGATTTTGCAACAGCGTCAAGGATTGCCTGGCTTACACCGTAACGGATTGCTGTGTGCAGTCTCTTTCCATCAACCTGGATAGATTCTAACATTTCGCATAATCCTTTGAAGCTGTCAGCTTCTTTTCCAACCAGTTCTGGTTTGATATATTTCTCAATGATCGGAATAAAATCTTCAGCCAGGAATAATGGGTCACGTCCGCCTGCTCCTGAGTACTGAACAGCTGCACAATCGCCCCATGCAATCTGTCCATCTTCCAGAACTAACATAACAGAAATCGCTTCACCAGCCTGTCTTACAGATTTGAATCCTGGTGTTACTGTTTCTCCAAAATAAGCTGCACCATCAGAAACAGCTCCTTGTTTAATTGCTCTCTGGTCATCAAAGAAAAATCCGGTTCTTGCTTTAGAACATACAACGTCTACTATTTTCATGATTATCAATCTCCTTTTTACTATGCTCAGTCCATTTAAAACTCCTTCTCCCCGGGTATGGCGGGTTCATGCTTTTCTTGCTCAAAACCGTTTTTAATTCGCCGAAAAGCACAAACCCGTCATCCCCGGGAGATAACAGACTCCTAATGGACTGGGATATCGTACTATGTTTCTCACTTGCATACGCAAGAAAGCCTCTTGCCTTCTGCCTATATGTATGTTTTTCTTTTACCACAACTGTTATCCCATCCACCGTAGGTGACTGGTGTGGTCTTTTCAGGCGAATCCCAAAACGGTTTTGAGCCTGAAAAGACCATGCCTGCCACCTGCGGAGGATGAACACAACTCTTTAATTCATCATTTTGGTTTACCAACCAGACGTCCTTTACTGATTGCATAAACATCATCGATTACCATCTGGAAGGAAGCTTTTCTCTTCTCCAGTTTTGCACGATGTTCAATTTTACCTCTGTTAAAATCAATCAGTTCCTGTGGAAGAGGAACTCTTGCAGGATTCAGATAACGAACAGCACCTTCATGGTCACGGGCTGGAAGCATCTTACCAAAGTTATAACGGCTTGGTGCAAATGGAATATCAATTACACCAGCTTTCACTGCACGGATAACACCAAGTGCCAGGTCGCCCATACCAAGTTCGAATGTCTTGTCCACGATTGCACAAGTTTCACCTTTGATAATCGCTTTTTCCAGTTCCAGAGCAGAGCTCTTTAATTCCTGATCCGCTAACAGAGAAATTGCCTGTTTTGTACAACGAAGTCCCTGTGCATTTGCTTCCATAGTAGGAACACCAACTGCCTCATGAGGAGTCTTAACAATAACTTTTGTAGCTTTTGCAAGAGCAGCTACAGCACTTCCCCAGGAAATAACTGCGAATGCTTTTGCTTCATCCTGAGGGAATCCGCCCATCCACTGATGGAGAACGGTTGTTACCGTTACATCTTCATATCCGTATTTTTCCAGATATTCTTCTGTCAATTCTTCCAGAACACGAAGGGCTGCAACGTCCTGTACCAGGTTACCACACTGTCCATAACCAACAGTTACATTCTTAACGCCCTGTTCTGCTGCAAGCAGTGCTTCGATAATTGCAACGGCATTGGACATAGATGGCGGAACCAGAGTACCGGTAAGAGGTCCGTATGGCTCACGGTTAATAGAAACACCCGCTTCTTCATAGATACCTGTCAGACGGTCTACATACTGCCAGTCATAAATCGTTCTTTCCAGCGGAACATCCTTTGCATATGGAATGTTGTAAGAAATACCGCCGCCTTCGTAGCTGGTAAATCCACCTGCATAACAGATTTCTGTCAGCAGTCTTGCGTCAGGAGTACCATGACGTACCTGAACCGGAATATCAAGATTCTCAATAATCTGACGGCAGCCATATACACCATGGTTTACAGCTGGGAATCCATTCAGCATGGATTTCTGAGTACGGATAGATTCTTTAATTCCGTTTTCTGCTTCTTCATAACGGTTCTGACGTGTATAGGAATCAATGGTTGTAGGAAGTAAATCTGCCTCACCATTGTTCTGTAAATACTGCAAAAGTTTAATATGGTCTTCAATCAATGCTACACCGGCTCTTGGCTGAATCAAAGTTTTTCTTTCTTTCTTTGCTTCAGAAAGTTTTTTAGAAAAACTCTTTGATTCCGGCATACTTTTATGATATTCAATGGCTTCATCAAAATTTACATCTTTACCGGTTGCCCACTGTCCCATAATCTCTTTTCGAATGCCATAAAATTCGTCATCCGATAATTTTTTATTCCTTATGTCCATAATAAGCAATCTCCTTCTTCATTATTTCTAATGCAGCCTCCGGGTAATGCTGAGAGAGCAATCCCATTGCTGCCAAGATATACTTTCTATCCACCAGGATTTCCGCATTTTCTGGTCTTAAAGATCCTGGTGTGCTCTCATTAAAAAGTGCATATTTCGCAATCTCTTCTGTATGTTTTGCATGAATTAAGGCTCCGCCTGTCACAACAACATATTTTACCCGGCGTAAATCCTTTCCACTCTGAAGATAAGTTAATCCGCAAGGTGTATATACCTGCTCCAGAGAACCTGCATGACGTGTAACGGCTGTTTCTACAGCACCACATGCCAGTGCAAAATCCATCTTTTCCATTTCTTCATTGTCGGGTATATAGTCTGTATGGCTGCCCAGATAATCCACAAGTCCAGCTACTTTCTGCCGGTTTAATCCAGCTATCTTAGCCAGTCTTCGGTCACCCACAGCTTCCAGGATTCCATGAACACTATAACGCATACCAATGTCGCCTTCTACACTTCGTTTTGCGTAAGGTTCCTGAATTCCTTTCATTACCGTCGCCATATTTGCAGGGCTTCCCTCTGCAATGGAATATACATCTGTGGTGGCACCACCTAAGTCAACCCCTACCAACTCACCGATTCCCTGGTGTTCCTCCCAGCCATCAGAAAGAAGTTCCATGGCTGTAAGCATTGCGGAAGGTGTCGGCATGATAATACCTGATACCAAATCAGAAGCCTCTGAAAGACCTTTTCCCTGAACGATTCTTTTCAAAAAGACTTCCCTGATCTGTTTCTGGGTTGGCTCAATATTCAGCTCACCCAGTCTTGGCATTACATTTTCACAGATATAAGTCGTTCTGTCTTCCAAAATCTCCTGGCACTCATCTACAGCACACCTGTTTCCTGCAAGAACAATGGGGCAGTCATAACTAAGTTCTGAAAGCATTTTTGCATTATACAAAATACATTCGGTATTTCCCCCGTCTGTTCCTCCTGTCAGAAGGATAATATCAGGATGATACGCCTCGATTTCTTTCATATCCCCTTTTGTAAGATTGAAAGAATAGGTCTTCCATACCTTTGCCCCAGCTCCCAGAGAAGCTTCCCTGGCTGCCTGAGCTGTAAGCTCCGGCACAAGTCCGATGGAAATCATTTTTAATCCTCCGGCAGCACTGGAGCAGGCATATCGCTCCTCATATTCCAGGTGTCCTGTTGTCTGCTCTAAAATTTCTATGGCATCGTGAAGCCCATTATTAATATCAGTTTCCACGGTAGTATAGGCTGCCGCAGTACCGAGTATCTCACAATTTTCTACGTCTACGGCTGTTACCTTGGTATTGGTGCTACCAAAATCCACCAACAAAACTGGTTTCATAATTTACCGCCTCACTTTATCAGTCTTCTGTTGCTGGTGCTTCCATGCCAAAGTCTTCGTATAAAGCTGCAATGGTAGTTTCCGGAGCAGTACCTGGTCCAAATACTCTATCAAATCCCATTGCTTTAAAACGCTTTTCTACTTCGTCAAATGGCTGTTTTCCAACTACAATATTTCCGCCTACATACAAAAGAATATTTTTTAAACCTGCTTCATTACACTTATCTCTCAAGCCTCGGCAGTCAAGCTCTCCATGTCCATAAAGAGAAGATACCATAATTCCGTCTGCATTTGTTTCAATTGCAGCAGCAATATATTCCTCCTGAGAAACCATAACACCTAAGTTTGTCACTTCGAAACCAGCGTCTTCGAATGCATGCTGTAAAATCGTATTTCCTACCGCATGAACATCAGCGCCGATTACGCCAATAACTAATTTTTTCTTGTCCATTTCTGACCCGCTCCCTTCATTTTAGATTAAATGGCATTTTATTTTCTATTTTCTTTTCCCTTAATATTTATTGATTACAGAACATTTTTAATTGTATCCAGTACAGTACCATCTCTGTAGAGTACTTTGGCTACTACTTTGTCACCCATCTCCACCTTCTTTGGTACTCCTGCAATCTCTTCTGCAATCTGTTTTAACTCTTCAATGTCTTTTACAGGAAGTCCTGCTTTCACTAATTTTTCTTTTAATTCCTGCTGTTTTGGATTTACTGCGATTCCTCTTTGAGTAACTACTACATCCACAGTCTCGCCTGGTGTGGATTTGCAAAGCACTTCATCTACAATCAGCGGGAGTCTTGCACGAATCAGCGGTGCTACAATAATCGCCAGCTTTGAGCCTGCTGCAGTGTCACTGTGTCCGCCGGAACCGCCCATAATATATCCATTGGAATCTGTATGTACATTGACATTAAAGTTTACATCAACCTGTGTTGCTCCTAAAATTACAACATCCAGACTGTCCACTGCTGCACTTTTTGCAGCCGGTGATGCATAACGCATAGCAGAAATTTCCTGATGTTTCGGATTCTCACGGATAGATTCAATTGCCTTTAAATCAAAACACTGTACATCCAAAATCGTATCAAAATAACCTTTATTGGCCATATCAACCATATAACCAGTAATTCCACCCATACAGAAGCTGCCTTTGATATGATCTTTTTCCATCATCTCTTCTACATACTTAGCAACCGCAAGAGAAGCACCTCCTGCACCTGTCTGGAAAGAAAATCCATCTTTTAAATAGCCGGAATGTTTTACTACCTGAGAAGCCAGGCCTGCAATCCTAAGGCCTACCGGGTCACGGGTGATTTTGGTTGTTCCAGAAACAATCTTAGCTGGATCTCCAATCTGTGGAACTTCTACCACATAATCCACATAACCTTCGTTAATGGAAGTGTCCTTTAAAGGATAGCTTACCAGGTTATCTGTGATTACAACGACTTTCTTTGCATGAACAGCATCGGAAAAAGCATATCCAAGAGAACCACATGCAGATGGACCATATTTTCCACTGCAGTTTCCCATGTTGTCTGCTGTAGGTGCTGCTAAGAATGCAATATCGATTTTGGAAGAACCATTTTCCATGTCACCTGCTCTTCCGCCGTGTGTTCTGAAAATAACCGGCTTCTCCATAATCCCCTGGGAAATTGCCTTTCCGACTCTTCCACCCATGTAGTTACATTCGATTCCTGTAACTACACCATTTTTAATATGCTCAATAATCGGTTCATGTACATCGAAAACAGAGCTGGCATTTACAGTCAAATCTTTGATTCCCATAGCTGCTGCTTCTTCCAGAACCATATTTAATACATAATCTCCATTACGCATATGATGATGAAAAGATATGGTCATACCATCTTTCAATCCAGTTTTTTCAATTGCCTCTTTTACAGAGCCGATTAATTTACTCATCTGCATGCACCTCCATAAATGGCTTTTTCCATTTCCAGCACCTGCTGGGCACGTTTTACAATCGGTGCATCAATCATTTTACCTCTCAGGGAAATAACACCTTTGCCCTGGCGTTTACCTTCCTCAATGGCATCCATGACATCATGTGCATATTCGATTTCACTTTCTGTAGGTGAAAATACTGCATTCACAATATCTACATGCCTTGGTGATATAACCGCCTTTCCTGCAAAGCCCAGACTCTTGGCAAATTCGGTATCTTTTTCCAGACCTTCCATATCTTCCACATCTGTAAACGGTGTGTCATAAGCTTCGATTCCACAGGCTCTTGCAGCACATACCAGACGGGTTCTTGCATAGAAAATTTCTTTTCCCTCTTTGGTACGTTTACAGTGCATATCAGCTGTGAAATCTTCTCCTCCTAAGAAAAGACCAATCACACGGTTATCAGAAGAAGCTATTTCAAATGCCTTTTCCACACCCATAGCAGTTTCAATCAGTGGAAGAATCTTCACAGTACCCACTTCCAGACCGCTTTCCTTTTCTACTTCTGCCATGTATGCAGAAACCTCCTGAATCATAGCACCGCCATTTACCTTAGTAGGCATGATCACATCTGGTTTCAGAGGGATAATGGCCTTTAAATCTGCTTTCCAGAACTCTGTATCTGTCGGATTGATTCTTACCACTACTTCACAGGATGGAAAAGACTGATATTTTAATGCATTACGCACTAAAATTCTGGCTGCATCCTTTTCATCTGGAGATACAGCATCTTCCAGGTCGAAAATAATAGTATCTGCTCCCAGAGTGTCTCCATTAATCAGCATATTTGGGGTATTTCCCGGTAAAAATAACATGGTTCGTCTCATTTTTATTCAACTCCCCCTCTTTTCAGTGCTGTCTCCATTCTGGCCCTGATTACACAGTCCAGAGCACCTTTGTCTTTGATAAAGATTTTTCCTGTTGTCACATCAAATTCCTGTAATGTGTCCAGCACCGCAGCCCGGATGGAATCCATGTACTGATTAGCGACAACCGAGTCAATCTCAAGGGTCAGTTCTTTTTCGTCTGGCTCTATCTGAATAAACAAATCACTGGATTCCAGGGTTCCTGCTACTGCATTTTTTAAAATCTTCACAGGTTTTCTCCTTTCATCATTTCCTTTTATGAAACGTATTTTCTATAACTTATTCAACCACGCTTTTGGAAACTCCTGCCTGTGCAAGGATTTTCTGTTCAAAAGCAATTGCTTTCTTTTCCAATACTGCCACTTCATCAGAAGTAGCTTTTACAAACTCTTCATCCTTAATGGATTCCAGATTGATTTTTACATTGAATAATGCACCTAATACTGCAGTTCTTGCCATCATAGTAGCAACAAGTGCATCTGTAACGGCTGTTTTATTTCCTTTTGTAACCATAGTTTCTGCATAAGGAAGCACCTCATATGCTGCCTTTGCAACAGACAGAGGAACAGCAACTGCTGCTTTTAACCCATTCTGCATAGCTTCTGTACGTGCTGCCTTTTCTTCTTCTGTTTCCTTCGGAAGAGTAAGTGCCTGCATATATAAATCAAAAGATTCACTGTCTCGTTTAATGTCTACCAGAAGCTGTTCACAGATTTTATGCATAGGCTCTACAGCTGCCTTCATTTCTTCTTCTACTTCTGCATATTTTTTCTTTCCGATTGTCAGTCCTGCCACCATCTCTGTAAGAGCCGCTGCTAAAGCACCAGCGAGGGCGGAAATACTTCCGCCCCCTGGTACTGGTTCATTAGAGGCTGTCT
>USPF01000012.1 GCA_900556555.1 uncultured Blautia sp.
TTTTGAACGAAAAGTCCTCTTTTTCCGTAGAGGCTGTTATTTCACAGCCCCTTTTTCCAGTGACGGATATGAGGTGGCAGAGACAGAAACAAAAAAGGATGGTTTGCGTAAGATAGCAAAGGGTGGTTATGATCCGGTTCTTCTTGATTGTAATCTGCCCGATGGAACAGGTTTTGAACTTTGTAAAGAAGTCCGCACCTACAGCAATATTCCCATCATCATGCTAACCGCCCGTGATACGGAGCTGGATGAGATTAAGGCTCTGGAGCTTGGTGTAAATGATTACTTGCAAGGTATATAAACGTGGTGTGGAGATTCCTCTTAGTAAGCTGGAATACCGTCTGTTGCTGTATCTGATAGAGAATAAGAATCATATTCTTTCGAAAGAACAGATTTTGGAGAAAATATGGGACAGTGACGGAAAGTATGTAGATAATAATACCTTATCTGTTAATATCAGCAGGCTGCGATTTTCTTATCTATTATCCATGTATTGCGAGTCTGATGTTCGTTTTGCAGACTTATTTTGGGAATGATACAATGAAAATAAAAATGGGAAGTGAAAGCAATGAAACACGAAAAAGACTGGTACAAGGAACTGGTAATTTATCAGATTTATCCAAGAAGTTTTAAAGACGGAAATGGGGATGGAATCGGTGATTTTGAACTGTGCTGTCCAAAGAAAGGACCGGTGATTGCCTACACAAGAAGCTTTCAGAACGAGACTTGGCTGGTGATACATAATTTTTCTGAAAAAGAGCAGATATTTGAGCATGACAGGATTCAGGGAACAGAAACGATAATCTTATCAAATTATGATGAAAGCGCGAAGGAGAGGGGAAAGATAAGACTGAGAGCATATGAGACCATGATATTGGAGTTGTAATATAAAAACAAACTCTAATCGCTGCTCAGGTATTTCCATTGTGAAGCCTATTTTTTTCTGATATACTTATTACAAAACACAACATGACAGAAGTCGGTTGCTGTGGATTCAGAAAAGGATAAGAACCGGAAAAGGTGGATAACAATGAAGTACAAAATAGCTTTGCTTTTAAAAACACATTACCATGATTTTTGTGAAGAGAGAATCAGAGAAAAACCGGAAAATATCGAAATAGACTATTTTCTTTATGAGACACTGGAAGAACTGTTGGATATTTTTAAAAAGATATGTAAAAAATATGATGGATTCTATGTCAGCGGTCTGATTCCATACCAGGCAATCAAAACCATGGGAAAGGATGGAGAAGAGGCATTGATCGAAGTGGCAAATGTGGATATTGCCAATACATATCGGATTTTGATACAGCATCTGATAGGGAAGGACGCAGTAAGACTTTCCAGGATAGGAATGGATTTCCTTCGCTTCGAAAATGATCTGGAGGAGGTGATCTTGCAAGACCGCTTTGCAGAGGTCGTGCATAGTTACGAGGGAAGATGGACAGATTTTAAGACCATTGAGGAAATTGAAGCAGAGGAAAACGCAGTATCGGAATATTATAAAAAGCAATGCAGAAACCAAGAAATTGACTTGATCATAACATATTTCTACAGTGCCTGTGAGAAAGTAAAAGAATTTGGTATTCCTTGCTACTATGTATATGCAGGACGTCAGGCGTTTTGGCAGTCTATAGAAAACCTGAAAAATAATATTGCTTTGCTTCGGATGGAACAGGATAAATCAGCAGTGATCTGTATCGACAAGGAACAGATGCGGGAAGAAAAAAAGGAAAATTTTCATCAGGCAGAAAAAGAACTTTCAAAGCTTATTCAGGATTTCAATACCAGGCATTTTAATCAATTTATTTTGAAAGACGGACAGCATAATCTGGAAGTGTATATGGATTTTTCAGAAATGGAAAACATTACCAAAAGCTTTACGGAATGCCCTCTGTACGAGACAATCGTAGAAAAAATGGGATTTTCCGGGTCTGTGGGATATGGTGTGGGAGATAATCTTTACCATGCAAGAATCAATGCGATCAATGCAAGTCGCTATGGAAGAAACGGAGGGAAAAACTCCGGGGGGAGCTTTCTTATGGATGAGAAAGGAAACCTTACGGTATTAAAAAGTGGGGTTGAAGAAAAAACAGTGAAGATTTCTGAAGACTATATAAGGAAAATAGCTAATGATGTTAGACTTTCGGCAGAGTCAATTGTTCGAATCATTGGTGTGATGAAATCATTAAACACGAATCAGATCACATCCCATGACCTGGTCTATGGTCTGAATATTTCGTTGAGAAATGCAAATAAGTTTCTTTCCAATATGGAAAAATATCATTATGCAGAAGTAGTAGGATATAAAAGGATCGGCAATAAGGGGCGCCCGGTCAGAGTTTACCAATTGACTTTAAAATATAATTTTTAGAAAAAGAGACGGTCCATGGATTGGGTGCAGAACCATGGACCGTCTCTTTTGGAGTCGTACTAGAATACGATAGTTGCAATAGTTATCAATACGCCTTGGGTCACAACCAGAGCAAGGAAAATAGGAACAATTAATTTCCACCATTTTTCAATCTTAACACCTGCAATACCACACATAATAGGAGCCATGGCAGTAGGCCAGATGATATTGGAAAGACCATCACCAAACTGGAAGGCAAGCACAGATACCTGGCGGGAGATGCCTACTAAATCTGCCAGTGGTGCCATAATTGGCATACTGGTAACTGCCTGTCCGGAACCGGATGGAATCAGGAAGTTTAATAAAGTCTGAACAATGAGCATTGCTTCAGAGGCAATCCATGCCGGGAATTTTGTCAGTGGAATGGAGATGCCATATACAATGGTATCAATAATATGTCCGGATTGGAGAACGACTAGAATACCTCTGGAAAATCCGATAATCATACAGGCAACAGCAATATCTGTAAAGCTGGCGGCCATTTTTTTTGCAATAGTATCAGGACCCCAGCCCATGATTAAGGAAGATACGATACCCATAATCAAAAATACGGCAGATAAATCTTCAAAATACCAGCCTTTTGTTTTTACACCCCAGACAATAACAATAATACCTATAGCAAGTACAGCTAAAACTAATTTTTCACGTATACCAAATGGATGTTTTTCTACATCCTCTGGATTCATAGCCATATGACTGAAATCATCCCCGTATACATAGCTTTTTGTTGGATCAGCCTGAACTTTTAAAGCGTATCGTATCAGTAAAATGGAGGCTACAACAATCATTACCGCATGACAAATAAGTCGGAATCCTAGACCAGACATAGGTTGTATACCGGCAATATCCTGTGCCATACCAACGGTAAATGGATTCATAATAGCTCCACTGTAACCAAGACCAACACCAAGAGCTACAATACCAAGTCCTACCAAGGCGTCATATCCCATAGCGATTGCAATTCCAACAAAAATAGGAATAAAAGGAAAGGCTTCTTCAAATACTCCTATGGTGGAGGAGGCACAGCCGAGTACCAGAATAAAAATTGGAATGATAACTGCTCGTGCTTTTCCCTTTAGTATTTTTAAAAGTCCGGCCACAAGTCCGTTAAAAGCACCTGAGGAAATAATTAATCCAATGGCAGCATAGGCGATAAATACAAAGAAAATAACGCCTCCACCATTCATCATACCATTATAAATAGATTTTATGGTTTCAAATACCCCTACCGGTGAAGATTCTACGGTATGGTACGTTCCAGGAACGACAACTTCGGTTCCAGCTTCGTTCACCTGGCGGTCAAATTCACCGGCCGGAAGAATCCAGGTGGCAATGGAACAGACAATAATAATTGCTGTAAGAAGTACAAAAATGTGCGGTAATTTAAATTTTTTCTTGGTTTCAGTACTCATATGTAATCATCCCCCTAACTTTCAATCAGTTTGCTTTTTTTCTAATTCTTCTTTCCATGCATTGTAAACTTTTTGGCGGAAAGCATCGTCATTTAATACTTTCAATGTTAGTTCTACCAGAGAACAGGCACCTTTTGCCATGGCCGTATGTGCTTCCGGTTTCAAAGTGGCATCACGAAAAGCTTTGGTATGTAGTGCTAAAGGCTCGTCTGTAATAGAGAGGAGTGTCTGGATAGAAGGGCAGCGATAACTGACATTTCCAACGTCAGAGGAACCAGCAGCAGGAGGAACATCCTTTACTTTTAATCCATAGCTTTTCATGATTGTGGTAATTTCCTCTTCCATAGGTACGTTTCTTACCATATCTGCAAAGTCAGAAAGGCCAAAGCTGAGTTTTACAGTACAATCTAATGCCATAGCAGCAGCATTGGCACATTTTTTAATCATTTCATCAGCTTTTAGAAGCCTTGACATGGAAGAAGTGCGGAATTCCATACGGATTTTACAATAGTCCGGTATAATATTCGGTGCTTTTCCGCCATCTAAAATAACAGCATTTACATGAATGTCGGGTGTGAAACATTCTCTTCTTGCATCAATCAAATCAAGAAATTTTCTTCCGGCAGCCAGGGCACTTTTTCCATCCCAGGGTGCCATGACGGCATGTGCTGTTTCACCAAAAAATTCTACTACATAACAGCGGAGACTCAGGACATCCATGTCAGCAACACAATAACCGCCTGGATTACTGTGCATCATAATGGCCATAGACATGGAGTCAAAAATGCCCTGTTCAGCCATACCTATCTTGGCACCGTTCTCTTCTTCAGCAGGTGTACCAATAACATAGACTTTTCCATGAAATTCATCTTTGAGGTGATGCATAGCCAAGCCAGAAAGTACGGAGAGGGAGCCATGGAGATTATGTCCACATCCATGTCCAATTTCAGGCAGTGCGTCATATTCAGCAAGGAATGCAACAGAAGGCCCCTCACCATTGTCAAATTCTGCACAGAATGCCGTCTTGTATCCGGCATAGGGATAAGTTACCTGAAAACCAGCATCTTGAAGGATAGATGCCATTTTTCTGCTGGATTCAAATTCCTGATAGGGAAGTTCGGGATGTTCAGCCAAATCTCGGCTTAGTTTTACAGCATCTTTTAAATAGATACTTACAGCATCTTGGATTTTGCTTTTTAAAGAATCCATTGTTAATGCTCCTTTCCATTAAAAAATATTTTTCGTTTACGTTCTGAAATATACACTTTGCTGTGGTAAAATGAAAATATTTAAAGCATACTTAAAGAACTATTAATATGATGACAGTATAACATGTTATCATGCTAAAATCAAGAGTGGATATAGATAAAAAATATACAAAAAAACTAATTTTATATAGGGAGATATCTGATTTAAAGACAAAATGCATAATTTAGAAGGCGGTTTCATATGAAAAATTATTCTATAGTTATATTGTGAGCAAGGTGATAACTGAGATGTCTATACTTATGATAATCAAAGATTTAGGAAATGCAAGTGAAATGCCTGAAATTGTGCACAAGGAACAAGATTTGATTTTTGTTACGCAAAAAAGAATATCAGTAGTATTTTGAATATATTCAGATAGAAAGAAATCTTCGCAAATTGAATCGGTTTTATTGAATCTTATTTATGATTATGCTATAGTATAAATGTAAAAAAGAACAACCGCCCACAAGGGGTTGACCAGAATAGACAACATAGAAAATGCCACCCAAACTCGCCAAAGTTCTAGGGGTGGTTTTTTCTATGCTTTAATTCATCAGTGACAAATCAAGTAAATGAATGTCAGCAGTGACAAAATGAACATTCCAAAAGCCATAAGGTCTTTAAAATCAAAATGTTTCATTAGCACCACCCCCATTCTATGTATAATAAAATGAAGGTCAAGCCACCCTGCAACACGATTGTTCTTCAATAAAATTTTATCATGTGATTTCGCATTCTGCAATTCGTAATATGTCCAAAGTTGTTCTGACTTTTTTCTTGTTTTTAAATGCTTTTTTATAAAATTAAGAATTACAAAATGCCAGTTTTATATAGTATCAGACGAATCAATGTAATATATAAAAAATAGTCATATAAAATATCTAAACTTAAAAAGCAAATAGGATTGAAAAATGCTCTCCTTTCGTTTATAATACAAGTTAGCCTGTGACATAAAGTTACAGACAGAAAAAACGGAAATATATACAAAAGGCAGGTAAGATAAATGGCATTATTACAGGAATGGAGAGAGATTGCATATTCTCAGCAGACAGACAGAGCACAGCTTCAGAACTTCTGGACAGATTATTTTATGATTGAAAAAGGAATTTATGAAAAACTCCTCAGCAATCCGGAAGAAGTTGTAAAAGGAACTGTAAAAGAACTGGCAGAAAAATACGATGTGGAAGTTCTGACTATGGTAGGATTTCTGGATGGTATCAATGACAGCCTGAAAATCCCAAACCCAATCGAAGAAATGGATGAAAATACGGAAGTAAATCTGGGATATGATTTGGAAACCCTGTACAAAAACATGGTTGACGCAAAAGCTGACTGGCTGTATGAACTGCCACAGTGGGACAATATCTTTTCAGAAGAAAAAAGAAAAGAACTGTATAAAGAGCAGAAGAAATCCGGTACTATCGTAAAAGGACCGAAGATTGGACGTAACGATCCATGTCCATGCGGAAGTGGAAAGAAATATAAACACTGCTGCGGAAGAAAATAATTTTTTCCATAAAAATTGATTTTACAGAGCCTTCTTGCAAGACCTTTGTTGTGTTGCAAGAAGGTTTTCTTTTATATCATAACTGGAAAAGGAGAAACTCATGGCAGAAAAAATCATGGTTGTTTTAGGGCTTTTAAGCTTAGGATATTTTGCAGGAATTGTTGCCTATGCAGGCTGGTCATCGAAATTTCCTGTATTTTGGGCAGTCCTGGGATTCTGTTTTCTGGCAGCAGCCTGGGCAATACATAAAAGTATGCAGTTTCCGTTGGAAATAAAAATACTGGGTTTTGCAGGGATAGGCAGTGGCCTGGCATTGTTCCTTGTGGTTGAAGTGCTTATTGTAGGAGCCATGTTTCAAGAACCAGAGCCGGGGCTGGATTACGTTGTAGTTCTGGGAGCACAGGTCAAAGGCAGCAGTCCAAGCCAGTCACTTCTTTACCGGATTCAGGAAGCAGCAGAATACCTGAAGGAAAATCCAGAGACAAAAGCCATTCTTTCAGGGGGAAAAGGCACAGGAGAGGCCATATCAGAAGCCCGTTGTATGAGACAGGAATTGGAAAAAATGGGAATTTCAATGGAACGACTTATAGAAGAAAACCGTTCCACCAGTACCAAAGAGAATATTGTGTACTCTTATGAATTGATTCAGGCGGATCATAAAAAAGGCAGAAAAAAAGTGGGAATTGTTACCAATGACTTTCATATTTACCGAGGAACTGCCATTGCGAAAAAGAAGATGGACTGCCAGATTTATGGGATTCCGGCGAAAAGCAACGGATTTCTTCAGTTGAACTATATGGCAAGAGAATTTTTTGGAATCGTAAAGGATAAAATCAGAGAAAATCTGTAAAGAATAAGGTTGACAAATCCTTTCAAAAAGCTATAATATGGAATCATAAAAGCAATATTGAAACACGGTGACGAGAAGAGTAAAATGTGGAAAGTCCCAGAGAGGAGCACAGATGCTGGAAGTGTTCTGTCAAAGAAACATTTGAAAACTACCTCTGAGTGGCCCCAATCCGGCCCGGTGATTCCGTTATCATCAAATGAAGTGGTTACCAAAGCAAATGCTTTGAACAAAAAGGGTGGAACCGCGGGTAGAAGAATATAAGACCCGTCCCTTGCAGTCAGGAAACGGCTGCAGGGGATGGGTTATTTTATATTATAAGAGCTTTTCATGGCTCACCTCTGCAGTATAGTAAGAAAGGAGAAGAAACATGATTATTACATTAAAAGACGGATCAAAAAAAGAATATGCAGAAGCAAAATCTGTATATGAGATTGCCCTGGATATCAGTGAAGGGCTGGCACGTGCAGCATGTGCAGGAGAAGTAGATGGAGAAGTGGTAGACTTAAGAACGATTGTGGATAAAGACTGTGAGCTGAATATTCTCACTGCCAATGACGAAAAAGGTCTGGCAGCACTTCGCCATACCACATCCCACGTACTGGCAGAGGCAGTAAAGAATCTGTACCCAGACGCAAAACTTGCAATCGGACCTTCCATTGATACTGGATTCTACTATGATTTTGATCACGAATCCTTCAGCCGAGAAGAGTTAGATGCACTGGAAAAAGAAATGAAAAAAATCATCAAAAAAGGTGCAAAAATTGAGCGTTATACACTTCCAAGAGCAGAAGCGATTAAATTCATGGAAGAAAAAGGCGAGTCTTACAAAGTAGAATTGATTCAGGACCTTCCAGAAGACTCCGAAATTTCTTTCTACTCCCAGGGTGATTTTGTAGACCTGTGTGCAGGACCTCATCTGATGAGTACAAAAAATATCAAAGCGTTTAAGCTGATTTCTTCTTCAGGTGCTTACTGGAGAGGAAATGAGAAGAATAAGATGCTCTCCCGTATTTACGGAACAGCATTTGGAAAGAAAGATGAGTTAAATGCATATCTGGAACAGTTGGAGGAAGCAAAAAAACGTGACCACAACAAACTGGGAAGAGAGATGGAGCTGTTTACAACGGTAGATGTAATCGGACAGGGACTTCCGCTGATTATGCCAAAAGGTGTGATCATGATGAAAGAACTCCAGAGATGGATTGAAGACCTGGAGGATAATGAATGGGGCTATGTGCGTACAAAAACACCGCTTATGGCAAAGAGTGATCTGTATAAAATTTCAGGACACTGGGATCATTATAAAGAAGGAATGTTTGTACTGGGAGATGAAGAAAAAGACAAAGAAGTTTTTGCACTGCGTCCTATGACCTGCCCATTCCAGTATTATGTGTATAAAGCAAGCCAGCATTCCTATAGAGAGCTTCCACTCCGCTACGGTGAGACTTCTACATTATTTAGAAATGAAGATTCCGGTGAAATGCACGGACTCACTCGTGTACGTCAGTTTACCATTTCAGAAGGTCATTTGATCGTACGCCCTGACCAGATGGTGGAAGAGTTTAAAGGCTGTCTGGCTCTGGCAAAACATTGTCTGGAAACTCTGGGTGTTGAGGAAGATGTTACTTACCATTTGTCAAAATGGGATCCGGAAAACAAAGAAAAATATATCGGTGATTCAGAAGTCTGGGAAGAAACAGAAGGACATATCAGAAATGTTCTGACAGAGCTTGGTATTCCTTTTGTAGAAGATGTGGGAGAAGCTGCGTTCTATGGACCGAAAGTAGATATCAATGCGAAAAATGTTTATGGAAAAGAAGATACTATGATTACCATTCAGTGGGATGCACTTCTTGCTGAACAGTTTGATATGTACTTCATTGATGAAAAAGGAGAGAAAGTCCGCCCATATATTATCCACAGAACTTCTATTGGATGCTACGAAAGAACACTGGCATGGCTGACAGAAAAATATGCAGGCATGTTCCCAACATGGCTTTGCCCGGAACAGGTACGTGTACTTCCGATTTCTGAGAAATACACAGACTATGCAGAAAAAGTGCAGAAAGAATTAAAGGCAAATGGAATCCGCTCAAGCGTTGATGGACGTTCTGAAAAGATTGGCTATAAGATTCGTGAAGCACGTCTTGCCAAAGTTCCTTATATGCTGGTAGTAGGTGCGAAAGAGGAAGAAGACCAGGTTGTTTCTGTGAGAAGCCGTTACTTAGGAGATGAAGGACAGAAACCTCTGGATGAATTTGTAAATGCAATCTGCAAGGAAATCCGTACAAAAGAAATACGGAAAATCGAAGTGGATGCAGAAGGAAAGAAAAACTGATTAAAAAAATAAAGTTTCCTGGAATAATTTATCATAATGGAGAGATACTATCACTGATAAAATTATATCAGGAGGTAGCGAAATGCCAGCATTAAATTGTACTGCAAGAACATGTGTGTATAATAAAAATGAGTATTGTTCCAAGGGAGATATCCAGGTAGGCGGAACTACTGCAAAAACAGTAGATGAGACCTGCTGCAATAGTTTCGTGGAAAGAAAAGCAGGTATGGAAAATGCGGTGGATACAGGCTGTGGATGCAAAACAATCCAGGTAGACTGTAAAGCCGGAGAATGTACGTTCAATAATGATAAGAAATGTGAAGCAAACCAAATCACAATCACAGGTGCAAGTGCCTGCAAATGTGATGAGACCTGCTGTGGAAGCTTTTCCAAACGCTAAGAGACAAAAAAATGCCCTCTGTCAGAAAACAGAGGGTATTTTTTGTAGGAATGTTTGAAATCAGACTTTAATCCATCCCATTGCTTCAGATACTGCAAAAATCAGAACCAGTACCAGGCATACAGGAGCAATCCATTTCAGCATAATGGTGTAGAATTTTTTCATCTTAAAAGTTCCGTTTAATTCTACTTCATCGGAAACAACTTTTGTTCCAAGGAAATGACCAACACATACACAGGTCAGAATTGCCACGATTGGCATCAGGACACTGTTGCTGATAAAGTCAAAGAAGTCTAACAGTCCAAGACCGATGATCTTTACAAAGTTTAAAGAACCAAATCCTAAAGAAACCAGGGAGCCAACGATCAATACATAAACAGTAATGATAATGGTGGATTTTTTTCTGCTCCAGCCCAGTTTATCGCGGATAATAGAAACATTGGTTTCCATCAGGGAAATGGAAGAGGTCAGTGCTGCGAATAAAACCAGCAGGAAGAAAACAGTACCAATCACACCACCCATGGTCATATCGTTAAATACTTTTGGAAGTGTAATAAACATCAGGGATGGACCTTTTCCAAGAGCAGCTTCATCACCGCCGGAGAAAACAAATACAGACGGAACAATGAGCAGACCTGCAAGGAAAGCAATGGCAGTATCAAAAATTTCTATCTGGCGTACAGATGTTTCCAGGTTGCTGTCTTTTTTCATATAGGAGCCATAAGTGATCATAATACCCATAGCAAGAGACATGGAGTAAAATAACTGTCCCATAGCAGCCAGCACCGTAGTGGCTGAGAATTTTGAAAAATCAGGAAGCAGGTAATATTTTACACCTTCCATAGCACCAGGTCTTGTGATACAGAATGCGCAGACACCAATGATCAGGACAACTAATAAAGGCATCATCAGGCTGCTTGCTTTTTCAATTCCTTTTTCAACACCCAGAATAACGATTACGGCAGTTAGCAGGATGAAAACTGCAAACCAGAGAACAGGAGAAACTGCTTCACTGATAAATCCGGTAAAGAACTCATCTCCGGCAGCATTTGAGACCTGTCCAGTTAAGAAAGTGACCAGATATTTAATAACCCATCCGCCGATTACGCAGTAATAAGGTGTAATTATGAACGGAACCACGCAGGCCAGAACACCTACAAAACTGAAACGTTTATCCAGTTTTTTGAATGCTCCGATGGCACTGACGCCAGTTTTTCGTCCAATAGCAATTTCTGTGATCATTAAGGTAAAACCAAAGGTTACAGCCAGTATTAAATATACCAGCAGGAAAATGCCCCCGCCATATTTTGCTGCCAGATAAGGAAATCTCCAGAGGTTTCCAAGACCTACGGCAGAACCGGCAGCAGCAAGGACAAATCCCATTTTGCTTGAAAATGTTCCACGTTTTTTGTCCATAACTATCTCCTTCTATCATAGATGTATTAGTTTCCTGTTTTGGCGTGATAAAAATTTAAAGCTCAAAACAGAATGCTTAGGATTCATTATGCCATTGAACATAAGAAAAAACAAGATTTTTTTTATAAAAATAAAGAAAATATAAAAAAATATAAAATACTTGACAATTCTATTGGCAAATGCTATTATATTAAGGTCTGAAGAAAAAGAAAGCAGAGTATCCACTCTCACCTTAGCACAAAGACGTGACTAATGGTTTATATGTAAATAATGAGGCGCATAGCGTTCTTTTATGGGATAACAGGTGGATGGTTTGCAGGTTCTGCATAGGCTGTCCGCTTTTTTCTTTCTTTCTTCTTTAAACGGATGATATGGCTTGAGGGCCTGAACAAGTGGTTATCAATATTATGGAGGTGCACTACTATTAGCGATTTAATGATCAACGAACAAATCAGAGACAGAGAAGTACGTCTTATTGGCGCAAACGGGGAACAGCTTGGAATCATGTCCGCCAGAGATGCGCAGAAACATGCAATGGAAGCAGGCTTGGATCTTGTAAAGATTGCTCCTACAGCGAAGCCGCCGGTTTGTAAAATAATTGACTATGGTAAGTATAAGTACGAATTAGCCAGAAAAGAAAAAGAAGCTAAGAAGAAACAGAAAACCATAGAAATCAAAGAAGTGCGTTTATCCCCGAATATTGAGGAAAACGATTTGAACACAAAGGTCAACAATGCCAGAAAATTCCTTACCAAAGGAAACAAAGTCAAAGTCACCCTGCGCTTCAGGGGAAGAGAAATGGCACATATGCAGAGCAGCAAATATATCCTGGATAAGTTTGCTGAAATTCTGTCCGATATCGCCGTTGTAGAGAAAGCACCGAAGGTAGAAGGCAGAAGCATGACTATGTTTTTGACGGAAAAACGTTAATAAGAAAAAGAGTTTAAGGAGGACATAAACATGCCAAAAATGAAAACAACAAAAGCAGCTGCAAAGCGCTTCAAAACAACAGGAACAGGAAAATTAAAAAGAAATAAAGCTTATAAGAGCCATATCTTAACAAAGAAATCTCAGAAGAGAAAGAGAAATCTTAGAAAAGCAGCTATGACAGATGCAACAAACGTAAAGAGCATTAAGAAAATCTTACCTTACATGTAATTGTTGCTTGTAGGAAAGAAAGTCACAGGATTGTAATTATAGGAGGAAATTAAGAATGGCAAGAATTAAAGGCGGATTAAACGCTAAGAAAAAACACAATAGAGTATTAAAAATGGCAAAGGGCTACAGAGGAGCTCGTTCCAAACAGTATAGAGTAGCAAAACAGTCTGTAATGAGAGCACTTACAAGCCAGTATGCAGGCAGAAAACAGAGAAAACGTCAGTTCAGACAGCTCTGGATCGCTCGTATCAACGCAGCAGCAAGAATGAACGGATTATCCTACAGCAAATTTATGTACGGATTAAAACTGGCTAACGTTGACCTGAACAGAAAAGTATTAGCTGACATGGCTATCAACGATGCACAGGGATTTGCTACATTAGCAGAACTTGCAAAATCTAAATTAGCTTAATAAAATTTTCCAGACCCCGTAAATAAAAAATTTGCGGGGTCTTTTCATGTCTGAATGCATCTTGTGAATTTGAGTGTTGAAATTTTGCTGTAAAAGCATTATAATTGTTTATTTATAAACAACTATCAGAAAGGGGTAGCACGAGTATGAGTGTATATGCCATTTATTTCAGCCCTACAAGAAGTACAGAAAAAATTGTAAAATTACTGGCCAAAGAGTTTGGCAGTTATGGGGAAATTGATTTAAGTAAACAGAATTCAGGAGAAAATGTTAGAGCGTTTAAAGAAGATGATATTTGCGTGTTTGGTGTTCCGTCCTATGGAGGACGTGTACCTGCTCCGGCACTGGAAAGAATGAAAAAGATGAAAGGGAGTCATGCCAAAGCAGTTTTGGTGGCTGTGTACGGAAACAGAGCTTATGATGATACCCTGCTGGAATTGAAGGAACAGACAGAAGCCTGCGGGTTTACAGTTGTGGGAGCTGTAGCAGCCGTGGCAGAGCATTCTATTATGCATGAGTATGCTTCCAGAAGACCGGATAAAAAGGATCGGAAAGAGCTTCAGCAATTTGCATGGAAAATAGCAGAAAAGCTTAAAAAAGGTGATTACAGTACACCAGTAGGAATTCCAGGCAAGAAACCATACAGAACCTATAAGGGTGTGCCTTTAAAACCAAAAGCAGGAAAAGCATGTACGGAATGTGGTCTTTGTGCCCGTCTTTGTCCGGTAGGTGCGATTTCTGCACAGGAATTAAAGAAAACAGATAAAAGTAAATGTATTTCCTGTATGCGATGCGTAGTAAATTGTCCGGTGCATGCGAGAAAGGTCAGCAAACTGAAAGTGAAGCTGGCATCTGTGAAGATGAAAAAAGCGTGCACAGAACGCAAAGAAAATCAATTATTCATATAAAGATGATGAAAAAATCCATGGCAGTCATGAGAAGAAAAAATCTCGTGGCGGTCATGGTTTTTTTATTGATTTAGTACGGAAAATTAAACTTGCCAAAATAAGTACAATATGTTATTTTATTATGGCATGTCAATTTTTTAACAATAGAAAAAATGGAGGAAGACAGGGTATGTGGAAAAAGAAAAAAAGTAAATTTCCCGGCGGAATTCATCCCACAGATGGTTATGATAAGACTCTGACCATGAACCTGCCTGTTCAGGAATATTGGCCCGAAAACGTGACGATTTTGTCGGAACAGTCTTTTGGGGGAAAATGTGGATTATTGGTAAGTCCGGGAGACCATGTGAAAGCAGGCGAGCTGATCGGAAAGCCGGAAGCTTTTATGGCAGCACCGCTTCACGCCAGTATGACAGGAAAGGTCCTGGATGTGAAGGAGGTATGCAACCAGGGAAGAATGCTTTTAGCCTGTATCATCAAGGCGGATGAAAGGCAGGAGCAGGGAAATATAGAACAAAAATACGAAACAGAATTGATGGATATCAATGGTATTTCCAGGGAGGAAATCCTTGACGGTATTCGTGATGGTGGTCTTACAGGTATGGGAGGTGCAGGCTTCCCTACACATAAGAAATATGAAACAGATAAGACCATTGATACACTTCTCATCAACGGTGTAGAATGTGAACCATTTCTGACCTGTGATTACCGGTTGATGATGGAGAAAAGTTTTGCGGTGCTCAATGGTGTAGCATTGTTATTCAAGGCATCCGGAGCCAAGGAAGCAGTTATCTGTATTGAGGATAATAAGCCGGAGGCAATCCAGAGATTAAGAGAGCTTCTTGCTCAGGTAAAGAATCAGAATGTGATCAGAGGTTTTGAAGGAATTCGTGTGGAAGAGCTTCCTACGCAGTATCCTCAGGGTGGGGAACGTCAGTTGATTCAGGGAGTTTTGAACAGAGAAGTGCCGGCAGGAGGACTTCCTGCGGATGTAGGAGTCATTGTTTCCAATATCGGAACAGCCAGGGCTGCTGCGGACATGGTATTGGGAAAAACACCTCTGACCCGCCGGATTGTGACGGTAACCGGGTGTGTAAAACAGCCGGGAAATTATCTGGTTCCGGTGGGCACTTCAGCAAAGGAGCTGGTTAGGCTTTGCGGAGGTGTTACAGTGAAGGAAAACCGGATCATTGCCGGAGGCCCTATGACAGGCCCCTGTGTGGCTTCTGACTGGGATGATGGTGAGGAACTATTTTATGTGACTAAGAATACTTCCGGGATTCTGGTGCTTCCAGACAGCCAGGAGGAAGAACAGCCTTGTATCCGCTGCTCATCCTGTGCAAATGTGTGCCCGGCAGGACTGGTGCCTTATCAGATTGAATATGCGTTTTTGGAAGAGGATTATGATCTGTGCGAACAGCTTCATGCCAGTGAGTGCATTGCCTGCGGCTGCTGTTCCTATACCTGTCCGGCGAAAAGAGAGCTTTCTGTGCGTACCAGAATGGCAAGGGATATGGTAAAACAGAGAATGCGTGAAAGGGCGGTGAAGAAAGCATGAGTCAGACAAGAGTGATAAACGGACCGCATATCCGTACAGAGCGGACTACCAGAAGCGTCATGATGCATGTGTCGATTTCTCTGATTCCGGCTCTTTTAGGTGCGATTTATTTCTTCGGTATCAGAGCCTTATATCTGGCAGGACTTTCTATTACAGTTTGTGTCCTGACGGAATATATCTGGCAGAAAGTGACCGGAAAACAGGTGACAGCGGGAGATTTTAGTGCAGTGGTCACAGGGCTTTTGCTGGTGCTGAACATGCCAGTGACGGTTCCAATCTGGACACTTGTGTCTGCAGACGTATTCAGCATTTTAGTGGTGAAGCAGATGTTTGGCGGTATTGGAAATAATTTTGTCAATCCGGCACTGATGGGAAGACTGCTGACCATGGTAGCTTGGCCGGGAGCTGTTATGCAGTATGTTGCGCCAAGAACTTTGGAGACAGACGCCGTGTCAGCGGCTACGGTTCTGGGTGCAGTAAAAACCGGTGGCGAGCAGGGCTATAGTTACCTGCAGATGTTTTTGGGAGAAACACCGGGAGCCATGGGAGAGACCAGTAAGCTGCTATTGCTGGTAGGATTTGGCTATATGTGTTATAAGGGGATTGTCAATGCAGAAGCATCCCTTACTTATATCGGAACCGTAGTGGTACTGACCTTTATTTTTGGACCAGAAGGGCTTTTCACAGGAGATATTCTGCTGAATCTTTTTGGAGGCGGATTGATCATGGGAGGCTGCTATATGCTGTCAGACTATGCCTTTGTGTCCAGGAGAGGAAAACTGCTCTATGCGGCTGCAGCAGGTGTGATTACTGCGGCAATCCGGATTTTCAGTGTATATCCGGAGGGAATCTGCTTTGGTATCTTAACAGCTAACTGCATGGCAGGAATGTTATCCCTGGTGTACAAAAAACATGTATATGGAATTTCAGAAAAAAGAGGCTTAATTTGGAGGAAAAATAGATGAAAAATAAAACAGTAAGAGGGATTCTGGCCCTGGTGGTTGTGACTGCACTTTCCTTTGGTGTAATTCTTGGTTCTAAAGCACTGGCAAAGGACACAGGAGCTGGTGCGGCGTCCCAGGAAGCAAAGGTTTTAGAAGAACTGGATACTAAGGGTGCTGAAAATATTCAGAAAGCAGTAAAAACAGACAAGGGTTATGTGGTTACTGTAAAGAAAAAAGGCTATGCCAGTGACATTGTCATGAAGGTTTCTTTTGACAAAGCAGGCGAAACTGTGACAGCGGTAGAAGTGACAGACCAGAATGAAACAGAAGGACTTGGGGCTAAGATTGCAGATGCAGAGTTTTTAAGCCAGTTTGAAGGAGTGAAAGCTCCAGTGGTTCTGCCAGGTATGAAGCTTGAAAGTGACAGCCAGAAAGAAGATAGCACAGAAGAATTAAAAGGTGCAGTTTTGGCAGATGGAACCTATGAAGCAAAGGGTGAGCCAATGGATGGCTATACAGACCAGGTAAGCATGACCGTAAAAGAAGGAAAAATCACAGAGGTTGTGTGGGAATCTGTAGGAGAAGACGGAAGTAAGAAAAGCGTACTGTCCGAAACTGGAGAGTATGTGATGACAGAAGATGGACTGACCTGGAAAGAACAGGCAGAAGCAATGGCAGCAGCCTTGGTAGAAAACCAGTCCTTGGAGTTTGCAAACTTGAACGAACAGGGAAAAACAGATGCGGTGTCAGGCGTGAGCATTTCCGTAGGCGGATTTGTGAATCTGGCACAGCAGTGCATGAACCAGGCAGCAGGAATCGAAGAAGCACAAGAGCAGGAAGCAGAAACTCCGGCAGGGGGAACACAGGTAGATGCTATCTCAGGAGCTACTGTTTCTTCCACTGCGGCTGTGACAGCGATTAATGACGCCTATGCATTTTTGCAGACACTGAAATAAGAAAAGCGGAGGATATGATATGAAGTTAAAATACCCGGCAGAAGCGTTTGCTTTTGGAATTGTGCTGTTTTCTGCGGGAATGAAGGAAGCCTTTGCAGCAGGGATTCTGGTGCTTCTGACTACAGTTTTTGCAGAAACTCTGAAGAATCTGCTGGAAGACTGGGTTCCCCAATGGAGTCTGTATTTATGTGTGAGTATAGGAACTGCTTCTTTGTGTGCTTCTGTATTTCTTTTCGGGTTTACGGCTTTGGGAATTCCGGTAGATAATACGGGAATGTGGATTATGACCTGCATTTTGGGACTTTTTGTGGTGAAACATGTGCTTTCAGGATCCATTGATGGAGAATATGGAGAGCTTTTCTGGGAATCTGCCATTGCCTGGGGATTCTGGATTCTCCTGGCTGTTGCAAGAGAATTCTTCGGAGAAGGAACTATTTTCGGAAATGTCATTTTTCAGGGAGAATTTCAGTCTAAGATATTCTTAGATACCATGTTTGGATTCCTGACAGCGGGCATGACCCTTGCGTTTACCAACGGAGTTCTAAAGAAAAAAAGCCATGGCACACACAGTTTGCTTCTGGTGCTGCCTCTGGCAATTTTTATGAGACCCTTTACCATGGAAAGTTTCGGTGCAGTTTTGGGACAAATCTGGACCATTGCTGTTCCCGTGATTCTTTTTTTGTCCGTGAAGGTAACTCTGAAATTTGCACGGACCAGCAGAGCCTATAAAGGGCTTCCAGTGGAAATGCTGTCCATGGGATTCATTTATATGATTCTGAGTATTTATTAAGAAAATAGTCTCTTGAAGATTGTTTGAAGAAGTTACAAAGAGTAAATTAAAATTACTATGAAAAACCAGCAGAAATTTTGTGGAGATGTCCAAAAAATTCTGCTGGTTTTTATTATTCTACTGTTTTCATTTCAATCTCTTCTTCAAACTCATCACTATAATGCATCTGATAATCATCCGTAATAAACACAGCCTGCACATCAGGGAGGCTGTTTATTAGTTCCATACCTTTTTCCAGGCCAAGGGCGAAGCAAGAGGTGCTAAGACCGTCTCCGTCCACGGATTTATCAGAAATAATGGTAACAGAGACCAGATGGTTGTCATAGGGCATCCCGGTATCAGGATTCAAAATATGATGATAAAAGACACCATCCTGTTCAAAATACCGCTCGTAGATTCCGGAGGACACTACGGATTTGTCAGAAATATTCATCACAGCAATCGTCTCGCTGCGGTCAGCAAACGGCTTCTGAATGCCAATGCGGAAAGGACTGCCATCTGGCTTTTCCCCTATGCACAGAACATTGCCCCCTAGGTTGATTGTAGCACTTCTAACCCCGTTTTCCAGTAGAAATTCTTTGATTTTGTCAGCAATATATCCTTTGGCAATAGCTCCAAGATCCAGCATCATGCCCTTTTGGGAAAAGGCGATTCTGTTTTTGGAAACCTGCACATCCTGGTAACTGACCAGAGGCAGGGAAGCAGAAAGTTCCTCTTTTGTGGGAACTTTTTTTATTTCAGAAGTAAAATCCCAGAGGGAGGACACTGGACCGATGGTGATGTCAAAGGCACCATGAGAGAGCTGGCCGTATTCCAGGCCTTTTGACACCAGTTCAGTGGTTTCAGGGGAAATCTTGTATGCCTGTCCGTCTTTTTCCAAGGTTTCGTGGTTTAGCCGGTAGATTTCACTGGTTTCTAAGGTGCGGCTGAATAGCTTTTCGTAATCGTCACAAAGTTCCAGGGCTTTGTTGGGCAAAGATTCATCTTTTGTATCATAAAGATCTATTTTTACCACAGTATTTAGTTTAAAGGCAGTAACGGATAAAGGCTCCTGCTTTTTTTCCTGTTTCTGGTACAGCACTGTGAAAATCAGGAGCACCAGGGCTCCCAGGATACAGTAGGCAGCCGTTCTTTTTTTTCTTTCAGTCATAGAAAAACTCCTTGTAAAGTAATGAATTAAAATCTATTCCTCATTGTAAAGTGACGGCTTTCCCCTGTCAAGGAAAATGCAGGCACTTTTAGGAAATCCGCTCATAGGATAGAATAACAAAGAAACAGAGGAATTTTATGAAAAAAGGAAGTTTCATTTTGATCGTGCTGCTTCTGCTTTTGCTTTCTTTTCATCAGGCAGGGATGCAGGATGCAGTAAAAACAGTCAGGGAATTATCAGACCGGGAGCACCCAAAAGTAGCTATTACCTTTGATGACGGCCCCCACCCTGTTTATACAGAAATGCTATTGGATGGTTTGAAAAAAAGAGGAGTCCATGCCGCTTTTTTCCTGATTGGAGAAAATATTGAGGGTAATGAAGAGATTGTAAAAAGAATGCAAAAGGAAGGTCATCTCATTGGAAATCATACGTACCATCATGTAAATTTAAAGAAACTTTCTCAGAAAGAAGCAGAGAAGGAGATTCAAATGACATGGAAAAAAATTTATGAGAGTACAGGAATGGGAACATCTTTTGTCCGGCCTCCTTTTGGAGAGTGGAGAAAAAATCTTGATTTTGATATTATTATGATTCCCGTGTCCTGGAATATTGACTCTCTGGACTGGACAACAGAAAATACAGAAAAAATTATCAAAAGGGTAGTGAAAGATGTGGGAGAAGATGATATTATTTTAATGCATGATGTTTACGAAACATCTGTGGAAGCAGCCCTGGAAATCATAGATATTCTCAGGGAGCGGGGATATGAATTTGTGACAGTTGATCAACTGTTGTTGGAATAGAGTCATAAGAAAAGAGGAAGTACATATGGATTTATTTGACTATATGAAGGAACAAACCCTGGAAAATGAATCGCCACTGGCATCCAGAATGCGTCCCGTCACATTGGAGGAAGTAGCAGGCCAGCAGCACATTATTGGGAAGGATAAATTGCTGTACAGAGCCATTAAGGCTGATAAACTGGGAAGTGTTATTTTCTATGGACCGCCGGGAACAGGAAAGACCACTCTGGCGAAGGTAATTGCAAACACCACCAGTGCCAGATTTAAGCAGCTCAATGCCACTGTGGCGGGAAAAAAGGACATGGAAGAGGTGGTAAAAGAGGCACAGCAGTATCTGGGAATGTATGGGAAAAAGACGATTTTGTTTATTGATGAGATCCATAGATTTAATAAAGGCCAGCAGGATTATCTTCTTCCTTTTGTAGAAGATGGAACCCTGATTCTCATAGGAGCGACCACAGAGAATCCCTATTTTGAGGTGAACGGGGCTTTGATTTCCAGGTCTATTGTATTTGAGTTAAAGCCACTGGGCAAAGAAGATATCTGCAGACTTCTGGAGAGGGCAGTAACAGATGTAGAAAAGGGCATGGGAAGTTATCATGCAGTGCTTCATGAAGATGCCAGAGATTTTCTGGCAGATATTTCAGGTGGAGATGCCAGAGCAGCCCTGAACGCTTTGGAATTGGGAATTCTCACAACAGAGAAGAGTGAGGATGGAAAGATTCACATTGATCTGGAAACAGCTTCTCAGTGTATTCAGAAGCGTGTAGTACGGTATGACAAGACCGGAGATAATCATTATGATACCATTTCTGCTTTTATTAAAAGTATGCGTGGTTCTGACCCGGATGCGGCTGTCTTTTATCTGGCAAAAATGCTTTATGCAGGAGAAGACATTAAATTTATTGCCAGAAGAATCATGATCTGTGCTGCGGAGGATGTGGGAAATGCAGACCCTCAGGCTTTACAGGTGGCGGTGGCTGCCGCACAGGCGGTAGAACGTCTTGGTATGCCGGAGGCAAGGATTCCTCTGGCACAGGCAGTAACTTATGTGGCCAGTGCACCTAAGAGTAATGCGGCATACCTGGCGGTAGATGCGGCTCTTGAAGCAGTCCGCAACACCAAGACTACCGTTCCGGTTCATTTGCAGGATTCTCATTACAAAGGGGCAGGAAAGCTTGGACATGGCACAGGCTATCAGTATGCACATGATTACCCCAATCATTATGTGGAACAGCAGTATCTGCCCACAGAATTAAAGGGAAAAGTTTTTTATCAGCCTACGGATAACGGGTATGAAAAGAAAATACAGGAATATTTTCAGAAGATTCATGGAACGAAGGAACAGGAAGTGTAGGAATGAAAGAAGAAAGTCATGATTTTTCGAAAGGAAGCATGCTGGGGAATATTCTCCGGCTGTCGCTTCCGTTGATTCTGGCACAGTTTATCAATGTGCTTTACAATATTGTGGACAGAATGTATATTGGCAGGATACCTGGTGCAGATTCAGCGGCACTTACCGGAGTGGGGGTTGCGTTTCCGATTATCACGGCCATCACAGCCTTTTCTCTCCTGGTGGGAACCGGAGGAGCACCTCTTTGCTCCATTGCCAGGGGAAAAGGGGATAAGGAAAGAGCAGAACATATCATGGGGAATTCATTTTTGATGACCTTGGTTCTTGGCGTGGTGCTTCTTGTGACAGGGCTTTTGGTAAAGGATTCTCTGTTGGATGCCCTTGGCGCCAGCAAGGCTACCTTTGGCTACGCCAATGATTATATCAGCATCTATCTTTTGGGCACGGTTTTTGTGATGATCAGCCTTTCTATGAACGGGTTTATTAATTGCCAGGGTTTTGCCAAAATGGGAATGCTTACGGTGCTCATTGGAGCAGTGCTGAATATTCTTCTGGATCCGGTTTTTATTTTTGTTTTTCATATGGGGGTGAAGGGAGCAGCTGTTGCCACGGTGATTTCTCAGATGGTATCCGCTCTGTGGGTGGCATGGTTTCTCACAGGAAAGAAAACACTGCTGCGTCTGAAATTTTCTGCCATGAAGCCGGATTTTGCATGTATGCGGGAGATTCTGGCTCTTGGTTTATCGGGGTTTATCATGGCAGCTACCAACTGCGGGGTGCAGGTGGTATGTAATGTGACACTTCAGTCTTATGGCGGGGATGTGTACGTGGGAATTATGACCATTGTGAATTCTGTACGGGAGGTGCTAAGTGTTCCGGCAAGCGGGCTGACACAGGGAACACAGCCAGTCCTGGGATTTAATTATGGGGCTGGAGAATACAGACGGGTGAAATCAGGAATTAAGATTATGTCAGTGATTTGTATGGTATATACCACCATTGCCTGGGTGATCACTTTGTTGATTCCTCAGGTGTTTATCACCATGTTTAATGGCGGTGAAGAGCTTATGGTACTGGGAGTTCCGGCTATGAGAATTTACTTTTTTGGTTTTTGTTTTATGTCCCTGCAGTTTGCTGGGCAGAGTGTGTTTACAGGGCTTGGAAAAGCAAAGCAGGCAATCTTTTTCTCACTGCTTAGAAAGGCTGTGATTGTAATTCCGCTTACCTTATGGCTTCCTGCTATCGCAGGACTTGGGGCAAAGGGAGTCTTTCTTGCAGAGCCTATTTCCAATTTCATCGGAGGAACTGCCTGCTTTGTCACTATGCTTTGTGTGATCTGGCCTGCATTGTCGAAGCCTGCACAAGCTTCTCTATGATTTCCTCGCAGATTTCAGAGATGCTTTTGTTATCTGTTGCTACAGAAATATCAGCGGCAGCCAGATATTTTTCCCTGCGCTGCTCCATGAGCAGTGTGATGCTTTCCGGGTTTTTCCGGTCTTTTAGAAGAGGGCGGGAGTTGTCCTCCCTGGTACGTTCCAGAATGGTTTCCGGACGTGCTGTAAGGAGGATGACTTTTCCGTTCTTTTTCATTTCCTGGACATTTTCTTCCCGCAGTGCAGCACCTCCGCCACAGGAGATAATTTTATTTTCATAATTCTGCATTTCTTTTAACAGATTCGTTTCTAAACTACGGAAATACGGTTCTCCGTGTACCTGGAAAATCTCAGGAATAGACATTCCCTCCCGCTGCTCAATCAGGGCATCCATTTCTATGATATCCATATGATACTGTTTACTTAAATATTTTGCTACCGTACTTTTGCCGGTACCCATAAATCCAATCAGTACAAGATTGTAAGAAAACATATACTTTTCCACCTTTCTGATTTAACGTATGAAAATCTGGAATCTATTATAACAGCAGCAGAAAAAAGGTGCAAGGAAAAAGCTATATGATTAGTCGGCTAATTATATTTTTGTGAGATATTTCTAAAAAAATTGTAAAAATTAATAAAGATACTTGATTTTATAAAAAATCAGACATAAACTAAGTTAGTCGACTAATTATAAGAAAGGAGAGGACTCATGAGAAACAGAAAAGAAGATGACAGTTTGAGAAGACGCCTGGTGCAGCTGACCCATCTGTATTTCAGAGAAACCTTTCAGGCATTGAAGGATACAGGGATTCATCCTAAGCAGGTGCCCTTTATGATTCTTTTGGATGAACAGGAAGGAATGAGCCAGCGGGAGATTTCACAGGAGCTGGGGATTAGTCCTCCTACCGTAGCGGTATCTGTAAAAAGATTAGAGAAATCCGGCCTGGTAGAGCGCAGAGAAGATGAACAGGATCTGAGAAGAAGCCGTATTTTTCTTACAGAGCGTGGAAAAGAGACGATTCAGGATATAAAAACATGTGTAGAAGAAAAAGAGGCGTTGGTATTCCGTGGATTTACGGAGAGCGAACAATGTCTCATGAAGCGTTTTTTTGATCAGATGATTGAGAATCTGGGCGGAAAACAAGAAGATTCCATATGGAAGGAGGAGTAGGATAAAATGATTAAAATGTTTCACTATATGAAGGAGCGCTGGTATTATCTGGTTATGATCATTGCCCTTTTGTTTGTCCAGGCTTTTTGCGATTTGTCTTTGCCAGATTATACATCAAAAATCATCAACGTGGGTATCCAGCAGAAGGGTATAGAGGATGGTGTTGCAGAATCCATCCGGGAAGAGACCATGAATCATCTGCAGATTTTTCTGGACAAAGAGGATGAAAAAAAGGTTTTGGATTCCTATACAAAAAATGGTGAAGTTTATGAACTTCTGGAACTGACAGAGGAAGAACGGGCAGAATTAAATAGGATTCTCGGTGTTCCGGAGCTGATTGTTACAGGACTTTCCAAGGAAGATTCAAAAGAAGCAGGAGAGATTAAAACCCAGATGAATTTGCCGGAAAATGCAGATCTTTTTCAAGTATTTGCAGCCATGCCGGATGAGCAATTCCAGGGGATGAAAGAGCAATTAGAAGAAGAACTGAAAAAAATGCCGGAATCCATTGTGACCCAGAGTGCGGTACTTTTCGTAGAGCAGGAATATGAGGCACAGGGAAAAGATATGGATCGGATGCAGATGGAATACATTTTATTCAGTGGACTGAAGATGCTTGGGCTGGCATTTCTTTGCATGGGAGCTGCAGTGATGGTGACCTTTTTATCTGCCAGAGTGGCAGCAGTTCTCGGAAGAAATTTGCGAAATAACATTTACCGGAAGGTCATTTCATTTTCAGGAAGTGAATTGAATCAGTTTTCTACTGCTTCTTTGATTACCAGAAGCACCAATGATGTACAGCAGGTTCAGATGTTGTTTACCATGTTATTCAGGATTGTTTTGTATGCACCGATTCTGGGACTTGGCGGTGTGTATAAAGTATTTCAGACAGATGCTTCCATGACATGGATTCTGGCTTTGGCCGTGATTGTGATTATGCTGTTTGTGGCACTGTTATTTAGGATTGCCATGCCAAAATTTACGAAGCTGCAGTTTCTGATTGATGAGCTGAATCTGGTGTCCAGAGAGATTTTAACAGGTGTTTCGGTTATCCGTGCATTCAGCAGAGAGAAACAGGAAGAGCAGCGGTTTGAGGATGCCAATGCAAAGCTTACCAGAACCAATTTATTTGTAAACCGGTGCATGACTTTTATGATGCCGGTGATGATGCTTCTTATGAATGGCGTTACGGTACTTATTGTCTGGAACGGTGCACATGCTGTTGACGATGGCTCTATGCAGGTGGGAAATATGATGGCATTTATGCAGTATGCAATGCAGATTATCATGGCATTCCTTATGATCACCATGATGTCTATTATGATCCCAAGAGCCAGTGTTGCTGCAAAACGTATCAATGAAGTGATGGATACAAAAATCAGTATTTGTGACAGAGAAAATACTCAGGATATCCAGCAGGATAAAAAAGGCCAGGTGGTCTTTGATCATGTGGGATTTGCTTATCCGGGTGCAGATGAAGGGACCCTTCATGATATCAGTTTTACTGCAAATCCAGGGGAGACAGTAGCCTTTATCGGAAGTACAGGAAGCGGAAAAAGTACGCTGGTGAACTTAATTCCAAGATTCTTTGATGTGACAAAAGGACAGATTTTGGTGGATGGAACAGATGTGAAAGATTTGAAACTGCATGATTTGCGAAGCCGTATTGGTTATGTGCCGCAGAAAGCAGTTCTGTTCTCTGGAACCATTGATTCCAACATCCGTTACGGAAGAGAAGAGGCCACAAAAGAAGAGGTGGAAAAAGCTGCTAAAATTGCCCAGGCTTGGGAGTTTATCCAGGAAAAAGAAGATGGTGTGCAGGAAGCAATTGCCCAGGGAGGAACCAATGTTTCAGGCGGACAAAAGCAGCGTCTTTCTATTGCAAGAGCAGTGGCAAAAAATCCTGAAATCTATATTTTTGATGACAGTTTTTCTGCCCTGGATTATAAGACGGATGTAGTTTTACGACGTGCTCTGAAGCAGGAGACAAAGAATGCCACTACCCTGATTGTTGCTCAGAGAATCAGTACAATTCTTCATGCAGATAAAATTCTGGTTCTTGACGAAGGCCGTGTGGTAGGGCAGGGTACGCATCAGGAGCTTTTAAAATCCTGTGAAGTGTATCGTCAGATTGCCATGTCACAGTTGTCAGAGGAGGAATTAGCCAATGAGTAAAGGAAGACCAAGAGGCCCCATGGGCCACGGACACGGTATGTCAGGAGAAAAGGCAAAAGACTTTAAATCAGCTATGAAACGTCTGTTTCAATATATGAAAAAATATCGGATACAGCTTGGAATTATGATTGTTTTTGCAGTGGGAAGTACTATATTTAGCATTGTAGGACCTAAGATACTGGGAAAGGCTACCACAGAGCTTTTCGATGGGCTGATGTCCAAAATCAGTGGTGGAAAAGGGATTGATTTTGGAAAAATCGGTGCAATTCTTTTATGGACTCTGGGGCTGTATCTGGTCAGTGCAGCGTTTTCATTTATACAGGGCTGGATTATGACAGGAATCTCAAACCAGGTGACTTATAATCTGCGAAAAGATATTTCAGGAAAGATTAACCGTCTGCCAATGAAGTATTTTGAGAGCAGAACCCACGGGGAAATTCTGTCACGCATCACCAATGATGTAGATACGCTGCAGATGAGTATTAATCAGAGTTTTACCCAGTTCATTACTTCTGTGACCATGCTGATCGGTGTGTTTGTTATGATGCTTTCCATCAATGTATGGATGACTTTAGCAGCACTGCTGATTCTTCCTGTGTCCATGACTATTATCTCAAAAGTGATGAAACGATCCCAGAAATATTTTCAGGCACAGCAGAAATATCTGGGAGATGTGAATGGACAGATAGAAGAAATCTACAGTGGACAGCAGGTGGTGAAAGCATTTAACAAAGAGGAAGATGTAATCAGAAACTTTGAGGAAACCAATGAAAAATTATATACTTCTGCATGGCGTTCCCAGTTTTTCTCTGGAATGATGATGCCGATTATGCAGTTTGTAGGAAACCTTGGATATGTGATGGTGGCACTCTTAGGGGGAGTCATGGTTATCAAAGGGAAAGTCATGGTGGGAGACATCCAGGCATTTTTCCAGTACATTAGAAACTTTACACAGCCAATCCAGCAGATTGCTCAGGTAACAAACCTTCTTCAGTCGTCTGCCGCAGCCGCAGAGCGAGTATTTGAATTCCTGGATGAAGAGGAAGAAGATCAGACAGTGGAACATCCGGCAGATATCCAGAACATTCAGGGAAATGTGGAAGCACGCCATGTTGCCTTTGGTTATCAGCCGGATCATCTGATCATTCATGATTTCAGCGGCTATGTAAAAGCAGGACAGAAGGTGGCAATCGTGGGTCCTACAGGAGCAGGAAAGACCACTATGATCAAACTTTTGATGCGGTTCTATGATGTGAATTCCGGTGAGATTCTTATAGATGGACATAATGTAAAAGAGTTTAACAGAAGCCAGCTTAGAGAACTGTTTGGAATGGTTCTTCAGGATACCTGGCTGTTCCATGGAACAATCATGGAAAACATCCGTTACGGCAGACTGGATGCCACAGATGAGGAAGTGATCGCAGCGGCAAAAGCAGCACATGCACATCATTTCATCATGTCTCAGCCAGGTGGATATCAGATGATGTTAAACGAGGAAACCAGCAATATTTCTCAGGGACAGAAGCAGCTTTTAACCATTGCCAGGGCTATTTTGGCAAACAATAAAATCCTGATCTTGGATGAAGCAACCTCTTCTGTGGATACCAGAACAGAGGAAAGGATTCAGGCTGCTATGGACAATCTTATGCGGGGCAGAACCAGTTTCGTCATTGCTCACAGGCTTTCAACCATCCGTGACGCAGACTTGATTCTGGTTATGAAAGACGGAGATATTATTGAACAGGGAACTCACGATTCCCTTCTGGCAGAAGGCGGTTTCTACGCCAATCTGTATAACAGCCAGTTTGAGAAAGCAGAAGTAATTTAAGAAAGAGACAGTCAGTCATGGGCAGTGTGAACGCTGTATGGCTGGCTGTTTTAGGTTGTGGGGAAGAGGGGGAGGGTGTATAATGAGATGAAAGAGTTTGCATATGAGCAGAAAGAAGGGTGAGGTTACATGTGGTTTTTCTTTGCAATCCTTTCAGCAGTGTTTGCAGCACTTACATCAATTCTGGCAAAAGTCGGGATTGATGGCGTGAATTCCAATCTTGCCACAGCAATCAGAACAACCGTAGTTCTTGTGATGGCGTGGGGAATGGTTTTCTTAGTTCATGCACAGAAAGGAATTTCACAGATCAGCAGCAAAAGCTGGCTTTTCTTAATCCTGTCAGGTTTGGCAACCGGCGCATCCTGGCTGTGTTATTACAAAGCCTTACAGATTGGAGAGGCATCAAAAGTAGTACCGGTAGATAAATTGTCTGTGGTAATTACGTTAGTTCTTGCATTTGTGTTTCTCCATGAACAGTTTACATGGAAGTCCCTGGCTGGGTGTATTTTAATCGGAGCAGGGACATTAATTATGGTGATATAGGGAGAATGTTATGGGAAAAATCAGAATCATAAAGAAGAATGATGAATACACATCAGAATACGAAATAGGTGATATTTTTGAGACTACAGGCACCTGGTATGGCGGTGTCCATATTTTAGGGAAAACAGGTGTTCCAGTGTCCTTGGATAAGGAGGAATACCTGGAACTGGACACGGAACCGGAAGCACCGGAGCCAGAGATTCCTGCCAGAGATATTCAGGTGGGAGATATTGTACAGCACTTTAAAAGAGAGTGGGTTTCCGACAAAACTTCGGAATATCTCTATAAGGTTCTGGCTTTCGCACAGCATACGGAAACAGGAGAACGCCTTGTGATTTATCAGGCATTGTATGCACCATTTAAAATCTGTGCAAGACCATTGGAGATGTTTATGAGTGAAGTAGACCGGGATAAATATCCGGATGTGAGTCAGAAATACCGCTTTGAAAAAGCCAGGTAGGAGTGTAAGATGGAAGATATTGAAATTTATAAAGCAAAACCAGGTGATGAAAAGATTCTTGCATACATACAGGCGGAGTCATGGAAAGCCGCTTTTGCTGAGATTATGTATTTGAAAAATTTAGTGACAGATTCATAACTGTTAAGGAGGCTGTATATGATAAAAGCAGTGATTTTTGATATGTATGAGACTTTAATTACTCATTATGAATGTCCTCTTTATTTTAGTGCAGAAATGGCAGAAGATGCAGGAATTCCAGCAGAAAAATTTCAGGAATTATGGAGAACTACTGCTACGGACAGAACCATAGGGAAATTGTCATTTGAAGAAATTATTGAGAGAATTTTGCAAGAAAACAACACGTATTCGGAAGAAAGGTTTCAGACCATCGTGGATAAACGAATTTGGACAAAAGAAGAAACTTTCAGGCATTTGCATGAGGAAATCATACCTATGCTGGAGAAACTGAAAGAAAAAGGGATTTTGATAGGATTAATCAGCAATTGCTTTTCAGAAGAGGCAGAGGTGATCAAAAAAAGCATACTATATCCATATTTTAATGCATCTTGCCTGTCTTACGAAGAAGGACTGCAAAAACCAGATTCTGCAATTTTCCAACGCTGTATGGAGCGGTTGCATGTTGAAGCAGAGGAATGTCTGTATGTGGGTGACGGCGGAAGTGGTGAGCTAGAAGCAGCACAAAAAATTGGTATGAAAGCAGTCCAGGCAGTTTGGTATTTAAAGGCTCATCCTATTCAAAGGTCGAAAAGAAAAGAAGATTTTGAACAGATTGAGAGTCCTGTGAACCTTTTAGCGCTAGTTTAGTATTGGCACTCCACTACCTGGTGGGGTGCCAATATGTTTAAAGTTTTTCGTATTGCTCGATGTATTGTTCTGCTTCTTCCATAGAAAGAGAAAATCCATTGGTTAATCTTTCCAGAAGCTGCTCTTTAGGGAGTTGTAGTTCTGCATAGGTGCGGATTATCTCACGTATGCCAGTCTGAATCCCGGTTTGTATGCCAGTTTGAATCCCAGTTTGGATTCCATCCTGTACTCCGGCCGTATGTCCCTTTTTCCAGGAATCTTCTTTTAAGAATTCCCGGAATTCATTTTCATCATATTCTGTTAAAATCATATCTATCACCTCGGCCCTGTTTTTACGCAATATTTCAGACAGGATACCTTTTGAAATGTATTCATTAATTATAGAATCAGTATAACAGATTAAAAAGAAAACACAAGGACAAATTTCTTGTGTGAAAGGACAAAATTCAGTATAATAGCTATAAAAAACCATACGATTTTGCAACTTTAGAAATTTTTTAGAAAAAGCAAAGGATAATCTTTCGTTTCACTTGTTATCCTGGCTTTATGCATTCAGGAAAGTTTAGAGGAATTCCAATGAGCGCACCGTTTATCAGGGGATTTTCCATTGATTGGAGTAAAATCAGTCCCTATAGTTATTTGAGAGCAATAGAAGCCTTGCAAGGAGTAAATAGTCTGGAATTTACCAGTCCAATTACCTTTTTCGTGGGGGAAAACGGAACCGGTAAATCGACCTTGTTAGAGGCACTTGCTATTGCAACAGGATTTAATCCGGAAGGAGGTACAAAAAACTATCGTTTTTCTACCTTTGATTCTCATTCTGAATTAAATGAAGCCATCCGGCTGGTACGGAGTTATCAAAAAGCAGGCTGGGGATATTTTTTAAGAGCAGAGAGTTTTTATAATGTGGCAACCAAGGAGATGGATTATGCAGACTTTGAACATCCGTCAAAAAGATATCATGAAAAATCCCATGGGGAAAGTTTCCTGGAAATCGCACAGGAGCAATTCCGGCCACATGGATTATATCTGTTGGACGAGCCGGAAGCAGCACTGTCACCTCAGAGACAATTAACGCTGCTTATGGATATCCATGAGTGTGTAAAAGAAGGCTCTCAATTTATTATTGTGACGCATTCTCCGATTTTACTGGGAATGCCGGGAGCTGGAATTCTGACTTTTGATGAAGGCAGGCTGCATACATGTGCATACGAGGATACCAGCAGTTATCAGGTGATGGAACTATATATCAATAACCGGAAACAGCTTCTGAAAAAACTGCTGGAATAGGAAGAGAGGAGCAGATTTTATGGAAGAATTACTTTTTTACGGATATGAATTTTTGACAGGATTTATCCCATTTCTTGTATTGTTTTTGGCATTGAAATATTCGCATAAGAAGAAACAGTTGCGACTTGGAAGAAGTTATGATGTATGGATTTTTTTCTTTGCCTTGTATATGATCGGAGTGTATCATGTTACAGGAGCAGGAACTTTTTATGATGGACTGCTATATGGCTTGGAATTTCGGCAGGATCAGATAAATTATCTGTTGTTTTCTGGTGAGATTGCTGTGATTCCTTATCTGCTGAATATTGTCATGTTTCTTCCGCTAGGGTTCCTTGTACCGCTCATATGGAAACAGATGGCGAATCTTGTCCGTATATTGGAGCTTGGCCTGGGATTTTCCCTTTTTATCGAAATCAGCCAGTTATTGAATATCAGGAGTACAGATATTGATGATTTGTTGATGAATACCTTAGGGGCATTATTAGGCTATCTTTTGTACCGGATATGGACAAAGTGGACAGGTGGAAAAACACAGGTAGTTCAGACACCATTTGTAGAATTGCCGTTCTATATGGCGGTTGTATTCGCTGGGAGATTTTTCTTTTTCAATGAGCAGGGATTTGCAAAACTGGTTTATGGATTTTAAGATTTCTTGTTTAATCTGTATCAGATAATAAGGAGGATTATATGGCATTTAGAGAGAATAAGATACCGATTTTAGAGTATGATGACAGTCCGTCTGCGGTTGTAATGCCTACGCATGAGAACCTGGATATTCAACTTCCTAAAAAGGCGGTGTTTGCTTTTTTAGGAGATGTTATTGAACAATATGCCAGTGCAGTAAACGCAGAAAAAACAGCAGAATTTGTCTCCATTACAAAGAAATATCCAGTTTATACTATAGACTACAAAGGAGAGAAAATTTGTTTCTGCCAGGCACCGGTAGGGGCAGCAGCTTCCACGCAAATTTTAGACTGGCTCATCGGATACGGAGTAGAAACGGTCATATCAGCAGGCTCCTGTGGTGTTCTGCAAAAGCTGGAGGAAAATGTATTTCTGGTTCCCAGGAGGGCATTGAGAGACGAAGGTACTTCTTATCATTACTTGCCGCCCTCCAGATACATAGACTTGGATTTACAGGTATTGCATTCTATTGAGAGAACATTTAAGAAATGGAACATCCCGTATCTGGAGTGCATGACCTGGACTACAGACGGATTTTACAGAGAAACCAAGGAAAAAGTTGCACACAGGAGGCAGGAAGGCTGTATGACAGTGGAGATGGAATGTGCAGCTTTAGCAGCATGTGCCAGATTTCGGAATATTGCCTTTGGACAGATTTTATTTACGGCAGATACACTGGCAGATATGGATGCCTATAAGGAAAGAAACTGGGGAGGAGAATCCCTGGAAAAAGCCCTGCATCTTTGTTTTGATATTGCACATGAGCTTTCTCTTTGAAAGGAAAAACAGAGGGATTCTCCTATAAGCCAAGCATAAATACATACCAGAACTGATGGAAGGAACTGCTGTTTTTCAGCAGTTTTTTTCGATAGATGCTGTAATGGTGTCTCAGTTCCCTTATCTGAGTTTTGGATGGTTTTTCCTGTCCGAAAGCAAAGGATTCGGCCTGCTGGTACACGGTCAGGAATAGATTTTTTTCTGTTTCCGGCAGATTTTCCGTAAACAATTGGTAAAGTGCATGGTCAGAAAGTTCTGTGCAGGAGAGACCGTAAAGTTTTTCCCAAAGAGCAAGCAGGCTTCGGAAAATCGTCTCATAGCAATCATAAGAAGAGATTGCAAAATAGCCAAGGCGTTTTCTGAAACACAGGATTCTCCACAAGAGGAGTGCAGCACAGATGGCTGCAAGTCCTGCCACAATCGAAAAAATTACACGGAAAACAGAGAAAAGAGAGAATCCAGACGGGGCAGATACGTCTTCCTGTTTTGGGTCAGAACCCTCTTGTGGAGTGTTTTTACCGGTAGAAGAAAGGGGCTCTTCAGGGTCTGTTTCTGGTTCTTTTTCCAAAGGTTCAGAAGTACCAGGAGTAGTTTCATCCTGTGGAGATTCTGGTGGGGTTGGAGCAGTTTCGTCTGAAATCCTAGAGGCAGCAGGTGTCATTTCCACAGGAATCCATCCGCCTTTTCCCACGTATATTTCAGTCCATGCATGTGCCTGAGAATCCATAATTTCACAGGAATACGAACCGTCTGGGCCAGAAGAAAGTTTCTGTGGGGCAACGGCATAACCGCTGACATAGCGGGCGGGAATCCCATACATGCGGAATAAAAGAGTTCCTGCCGTGGCAAAATGTACGCAGAATCCCTTGTGCTGACGGTACAGAAAGTCTTCTATTAATGTATTTCCAGAAGCAATTGGCTCCAGATTGAGGCTATAGGATGCATGTTTCCAGAGGAATTGCTGGATTTCTGCTGCTGCCTGTTTTATTTCTTTTATAGAAGGATTCGTGCTCATGGACTGGAAAACAGGGAGCCTTTGTATCTTTTCATAGAGAAAGTCGGTTTCCGATTGCTCAAAAGAGGTAAACTGATTCTGGATATAGGTGCGGTACAGTTCTTCCATAGTAGCTTCTTTGGAGGAACATACTGGATTTTGTAATAAATCAGCATCTGCAAGAGACAAAGGAAGACCAGAGAAAGTAGCTTTTTTTGAGAATAATTTTTTTACCCGGTTATCTTCCCCTGTTCGAAGAGAAACTGGAATTTCAGTTCCCCAAGGAAGATAGCTGTAGGAGGCAGGAAATAAAGGGGTGAGAGACATTACTCCAATGTCATTTTGACGTGCATTACTTACAATATGGTAAGGCATCTGGTAAATAAGTCCGGCATTTTTGCTGGTGTTTTTTTTATGCTGTAAAAATGATTCCCAATCTTGATTTTGGGCAGAAGTCCATTGTGCATTGGAGTAGGAAGCGCCAATAAATCCTCTCAAAAAGATGGTTTCTTTTGGGCGAAAATCAGAGGTGAAGCGGAACATAGACTGATGCTGATAAGCAGGAGCAGTATTGTTCAGGCGTTGTGTATTTTCTCCTGTTTCATAAGAAAAACCAGTACCAATGACAGTCATAGAATCCGAGGACGGAGAGTCTGAGATTTTCATTATTTCGTTTACTCTTTGGCACAGTGGTGTCCTCCACTGAAAGAAAACAGGGGAGAGTTCAGGGACAAGAACAGATGCACAGAAAACATAAAGGAAGACAGCTATAACAGCAGGAATGAAGGAAGTCAGTCCCATAGATGTTTCTCTGTCAGTTAAGGTCCAGAAAAGATAGGCTGATGCAAGAAAACCAAGAGAAGAAACCGTAGGTGACTGGTTCAGCAAAAAAACAAAACCTGCAGGAAGAATCAGAAGAAGAAAAACAAGGCTTCTTCGATGGAAGCGTGCCGCACTGTAAAACAGCAGCAAAAATATACATAGCACAGTAGGAAGAAAAATCCGATATGGTTCCTCATTGTAAGAAAAAGAGGAGAGAAGGGTAAGGCCATAGTTTTCTTCCAGGGAATGCTGCACATTGCCAAGAAAAGACAGACTTTCTTCCACGAGAGAATCACGGAAATGAAATGCAGCAAGAATACAAAATACACAAAAAAACCAGAAGATTATTCTGTGAATTCTCCTGTGTTTCCGTGTGGCCAAAATAGTAAATATGAAAGAAAAAAACAGTACACATGGAGCATAAGGGCGAAATGTCCAGGGCAGGGAAAGTGCCTGAAGCACAGAGAGAAGAACACCCATGGATGCAGAAAAAAACACCAGAAAATTACATACAAAAGATACCGCAGTGTTAGGTGCTGCGGAAGAATTTTTGTCTGTTTTTTTCATTGAAATCACAGCTTGTTTCCTGGTATTCATGTCAGGTATTCTCCTTTCAGACAGTAATTGTCATGTCTCTGGTACAGGTGCAGGGTGCTTCTGATTCCTGTTGAAGGGTCATGTTTGTATTAAGAATCAGCCTGGTGTGAAAGGTATCGCCAGGGTACTTTTTTGTATATAAATCATAAAGCTCTTTGGATGAATCGTAAAGTTCTTCGTGAAGAAGAGTGTAGATACAGGCAGTCAAGTCTTCTTCTGTGCGTATGGGATATCGCATCAGACAGCCCTCTTTCTGGTCGAACCAGATAACAAAATGTCTGCATTTTGACTCCAGAAGAGCAAAAGACAGAGAAACTGCAAATTCCCAAAATTGGCTGAGAGAAGAAGTGCCAGCCTGTCCATGGAGAATCTGGAGCTGCAGAAATACAAGTACAGGAAATCCATCAGGTTTTCCCATGTCACGTACCAGTAAAGAGTCTGTTCTCGCACTTAATTTCCAGTGAATCTGCCGCACCCGGTCACCGGGAAGAAACTCCCGGATTTCATTAATAGGATGAAGGGCCATTCCTGGAACCAGGTCTTCAAATTCTTCGCTCTCTGCAGCAAAATACCTGGTGGCTTCTGTCACCTGGATATCAAGAGGAAAAGGTTCCGGATAAAAAAGTGCTTTGCATTGGAGGACTTTCCTATAGGGAAAACACACCAGATGGAAAGGACTGTAAAATTTTGCCAGGCGGGTTTCTAAGTAAAATCTGCCGCACAAATGACTGCTGACCTCCAGTTCCACCAAAGAAGCTTCCCGGTGCGGAATAGAAAAATTCACAGGAATGAAACTTACAATGTGCTGCTGGATGTCCTTTAAATACAATTTCATAGAAGTCTGTTGTACAGAAAGCTTTCCTGTGTTTTTTATGCGGATTGCCAGGTGTCCGGTTCCTTTTTGAGAAGATTCCACAACAACTTCCGGAAACTCAATCTGCACATGGGAAACCGTGTAAAACAGATGCAGGATTCCAAACAGGATACCAAAAGCCAGAAGAAGCATCAGGGCACAGGCAGCACTGCTTTTGTAAAGGATAGTAAGATAGACAAGCAGCAGAAACAAGCAGGTAGTAGTTAGATTACAGAGCATAAGTTATTCTCCTTTATCACGTCTGCGGACTGAGGGGACAGGGGTATTTTTTAAAATATCCTCCAGTATAGAACGGCTGTTTACATGGCTGATCCTGGCTTTGGAGTTCAGGCATATTCTATGGAGGCACACATCAGGGAAAATCGTTTGTATGTCTTTTGGAATCACATAATTCCGTCCTGCAAGATATGCCCCTGCCTGAGCCATGTGTGTAAGTGCAAGAGTTCCTCTGGGACTGATTCCAAGCTCAACCATGGGATGATTCCTGGTGGCTTGCACAAGGCTGCAGATATAATGATAAATCCTGTCATGGATGAAGACATGGCTGCATTCTTCCTGAAGGGCGAGAAGCTGGCTGGCTTCTAGCACTGGTTCCAGGGTTTCCAGAGGATTTCTGGCAATCCGGCCTTTTAAAATCGCAATTTCTTCCTCCATATCCGGGTATCCGAGACTAAGACAGATGGTGAAACGGTCAAGCTGGGACTGCGGAAGGAGCTGAGTTCCTGCAGAACCTGCAGGATTCTGAGTGGCAATGACAATAAAAGGTTTCGGAAGAGCGTGAGTGACACCGTCTACACTGACCTGTCCCTCCTCCATTACTTCCAGAAGTGCGGACTGAGTTTTGGGAGAAGTACGGTTAATTTCATCTCCGAGAAATAAGTTGCACATCAGGGCACCCGGCTGATAATAAAATTTATTGGTTTCTTTTCTATACATGGTAAAGCCCGTCAAATCTGCCGGAAGTACGTCAGGAGTAAAGGTAAGACGTTTTTCTTTTAGGTGCAGTGCCTTAGAAAAAGCAAGAGCCATGGTGGTCTTACCCACACCTGGAATATCTTCCAGGAGAATGTGCCCGGAGCTTAAAATTGCCATCATGATTTTTTCGATACAGTCTTTTTTTCCGATGACTGCTTTTTGCACTTCATTGATTACCTGGTGAGCCAGTTGGCTGTGTAGATTCATAGGACCTCCTAAAAATTCGAAAACAAAAACAAATAAGATAAATATTCTGAAATTATTATAATATAAAATGAAATGCTAGGCAATAAAAAATATTTAAAAAGTCAGAAGAAGAGGCAGGAAAACTTGTCTTTTAAATGGATAAATCCATGTTGACAAATTCTTACATGCAAGATATGATTAGCCTGAATTAAGGAGGACGAGACCATGATTTTAGTGTTAAAACAAGGCGCAGACGAAAAAAAAGTAGAGGAACTGAAACAACAGCTTATGGCACAGGGCCTGAAATTACACCTGTCAGAGGGAATCAATACCTCTCTTATCGGCCTGATTGGAGATACTACGGAAGTGAGTGAAGACTGGCTTAATGCGTTGGATGTAATTGAATCTGTAAAGAGAATTAAAGAACCATATAAAAAAGCAAGTAAAAAAATGCATCCCCTGCCTTCTGTTTTTGATATTCAGGGCAGAAAAATAGGCGGAGAATATTTTCAGGTAATTGCAGGACCTTGTTCCATCGAAACAAGAGAACAGATGACAGAGGTGGCACATCAGGTAAAAAATGCCGGAGCCGGATTTTTAAGAGGAGGAGCGTTTAAGCCAAGAACGTCTCCATATGCGTTCCAGGGGCTGGGAGATGAAGGCCTGAAAATGTTGTTAGAGGCCAAAAAGGCCACTGGCCTTCCTATTGTAACGGAAATCATGGGTGCAGAACATCTTCCGTTATTTGAGGATGTGGATGTCATCCAGGTTGGAACCAGAAATATGCAGAATTTTCAGCTTTTGAAAGAATTGGGAAAGATAAGAAAACCTATATTATTAAAACGAGGTATGGCAAATACATTGGAAGAGCTGCTCATGAGTGCAGAATATATTATGGCGGGAGGAAATGAGCAGGTAATTCTCTGCGAGAGAGGAATCCGTACCTTTGAGACCTCTATGAGAAATACACTGGATATTTCTGCAATCCCTATGCTGAAATCGAAAACCCATCTTCCGGTCATTGTGGATCCAAGCCATGCAGCGGGCATCCGGTTTATGGTAGAGCCTCTTACCATGGCAGCCATTGCAGCAGGGGCAGATGGTGTCATGATTGAGGTGCATAATAATCCTGAAAAAGCACTGTGCGATGGAAAACAGTCCTTAACACCGCAAAGTTTTCAGGGGGTTATGGAAAAAGTAAAGAGAACAACTGAATTTTTCGGAAAGAAATGGAGTTAATTGCATGAAATCTGTTGTATTAGCAGAAAAGCCTTCTGTGGCAAGAGACATTGCCAGGGTATTAAAATGCAGCAAAAAGTTAAATGGTGCCTTAGAAGGAGAAAAATATATTGTTACCTGGGCTCTTGGGCATCTGGTCACCCTGGCAGACCCGGAAGAATATGACCAGAAATATAAAGAATGGAAGATGGAGGATCTTCCTATGCTTCCAGAGCATATGAATCTGGTCGTAATCCGTCAGACAGGAAAACAGTACCAGGCAGTGAAAACCCAGCTTTACCGGAAAGATGTAGGAGAGATTATTATCGCTACAGACGCAGGCAGGGAAGGGGAACTGGTTGCAAGATGGATTCTGGCAAAAGCAAAGTGTGCAAAACCGATTAAAAGATTGTGGATATCTTCCGTCACAGATAAGGCGATTAGGGAAGGGTTTGCCCATCTTAAAGATGGAAGGGCATACAATCATCTTTATGATGCAGCAGTCTCCAGGGCAGAGGCAGACTGGCTGGTTGGAATCAATGCCACCAGAGCCCTGACCTGCAAGTACAATGCCCAGTTATCCTGTGGAAGAGTTCAGACTCCGACCTTGGCAATGATTGCGACCAGAGAAGAAGAAATACGGAATTTCAAGCCAAAGGAGTATTACGGGCTGACGATTCTGGCTGGCAGAAACCGCTGGACCTGGCAGGATGGCAAAAGTGGCAGTTCCCGTTCTTTTAACAGGGAAAGGATGGAAGTAGTCAAAGCAGCAGCCGGAACTGGTGTACTTACGGTCACTTCGGTGGAAAAAAGCCGTAAAACAACCATGTCTCCAGGGCTTTATGATTTAACAGAACTCCAGAGAGATGCGAATCAGAAGTTTGGATTTTCTGCAAAAGAGACATTAAACATTATGCAGCGTCTTTACGAAAATCATAAGGTGCTGACATATCCGAGAACAGATTCCAGATTTATTGGAACAGATGTGGTTCCCACAATCAAGGAGCGGCTGAAAGCCTGTGCAGTAGGACCTTACCGGAAGATTGCCGGAGCATTGTCCATGAAGCCAGTGAAGGTGAATAAGTCTTTTGTAGACGATAAGAAAGTCAGTGACCATCACGCAATTATTCCAACAGAACAGTTTGTCCAGTTGGAACATATGACCAATGAGGAACGGAAGATTTATGACCTGGTGGTACGGAGATTTTTCAGCGTGCTGTACCCGCCCTTTGAATATGAGCAGACTTTAATGCGTGGAGAAGCCGGAGGGGAAACCTTTACAGCAAAGGGAAGAATCGTAAAGAATCAGGGATGGAAAGAAGTATATCAGCAGGAAGACCAGGAACAGGAAGAAGAGTTTCAGAATCTTTCTGATGCAGAGCAGGGCAGTCATTTCCACATTGAGAGGGTGGATATTACCCAGGGCAAGACCAAACCACCGGCACCATTTAATGAGGCTACTTTGTTATCCGCAATGGAAAATCCTGTGAAATATATGGAGAGCCAAGATGCCAAGGCTGTGAAAACACTGGGAGAGACCGGGGGTCTTGGAACGGTGGCAACAAGAGCTGATATTATCGAAAAACTGTTTAGTACCTTTTTGATGGAAAAACGTGGGAAGGACATTTATATTACATCCAAGGCAAAACAGTTACTGGAATTAGTTCCGGAGGATTTAAAGAAGCCGGAATTAACAGCAGACTGGGAAATGAAACTTTCCAGGATTGCAGAAGGTAAGCTGAAAAAAGAGGTGTTTTTGGATGATATCCGGAACTATACAGAGGAAATTATTGAGGAAATCAAGACCAGCGGCGGAACCTTCCGTCATGAAAATCTTACCAATACCAAATGTCCGGTTTGTGGAAAAAGGATGCTGGCTGTAAACGGAAAAAACAGCAAAATGCTGGTATGCCAGGACAGGGCATGTGGGCATAGAGAAACCATTTCCCGTATTACCAATGCCAGATGCCCTAATTGCCATAGAAAAATGGAACTGTATGTGAAAGGAAAAGAAGATACCTTTATCTGCCAGACCTGTGGTTATAAAGAAAAACTGTCCAGTTTCCAGCAAAGAAGAGCAAAAGAAGGAGCCGGAGTAAGCAAAAAAGATGTGCAGAGATATCTGAATAAACAGAAAAAAGAGGCAAATGAGCCGCTGAACAATGCGTTTGCAGATGCTTTAGCAAAATTGAATTTAAAAGAATAAGAGAATACAAGGAAGAAGTTCTGTAGGACAGGCGTAGAAGATATCTGTTTTGCAGAACTTTTTTAATACTTTCTTTAGAAAAAAGTAACTTGCCAGAAAATAGTTTTGTGTGTTACTATAGTGTAGTGCTAAAGTAAGAAAAGGGGGAATCCGATATGTCCGATTTCAATAAAAAAGTCACTCCGGAAATTGAAGCCCTTACAGAAATCTGTAAGGAAAATAGTAGAATTGATACAGCCCTGTATGGAAAATACGATGTAAAAAGAGGGCTGAGGGACCTCAACGGAAAAGGAGTACTGGCAGGCCTTACCCAGATTTCCAATATTGTATCTAAGAAAGTCGTAGATGGCCAGGAGATTCCCTGTGAAGGCGAGTTGTACTATCGGGGGATTAACATAGAAGATTTGACAGGAGGATTTCTGGCAGATCAGAGATTTGGTTTTGAAGAAGCCACGTATCTGCTGTTGTTTGGGAAACTTCCTACCACAAAAGAACTGGAAGATTTTTCTGCGATACTGGCATCTCAGCGGCAGCTTCCTACAAATTTTGTCAGAGATGTTATCATGAAGGCTCCTAGCCGTGATATGATGAACACTCTTTCCCGAAGTGTATTAACACTCTATTCTTATGATGATAATCCGGAAGATATTTCCCTTCCAAATGTTCTGCGTCAATGCATCAATCTGATAAGTGTTTTCCCTTTGTTATCTGTATATGGATATCAGGCTCATAAACATTATAATCTGGAGGATAGCTTATATATTCACAATCCAGAGAGAAATCTTTCCACGGCAGAGAATATCCTTCTTCTTCTCAGGCCGGATAAAATATATACACCACTGGAAGCAAAGATTCTTGACCTGGCACTGGTGCTGCATATGGAGCACGGCGGTGGAAATAACTCTACCTTTACCACGCATGTAGTATCTTCTTCTGGTACAGATACGTATTCTACAATAGCAGCAGCTCTTGGCTCTCTGAAAGGACCAAAGCATGGTGGCGCGAATATTAAGGTAGTCAGTATGTTCCAGGATATGAAGGAACATTTACAGGACTGGGCAGATGAAGATGAGATTAAAGATTATCTCATTAAGCTGCTTCACAAAGAAGCCTTTGACCGGAGGGGGCTGATCTATGGAATGGGACATGCGGTATATTCGATTTCCGATCCAAGAGCCCAGATATTTAAGCGGTTTGTCAAGCAGCTTGCAGGGGAAAAGGGAAGAATGAAAGATTATGACCTGTATTCCAAAGTTGAGAGGCTGGCACCGGAAGTGATTGCACAGGAACGCCGTATTTACAAAGGAGTAAGTGCCAATGTGGACTTTTACAGCGGTTTTGTTTACAGCATGCTGGGACTCCCGCTGGAATTATACACTCCGATGTTTGCCATCGCCCGTATTGTGGGATGGTCTGCACACCGTATGGAAGAACTTATCAATACAGATAAGATTATCCGTCCGGCATATAAGAATATTCTGGAAGAACAGACTTACTGTCCTTTAAATGAAAGAGGATGAATTGACAAAACCTGCCTGTACCTGTTACCATAAGGAAAACAGGTACAAGGAGAGAAAAAGCCATGTTTAAGATGTTTTTCCCGGATGAATATCTGGAATCTACCTATAGAATTAATTTTGAAGAGCTGTACCGGAAAGGGTACAGAGGAATTATTTTTGATATTGATAATACCCTGGTTCCCCATGGGGCACCTTCTGACCAGAAATCTGAGAAATTATTCGAAAATTTGAAACAGATAGGATTTCAGTGCTGTCTGTTATCCAATAATCAATATCAGAGAGTCAGCTCCTTTAATGAAAAAATACAGGTGCATTTTATTGAGAATGCTCATAAGCCATCCCGCAAAAATTATCTGAAGGCCATGGAACTTATGGGAACTTCTCTGGAAAATACTTTATTTGTAGGGGATCAGCTATTTACAGACGTTTATGGGGCAAAAAGAGTGGGAATCCACAATATTTTAGTGAAACCAATTCACCCAAAAGAAGAGATTCAGATTGTTCTGAAGAGAAAACTGGAAAAAATTGTCCTGTTTTTTTACGCAAAAGAGCAAAGAAAGCGAAAAAATAGTTGAAAATTACATTCAGATATTATAGAATGAGATATAGCGGAAAATAACAGGTTTTCCCAACGGACGAAATTAAGGAGGAATATCATTATGATATCAGCAGGAGATTTTAAAAACGGTCTCACACTGGAAATTGATGGTAACGTAGTACAGATTATGGAATTCCAGCACGTTAAACCTGGAAAGGGTGCTGCATTCGTTAGAACAAAATTAAAAAATGTTATCAGTGGCGGAATTATTGAAAGAACATTCAGACCAACTGAAAAATTCCCACAGGCAAGAATTGAACGTGTGGATATGCAGTATTTATACAGCGATGGAGATTTATATAACTTCATGAATAATGAAACATATGATCAGATCGCAATCGGTCAGGATACAGTAGGTGATTCCCTGAAATTCGTAAAAGAAAACGAAACAGTAAAAGTATGTTCTTACAATGGAAACGTATTTGCAATCGAAGCTCCGTTATTTGTTGAGCTGGAGATTACTGATACTGAGCCTGGATTTGCAGGAAATACTGCACAGGGTGCTACAAAACCAGCTGTTGTTGAGACAGGTGCTACTGTATATGTACCTCTGTTTGTAAACCAGGGTGATGTGATCAAAATTGATACCAGAACCGGAGAATATTTATCCAGAGTTTAATTTACAGTCAGAGAAAATAGCCGATGCTGCTGCAGGAAAATGCAGCAGCAGGCTTTCTTGAAATACTATTCATCGAAATTCTATTCTATAGCCAAATGGCTTTATTCTAAGATAAATCTATCGAAAAATCCCTGATGAACCGAATCTGGCAGAAGGATATTTGGCAGCAGAGGGAGACATTCTGTTTTCTTCTGGTGCTTTATATAAAAAAATATAAAAAGAAAGGAAGAATGTGTATGGATTATCAGACATTCAAAGAAGAATTATGCAGAATTTTACAAAAGAAAACAGAAGGAAAGAAAAAAGTCATTTTACAGCAGATTGAAAAGAATAATGGGGTCATTCTGGATGCAGTTATGCTGAAAGGAAAAGATGAAAACATATTACCTACGATTTATCTGCAAGAATTTTATGAGATTTACGAGGAAGGGGCTGATTTGGAAGGCATTGCCCGGAGAATTATCTCAGAGGAAGAGCGATGGAAAAGAGGTGCAGAATTTTCTGTAGAACAGTTTGAGGATTACAGGAAGGCCAGAGGCAGGGTCTTTTATAAGCTGATTAACTACAAACTGAATGAAAAAATGCTGCAAAGAGTCCCTCATATAAAATATCTGGACTTGGCAGTTGTGTTTTACTACCGTATGGAAAAAGGTTTTTTTCAAGGAGGTTCAATCCTTATACATAATAACAATCTGGATACCTGGGGGATCAGTAAGAGACAGTTATTTGAGGATGCCACATTAAATACCACAAGAAAACTTCCTTATACATTGAAAGGGATGGAATCTCTCATTGCAGAGCTGACAGGACAGGAGGAAACAGATGATTTTGAAACAGATGAATTAATGTATGTTCTTACAAATGAGGAAAAATATTACGGTGCGGCGGCCTTGCTTTATCCACACGTCTTAACACATATCGGTGCAATTCTAAAAAGAAATTTCTTTGTGCTTCCAAGCAGTGTTCATGAATGTATTCTGGTTCCAGATTTGGGACATTATACCCGGTTAGAATTAATGAAAATGGTAAGAGAAGTCAATCAAAATCAAGTAGAGGAAGAAGAAATACTTTCTTATGAAATTTATTATTATGATCGGAAACGAGAAGCTCTTATAATGTAGAGTAGGTGGGGGATGCTACCCTGTTTTCGTTGAAAATAGGGTGGTATTTCCCAAAAAAGTGCAGAATACATGCAGAAAAATTTCAAAGTCTTTACAACAGGATAAATTTGTGGTATGATAACTAAGATGTAGAAACATATGCACCCGTAGCTCAGGGGATAGAGCAGTGGTTTCCGGTACCACGTGTCGGGGGTTCGAATCCCTCCGGGTGTGTTATATGCTTTGGGGAGAGCATGAGGATAAGGGAATATAAGGAGGACAGGTATGTTAGACAATTTCAGAGAATGGCTCTCGGATAATCTGAGGTATATTCTTCTG